>NZ_JBLIWA010000048.1:0-105773 GCF_047525675.1 Streptomyces sp. 796.1 | reverse complement strand
CCCCCCCCCCCCCCCCCCCCCCCCCCCCCCACGGCAGCGGCCAGGTGTACGGGTGTGGCCGTGCCTCCTCGCGCGCGAGGGCGTTCGCGAGGGCGTTTGTGTGTGGGAGGGCGAGACGTTCGCGAGGGTGCGGGCGTTCGCGGCGCGCCCGGTACGCCCGCGCGCCACCTCTCCCGCCCGCCACTTCGACCCGGCCCCGCACCCGCGGCACCGCGTTGCCGTGCCGCGGGTGCGGGGCCGCGGGCGGCGACGTTTAGGCTGGGCCCGTGAAGGTCCTCGTCATCGGCGGCGGCGCCCGCGAACACGCCCTGTGCCGCTCACTCTCGCTCGACCCCGACGTCACCGCGCTGCACTGCGCGCCCGGCAACGCTGGCATCGCCGAGGTCGCCGAGCAGCACCAGGTGAACGTCCTCGACGGCATCGCGGTCGCCGACCTCGCCGGCTCGCTCGGTGTGGACCTGGTCGTCGTCGGCCCGGAAGCGCCGCTGGTCGCCGGGGTCGCGGACGCCGTGCGCGACCGCGGCATCGCGTGCTTCGGCCCGTCCGCAGCCGCGGCCCGCCTCGAAGGCTCCAAGGCGTTCGCGAAGGACGTCATGGCCTCGGCGGGCGTTCCCACCGCGCGCAGCTACGTCTGCGTCAACGCCGAAGAGGTGGACGAGGCGCTCGACGCCTTCGGCCCGCCCTACGTCGTCAAGGACGACGGTCTCGCGGCCGGCAAGGGCGTCGTGGTCACCGAGGACGTCGCCGTCGCCCGCGCGCACGCGCTCGCCTGCGACCGGGTGGTCATCGAGGAGTTCCTGGACGGTCCCGAGGTGTCGCTGTTCGCGATCACCGACGGCGAGACCGTCCTCCCGCTCCAGCCGGCGCAGGACTTCAAGCGCGCCCTGGACGGCGACGAGGGCCCCAACACCGGCGGCATGGGCGCCTACTCGCCGCTGCCGTGGGCCGACCCCAAGCTGGTCGACGAGGTGCTCGAAACCGTCCTCCAGCCGACCGTCGACGAACTGCGCCGCCGCGGCACGCCGTTCTCCGGCCTGCTGTACGCGGGGCTCGCCATCACCTCGCGCGGGGTGCGGGTCATCGAGTTCAACGCCCGCTTCGGCGACCCGGAGACCCAGGTCGTACTGGCCCGGCTCAAGACGCCGCTGGCCGGCGTGTTGCTGCGGGCGGCCACCGGCACGCTGGAACTCCAGTCGCCGCTGCGCTGGAGCGAAGGCGCCGCGGTCACCGTCGTCATCGCCTCGCACAACTACCCCGGCACGCCGCGCACCGGCGACCCCATCACGGGCCTGGCCGAGGCAGCCGAGCACGAGAAGACGTACGTGCTGCACGCCGGCACCAAACTGGCCGAGTCCGGCGAGGTCGTCAGCTCCGGCGGCCGGGTGCTGTCCGTGACGGCCACCGGCTCCAGCCTGGCGAAGGCACGCGAGCGCGCGTACGGAGCGCTCGACGTGATCGGCCTGGACGGCTCCCACCACCGGACGGACATCGCCGCGCGTGCGGCGGAGCCGCAGTAGGCGTTAGCCGGTAGCGGTCCGGCCCCTGGGCGCGGTTGGCCTGGTGGCCGTGGTGCTGCCCGGTGTGTGGTCCGCGCGGCGTCGCCATCGCGCGCGGGCGCGCGGGGCGCGCGGAGGTTAAGGCCCCCCTGGCCCGTGCCCGCTTGGCCCGTGCCCGGCGCCCCGGCCCTGGCCCTGCCGGGAGCGGTACGGCGGCGTCCGGTGTGCCGGGCCCCGGGCTGGCGTCGTACGGGTCAGGCCGATGGTGTACGGGGCCCGGTCGGTGGAGCGCGATCGGCGTACGGCCGGGCCCGCCGCCGGCGTACGCGCGTACGCGGGGCGGGCGGTCGGGTGCATCGTCGCGCGGTCGGCGCCGCCGCGGCCCGCGCAGCCCACGGCCTTCGATCCCCGCGGCATCGGCGCCCCAGCACCGACCCGCCGGCGGACGGCGCTCGCACCCCCGCCACACCGCCGAGCGCGGCCGAACGCACCCGCCCGCGGCTTCCCGCACCCCCTGGCGCCCCTTCGACGCCCCGGCGACCGGACGCATCCGCCGCGCCCGCGGCGCATACCCGCCGCCCGCCCCCGCCGGCGTGTTCCCGCCGCAGGCCGGGCCGCAGGGCGCGGCGGTCCGCACGCCGGCTGCCGGCGGCCCGCATCACCCACGGTGCGTGACGGCGGCCCCGTGCCGGCCCCCGTACTGGCCCCGACCTGGCCGTGCCACCGACGGAACACCCGACGGTACGACGGGCGTCCAGCCACTTGTGGGCGGCGCCGGTGCGGCGGGCGTACTGCGGTGGGCACGGCGGCGGAGACGGTCCGGGCGGCGCGAGCGGGATGCCGGGCGGGGCATTGCCCCGGGCCCCGAAACCGGCACGGTTACGGTGGCCGTCGCCGGCGAGCGGTTGGTGGCTGGAGCCGGTCGCGGGGGTCGGCTGGCGGGCCGGACGCCGGCCCGTACACCCGCTTTGACCTGCGGCGATGGTGGTCGGTCCAAGACCTGGGGCGGCAGCGGTCGCGGGGCCCCGGGCGGCGGCCGGGGCGGGTGCGGGTCGGCGGGCTCGGTACGGCCGCGCCGGCGCACCACCCCCTGCGGCACGCCCTGGGCACACGCCCCGGCGCCGCACGGGCGCTCGGCCGAGGCACCGCCCCCGGCCTCGTCGTTCACCCATCAGGCGCAGGTTCCGCTATCTGACCGGAATGGTTCCTACCCCTGTATGAAGCCATTCCATTGAGTGAGCGCTTGGCTATCTGGGTGACGTGATTCCCGGCCGCAACTAGTGTGCCGCGCAAGCACGCTGCGGCAAGTGGCGCAGCGGCTGCCGCGCGGGCCGGGGGCCCTTCGCACACCGACATTGCGGTGTCAGTAGCCGGTGCGACAGTGGTGGGGTACGCACGCCGGCGACGTCCGCTGTCGCATTCACCGCAGGGCAGTAGGGGGTGATCCGTCTCATGGCAGGTCCGGAAGCCGATACGCCGGGAGCTCGTGCACGAGCGCTCGCGGTGCTGCGCGTGCGCGGTGCCGCGCAGGCCGTGGCGCTGCTGCCGACCGCCGTCGCGGTGCTGCTCCTCGTCGGGGGCAGCACCGGCCACATCGGCGGCGCGGGCGCCGGCTGGCGCACCGCGCGCTGGGTCGCCGTCGGCCTGGCCGCGCTGACCCTGCTGGTGGCCGCGGCCGTCACGGTGGCCATCGCGCGGGCGCGCCCCGCGCTCAGCCCCACCGTGCCCATCCCGCGGGCGAGCGCCCCCGACCTGTACCGACTGGTGCACGACCTCGCCGACGAACTCGGCGTGCCCGCCCCGTCCGCGATAGCCCTGACACCAGACTGCGACAGTTGGCTGGAAGACCGCACACACAGCGCCCGACGGGCCAGGGCCAGCGCCCGCCGCCGCGCCGCGGCCGGCGCCATCGGCCGCAGGACCAGCAGGTTCGGCCGGCTGCGACGGGGTGCGCGGCGGCCAGCGGAACCGGCGGGCGAGGCACAGACCCCGGCCACGCACGCGCCCGCGCGGAGTGCGCCCGAGCCGCCCCCCGGCGCGGCGCCGCCCCCC
Organism: Streptomyces sp. 796.1; assembly: GCF_047525675.1. NCBI lineage: Bacteria > Bacillati > Actinomycetota > Actinomycetes > Kitasatosporales > Streptomycetaceae > Streptomyces > Streptomyces sp. 796.1. The sequence goes on along the minus strand of NZ_JBLIWA010000048.1, from coordinate 102,225 downwards.
GATGCGACGGTCAACGCCGCGCACGGCGCCCCCGCCGGCCTCGCCCGCGGCGCCGCGCACGCCCCCTGGTGCGACCCCGCGCCCGATCCCGTGCCGGGACCGGGGCCGGCCGCCGACCGCGCGCCGGCCCGCCCGGACGACCTTGAGCGCGCCACGTCCACGGCTCCGGTGCTGGTCATCGGCTCGCCCTTCCTGTGGTGGATGCGGGTCGCCGAACTCCGCGCGCTGCTGGCCCCGGTGGTGGCCGGCACCGGCCCCGCCGCCCACCCGGACATCGCCGCTGCCCGCCGCTTCGTGCGCGGCCTGGACGCCGCCGTGGCCCTGGCCGTCCGCGCCGACCACCCGCCCCATGACGCGTACGCGGACCTCGACGCTGATCCGTACCCCGCCGCCGATCCGTACGGGGACGCGCACGCCGGGCCGCGCCCCGGGCCGGAGCGTGGCGACGGCCCGGACGACGAGCGGACGACGGGCCCGTGGCAGGCCCCGGCCCCCGACCCGGTCCTGCTCACCGACGCCCGCGACCCGCAGGCGTACGCCCCGGAGCCCTACGGCCCGGACCCGTACGCGCCGGCTCCGTACGCAGGGGGTGTGTACGGCCCCGTCGCCCCGGGCGTCGACCAGGACTCCGCCGCCGCTGCTGCCCGTACGCCCGGGCGTGCGCCCGCGGGGCGGGTGCCGGCCGCCGTCGCCGCGCCGGCCCACTCGGCCCGCTCCGCCGGGGTCCGCGCGCCGTACGAGGTGGGGGCCGCCCCCGCCGACCCCGCGCCCGAAGCGCCCGCACACCTCCGGCGGCCGGCGCCCGCCCACCCGGGCCCGGTCGCGTACGCGCCCGAGCGCACCGGTGCGACCACCACCCGCACCGCACCACCGGCCACCACGGCGGGCGCCGCCCCGGGCAGCACGGTGGGCGCCCCCCACGCCAGGCCCGACGGGCCGCCGCCCCCGGCCACGCCCGCCGGCCGCTACGGCTCCGGGCCGCTCGACCCCTTCGACCCACCCGGTGCCCTCGACACCCTGGACTCTGCTCACCAGCCCGGCGCCGAAGCCGCCGGCGCGGGGCCCTTCGCGGCGGCCGACGCGAGCACCACTGCGCCGCCCACGCCCGCGCCTGGGCCCGCCCCGCGCCGGGGCGTCCGCGCGCCGCTGGCCGCCGTCGGCCGTGCCGTCCGGCGCCCCTGGTACGCCTTCGTCGGCTGGGTGGCACGGCTGCTGCTGCGGGCCTGCCGGGACCACGCGGCCGAGATGGAGCGGGGCGTGGCTGCTGCCGCCGCCCAGCGCGCGCAGCACGTGGACTACGGGCTGCGCATCGTCGCCCAGGAACAGGTCGGCCTCGCCTACGCCGGCTGGGACCGGCTGCTCACCCGGGTGGCGCTGCCCGCCTGGCGGATGGGCCGCTGGCCGGCGCGGCTGGACGCCGGTGTGGTGGCCGCGCTGACCGAACTCTCCCGCCGCGACCGGCTCGCCGAGGGCTTCGCCTCCCGCCTGGGCGAGCGGCCCGCGTGTGACCTGCTGGAAGAACCGGGCGCCATCGACGAGGCGACCTCGCTGCTGGCGGCCCGCCTCTTCCACGGCGGCCCCGCGACGCCCAGCCCGGCGTGGTCCCCGGTGGACTGGGAGCAGTATCCGGAGGAGGTCGTGGACCGGAAGTGGCGCCAGGAGGCAGCCCGCCTGCACGCGGCCCTCGGCACCCTCCCCCACCCACCGACCCACCGTCCCCACCCGGCACAGCCCACGGGCCAGGCCCCCGCGACCGCCCCGCCGGCTGCCCCGAGCCCCGCCGCCCTCCGGGCCGGTCAGGCCACCACCCCACCTGCCGGCGCCCAGCCCTGCGCATCGACGGACCGATCCCACGCGACCGCCCCGCCGGCGGCGCCGAGCCCCGCCACCCCGCCGGCCGGCCAGGCCACAACCCCGCAGGACAGCGCCCCGGCCACGCCCCCGCCGGCCGCCGACGCCACCCCCGCCCCACCCCCCGTACCGCAGCACCCGCAACCGACTGCGCAGCCGACCGCCGCGACGGAACCCGCCCCGACCGGGTCCACTCCGACCGAGCCCGCCCCGACGAGACCCGTGCCAGCCGCCCCCACCCCGCCGGAGGCGCACGCCCCGGGCCCGGCCGCCTCGGGCCCGGCCGGCCCCGCAGCAGCCGCCTCCACGGCAGGTGTCACCACCGCAGACCCAGCCGCGTCAGGCTCGGCCGCCCTCGGCCCGGCGGGCCCGGCCGCCCCGGACGCGGTCACCCCCCAGCCGACCACCTCGGACCCGACCAGCTCGGTCCCGACCACCTCGGACTCGACCACCTCAGGGCCGGAGGCCGACGCGCTGAGCCCGGCCGCCGCCCCCACCCCGGGGCCCGACGCGGGTTTCGGCCCCGACCTCGGGGTGGAGCCCACGCTGGACCGGATGTTCGCGGAGTTGGCCGTGCCCGGTGGGGCGGATGCCGATCCCGCGGCGATAGCCGACCGGCTCGCGGCCCGGCTCACCACGGAGTTGGCCCGCGAGGAGGCCGAGCAGCGCCGGTCGGCGGCCTCGGCCGGTGCGCACGGGCCGGCGGCGGCCGTACCGGGTGTGGGCGCCGGCGGGGAGCCCTGGTTGGACGGGCTCGCCCCGCTCTTCCCGCTCCAGCCACCCCGTACGGGGCGCGAACTGCTCGCCGACCACGTCACCGCGATGGTCTGTTGCGCCGCGATGGACACCGCGGGCGCCGCCCCCGGGCTCGACTGGCTCGACGGCCCGTCCCTCCTGATCGACGGCGAGCGCCGGACCGACCTCGCGCCCCACGTGCTCAGCCTCGTCGAGGACGGCGACCCCGAGCCGCTCCGCACCTGGCTCAACGACGTCGGCGCCCGCCCCGACAAGCCCATCCGCCTCGTCTGACCCACCCGACACAGACCCCACCCGGTGAGGGCCCTCCCGGTCGGGCCCCACCCGGGCGCGGGGTCCATCCAGGCGCAGGCCCACCCACTCACCCGCGTACGCGCGTACCCGCAGCTCCACCCCACTCGCGTCTCCGCAGCCCCACCCCACTCGCGCACGCGAAGCCCACCTCACTGACACGGGTCCGTCCCACCCCACCCGCGTACGCGCAACCCCACCCCACTCGGCACGGGCTCCACCCCGCCCGCGTACGCGCAACCCCACCCCACCCCACCCCACCCGGCCAGGGCCCCGCCCCACCCGCGTACGCGAGTGCGTCCCTCACCTCCCCCGCGTACGCGCGTACGCGCAGCCCCACGCACCCACCGGCAGCCCCCGAGAGCGCGCCCGCCCGCTCCGGTACGCCGCCCCAGGACGCCCCGCCCCACCCCACGGCGCCGCACACCCACCCCACACCCGCAGCGCCGCACACCCACAGCGCCGCGAGCTCACAGCCCCGCACACCCCTCACCCCGTACACCCCCAGCCCGTTACCGACCGTGCCCCTGCGCCCCTATCGCCCCACCGCGTGCGCCCCGGGGGACACGGGGCGTGCGGGTGCTCGTCGGGAGGGGCGGGTGTGCGCCCCGCCGGGCATCGATCCGCCGGTTCCGCACACCATTTCGCGACGAACAGTGACGGTGTGGGCGCGAAATGTGATGTGCTGGGATCAGTCGTTGTCATTCGAGAGAAAAGCGCAGGGGCCAACAGGGGCCGGCTGGCGGGGACGACGATGCCCGCCGGGTGACGGGGTGTGACGACCCCCCCGGACGGGGCCCGGTCCGCAGCGACCCGACAGCACGGCGCGCTCGGTCGTGCGGACCCGGATGCGGTACGCAGGGAGGGGAGCGCACGTGGGCACGGAGCACATCCGGCGCTGGGAGTCCGGCGCTGTCGCACACGCCGTTTCGGACCCGTTCGGCCAGGGCCCACTGCCCTGGCTGCGGGGGAGCGAGCACTACTTCGACGACACCGGGCACGTCGTGCCCTGGTACGTCGACCATGTGGATGCGCCCGGCGCGACCACCTTCCCGCTGCCCCGCGGCCACGACGCGCGGGCGACGGACGCGGACGACCGCCTGCACGCCCGCTGGGGCGCGTACGCAGCCGCCCGCCGCACCGGCCGCACCGGCGACCGCAGCGGCCCCCGGATGGCCGACGACGTGCAGCGCCAGATCAAGGGGTTCGCCAGCGCCGGCGCCGTCGCCCCGGGCGAGGCCATCGACTTCCGGGTGACGGTCAACCCGCCGCAGGAGTTCAGCGTCGACATCTACCGCATCGGCCACTACGGCGGCGAGGGCGCCGCGAAGATCACCACCAGCCCGCGGCTGGCGGGCATCGTCCAGCCCGCCCCGCTCGCTGCCGAGCGCACCGTCTCCTGCCACCACTGGTGGCTCTCCTGGCGGCTCCAGGTCCCCTCGTACTGGCAGGTCGGCGCGTACGTCGCGGTGCTCACCACGCGCGACGGCTTCCGCAGCCACATCCCGTTCACGGTGCGCGACCAGGACCCGGCCGACCTGCTGCTGGTCCTGCCCGACGTCACCTGGCAGGCGTACAACCTCTACCCCGAGGACGGCCGCACCGGCGCCAGCCTCTACCACGCGTGGGACGAGCAGGGGCGGCTGCTCGGCGAGGAGGACGCGGCGACCACGCTCTCCTTCGACCGGCCGTACGCGAGCGCCGGGCTCCCGCTGCACGTCGGCCACGCGTACGACTTCATCCGCTGGGCCGAGCGGTACGGCTACGACCTCGGCTACGCCAACACCCGCGACCTGCACGCCGGCCGGATCGACCCCGGCCGCTACCGGGGCATGGTCTTCCCCGGTCACGACGAGTACTGGTCGGTCCCGATGCGCCGCAAGGCCGAGCAGGCGCGCGACGGCGGCACCTCGCTGGTCTTCCTGTCCGCCAACACCATGTACTGGCAGGTCGATCTGACCCCGTCGCCGGCCGGCCCGGACCGGCTGCTGACCTGCCGCAAGCGCCGCGGCCCGGGCCGCCCGGCGCTGTGGCGCGAGGTGGCCAGCCCGGAGCAGCAGTTGATCGGCATCCAGTACGCGGGCCGGGTGCCCGAACCGGCCCCGCTGGTGGTGCGCAACGCGGACCACTGGCTGTGGGAGGCGACGGGCGCCGGCGAGGGCGACGAACTGCCCGGCATGGTCGCCGGCGAGGCCGACCGCTACTTCCCGCGCACCAGCCTCCCGCAGCACGTCCGTCGCATCCTGCTCGCCCACTCCCCGTACGAGGACGGCGAGGGCACCCCCCGGCACCAGGAGACCTCGCTGTACCGCGCGCCGAGCGGCGCCCTGGTCTTCGCGGCCGGCACCTTCGCCTGGTCCCCGGCGCTCGACCGCCCCGGCCACGTCGACGCCCGCATCCAACGGGCCACCGCCAACCTCCTCGACCGCATCTGCAAGCGCGACTGAGCCCCTGATCGGGCCCGGTGCGGCGGCGCACCCCGGCGGTCCGCGGTGCATCGGCCGACCTGGGCGGGCCCAGGTCGGCCGCATCCGACCCGATACGCGAGAATCGAGGTTCTTGGACAAAACCACCGGGAGGAACCGTGTCCGGATTCATCGAGAAGCCCGAACCCGCTCAGGTGCCTGGCCTGGTGCACGTGCACACCGGAAAGGTCCGTGACCTGTACCGGAACGCGGCCGGCGAACTGGTGATGGTGGCCAGCGACCGGGTCTCCGCGTACGACTGGGTGCTGCCCAGCCTCATCCCGGACAAGGGCCGGGTCCTCACCCAGCTCTCCCTCTGGTGGTTCGACCAACTCGCCGACCTGATGCCGGGGCACGTCGCCCGGGCCTGGAACACCGTCGACGACCTCCCCGCCGGTGCCCCGGCCGACTGGGCGGGCCGCACCGTGGTCTGCACCGCGCTGCGGATGGTCCCGGTGGAGTGCGTCGCCCGCGGCTACCTGGCCGGTTCGGGCCTGCGCGAGTACGAGGCGAACCGCACGGTCTGCGGCCTCGCCCTGCCGCCCGGCCTCCAGAACGGCTCCGAGCTGCCCGCGCCGATCTTCACCCCGGCCACCAAGGCCGCCGTCGGCGACCACGACGAGAACGTCAGCTACGAGGAGGTGGCCCGACAGGTCGGCGCGGAGAGCGCGGCCGAGCTGCGGCAGGCCACGCTCGCCGTGTACGGCAGGGGCCGCGACATCGCCAGGGAGCGCGGCATCCTGCTGGCCGACACCAAGTTCGAGTTCGGCTACGACGGCGACCGGCTGGTGCTCGCGGACGAGGTGCTGACCCCGGACTCGTCCCGCTTCTGGCCGGCCGACGTGTGGGAGCCCGGCCGTGACCAGCCGTCCTTCGACAAGCAGTTCATCCGCGACTGGCTGACCTCGCCGGCGGCCGGCTGGGACCGCACCGGCGAGCTGCCGCCGCCCCCGCTCCCCGCCAAGGTCGTGGACCAGACCCGGGCCAAGTACGTGGAGGCGTACGAGCGCCTCACGGGCCTGACCTGGTCCTGACGCCACCCGCGGCCCCCGCCCGGCCCCGCAGGCCCCACCAGGCCCAGGGCCGGGCGGACGGCCCCCCACTAGCCCCGGGGCCGCGCGGACAGCCTCACCCACGCCCCGTCCCACCCACCGGCACCCGCACCCGCACCCCGAGGCGAGCAACCCTGCCTCCCGGGGTGACCACCCTGAGGCGAGCAACCCAACCCGCACTCAGGGACGCGCCCCCACCCACCCTGGGCATGCAAAAGGCCCCCGATCACTGACCGGGGGCCTTCACCGAGCGGACGACGAGGTTCGAACTCGCGACCTCAACCTTGGCAAGGTTGCGCTCTACCAACTGAGCTACGTCCGCATGAACCGCACGTTTCCGTGTGGTGCGCGTCCTACTATAGCCAACCTTGCGGGCGAACGGAGCACACCGGCGTCCCACGCCCGCCGATGTGTCCACCGCCACACCACGTCCACCGGACGACCCGGACGACCCACCCCACGGCGCCGCCGGAACCCACCCACACCCCCACCGGCCGACCAGCCACTCCCATCGGCCGGAACCACCCACCCCCCACCGGGCAGGTTCACACCCACACACCCACCCACCGGGCGGGTCACCCACCGGGACTTCTTTACTGGTCGTTTGCCGGGGGAGCGGATAGCGGTTGCTCGCGCGCAGATATCGGAAAGGTCGGAAGGGCTGAGAAGAACGAAGGACCCCGGGGGAGGGGGAAGGCGAAGGGGAGCCGGAGGCCGCGGAACCTGAGGTGTCAGGAGAAGGGGCACCGGAAGAGGGGGCGCCGGATGGGGGAGAGCGGAAGGTGCGGGCATATGTCGAAGGCCCCGGTCGTGATGACCGGGGCCTTCGACATATTCACTGAGCGGACGACGAGATTCGAACTCGCGACCCTCACCTTGGCAAGGTGATGCTCTACCAACTGAGCCACGTCCGCATTTGCCACCGACCGACTTTCATCGGCTGGCGTGTGGACCACTCTACCTGATCGAATAGACCGGTTGAGCAGTGGAGCGGGTGACAGGGATCGCACACTGCGCCTCCCCCTTGGAAAGGGGGCGCTCTACTACTGAGCTACACCCGCATGATCGAAGTTCTGGGCTTTTCGGCCCGTCCCCTTCGGCGTGCTCCAGACTCTAGCCGATCAAAGGGGGTGCGATGCAACTCCGGGTTCGCGGGAGATGGTCCGGGCCTTACCGGGCGCGCCCCGACGGTGGTTCCCGCCGGGGCGCGTGGGCGAATCCGGGACGCGTACGGGCGCGATCCCCGGACCGGATCGGTCGGATCAGCCGGCCGAGTTGAACGCCTCGTAGATCTTCTTGGGGATGCGCCCGCGCGGCGGCACCTCCATGCCGTGCGACTGGGCCCAGGCCCGCACCGTGGCCGGGTCGGGGGCGACGGCGGTGCGCCGGTAGGTCTTGCCGGAGCGGGAGCGCTTGCGGCCCGCCTCCATGTACGGGGCGAGGGCGCCGCGCAGTTTCTTCGCATTGGCAGAGTTGAGGTCGATCTCGTACGACTTACCGTCGAGGCCGAACGTGACCGTCTCCGAGGCTTCTCCGCCATCGATGTCGTCAGAGACTGTGACCACTACGCGCTGTGCCACGGATATCGGTCCTTTCGGGCTGCACCGCCTGGCACTCGCTGGATGAAGTGCCGCGATGCATGGGTTCCGGAGGTGAGGAATCAATGCTTTTTCATTTGTACAGCGGTGGGCATTGCATTGTGAAGCCCTGGGAATTCTCTCCGCGTGTCTCTCGACAATCGGGACGATACGTTTTCCCCCCGGCTTTCCCCAGGGTTCGGCCACGCCGATGCTTAAACGTGACCGGGGGTTCACCTTATCTATGCGCGTAGATTTTGGGGGGATGTAGGGTTATGTCATCTGCCTTCGGGTCCCTGGGGGTTGCTCCCCAGAACTCACACCGCACCACACCACCGGGAGTGCCAGTGGCACGCGTCGTAGTCGACGTCATGCTCAAGCCCGAGATCCTCGACCCGCAGGGCCAGGCGGTGCAGCGCGCACTGCCCCGCCTGGGCTTCGACGGGATCTCCGACGTTCGTCAGGGCAAGCGCTTTGAACTTGAGGTGGAGGGACCGGTCGATGACGACGCCCTCGCCCGTATCCGCGAGATGGCGGAAACGTTCCTAGCGAACACCGTCATTGAGGACTTCGTCGTAAAGGTCGAGTCGTGACCGCACGCGTGGGAGTTGTCACGTTCCCGGGCACCCTCGATGATCGCGACAGCCAGCGCGCGGTCCGTATCGCGGGGCTTGAGCCGGTTCCGCTGTGGCACCGGGACAAGGATCTTCATCAGGTTGACGCCGTGGTGTTGCCCGGTGGCTTCTCGTATGGCGACTATCTGCGGGCCGGGGCCATCTCCCGCTTCTCGCCGGTGATGGAATCGATCATCGAACAGGCCAAGGCGGGCATGCCGGTCCTGGGTATCTGTAACGGATTCCAGGTCCTTACCGAGACCCATCTGCTGCCCGGTGCGATGTTGCGGAACAACCACCTGCACTTCGTCTGCCGGGACCAGAAGTTGCGCGTGGAGAACGCCAACACCGCCTGGACGAGCGACTTCAGCCAGGGCCAGGAGATCCACATCCCGCTGAAGAACATCGACGGCCAGTTCGTCGCCGACCAGCGGACCGTGGACGAACTTGAGGCGGAGGGCCGCGTCGTCTTCCGCTACCTCGACGTCAACCCGAACGGCTCGCTGCGCGACATCGCCGGCATCACCAATGCCGCGGGCAACGTCGTCGGCCTGATGCCGCACCCGGAGCACGCGGTCGACCCGCAGGTCGGCACGGGCGGCACCGACGGGCTCGGGTTCTTCACCTCGATTCTGAGGAAGTTGGTCTCCGCATGACCCTGGACACCGTGAAGCACGCGGCCGAGACGCCCGACGTCGAGCTGCCCTGGGCCGAACTCGGCCTGAAGGAAGACGAGTACGCCCGGGTCCGGGAGATCCTCGGCCGCCGCCCGACCGGCGCCGAGCTGGCCATGTACTCCGTGATGTGGTCCGAGCACTGCTCGTACAAGAGCAGCAAGGTGCACCTGCGCCAGTTCGGCGAGAAGGCCCCCGAGAGCGATGCGCTGCTCGTCGGCATCGGTGAGAACGCCGGTGTGGTCGACATCGGCGAGGGGTACGCGGTCACCTTCAAGGTCGAGTCGCACAACCACCCCTCGTACGTGGAGCCGTACCAGGGCGCGGCCACCGGCGTCGGCGGCATCGTGCGCGACATCATCGCGATGGGCGCCCGCCCGGTCGCGGTCGTCGACCCGCTGCGGATGGGCGCCGCCGACCACCCGGACACCAAGCGCGTGCTGCCCGGCGTCGTCGCCGGCATCGGCGGCTACGGCAACTGCCTGGGCCTGCCCAACATCGGCGGCGAGCTCGTCTTCGACGCCTGTTACCAGGGCAACCCGCTGGTCAACGCCGGTGCCATCGGCGTGATGCGGCACGAGGACATCCACCTGGCGAAGGCCAGCGGCACCGGCAACAAGGTCATCCTGTACGGCGCCCGTACCGGCGGCGACGGCATCGGCGGCGCCTCCATCCTGGCCTCCGAGACCTTCGACGACACCAAGCCGTCCAAGCGCCCCGCGGTGCAGGTCGGCGACCCCTTCCAGGAGAAGCTGCTCATCGAGTGCACCCTGGAGGCGTTCGCCGAGAAGCTGGTGGTGGGCATCCAGGACCTGGGCGCTGCCGGCCTCTCCTGCGCCACCTCCGAGCTCGCCTCCAACGGCTCCGGCGGTATGCGCGTCGAACTCGACGACGTACCGCTGCGCGACTCCACGCTCTCGCCCGAGGAGATCCTCATGAGCGAGTCGCAGGAGCGCATGTGCGCCGTGGTCGAGCCCGAGAAGGTCGACCGCTTCCTGGCGATCTGCGAGAAGTGGGACGTCATCGCCACCGTCGTCGGCGAGGTCACCGACGGCGACCGGCTGGAGATCTTCTGGCACGGCGAGAAGATCGTGGACGTCGACCCGCGCACGGTCGCCCACGACGGCCCCGTCTACGAGCGCCCCTACGCCCGCCCCGACTGGCAGGACGCGCTCCAGGCCGATGACGCGGGCAAGCTGCCCCGCCCCGGCACCGCCGACGAGCTGCGCGCGCAGACCCTCGCACTGGTCGCCTCGCCCAACCAGGCGTCCAAGTCCTGGGTGACCGACCAGTACGACCGCTTCGTGCAGGGCAACACGGTGCTGGCGCAGCCCGAGGACTCCGGCATGATCCGGGTCAGCGAGGAGAGCGGCCTCGGCGTCGCCATCGCCACCGACGGCAACGGCCGGTACGCCAAGCTCGACCCGTACGCCGGGGCGCAGCTCGCGCTCGCCGAGTCGTACCGCAACGTCGCCGCGGCCGGCGCCAAGCCGCTCGCCATCTCCGACTGCCTGAACTTCGGCTCGCCCGAGGACCCGGCCGTCATGTGGCAGTTCGCGGAGGCCATCCGCGGCCTGGCCGACGGCTGCCAGCAGCTCGGCACGCCGGTGACCGGCGGCAACGTCTCGCTGTACAACCAGACGGGCGAGGCGGCCATCCACCCGACCCCGGTGGTCGCGGTGCTCGGCGTGATCGACGACGTGGCGCGCCGCACGCCGATCGGCTTCGGCACCGAGGGCCAGTTGCTGTACCTGCTCGGCGACACGGGCGAGGAGTTCGGCGGTTCGGCCTGGTCCCAGGTCGTCCACGACCACCTCGGCGGGCTGCCGCCCAAGGTGGACCTGGAGCGGGAGCGGCTGCTGGCCGAGATCCTGATCTCCGGCTCCCGCGACGGCATGATCGACGCGGCGCACGACCTCTCCGACGGCGGCCTGGTGCAGGCCCTGGTGGAGTCCTGCCTGCGCGGCGGGCACGGCGCCCGGATCGTCCTGCCGGAGGGCCTTTCGGCGTCCGGCACGGCGGTTGACGACGCGTTCGTCGCGCTGTTCTCGGAGTCCGCCGGCCGCGCCGTGGTGGCGGTGCCGCGCAGCGAGGAACTGCGCTTCACCGACATGTGCGGCGCCCGCGGCCTGCCCGCCACCCGCATCGGCGTGGTGGACGGCGACGCGCTGGAGGTGCAGGGCCAGTTCAGCATCCCGCTGACGGAGCTGCGCGAGGCACACGAGGCGACCATCCCGGGGCTGCTCGTCTGAGCACCGACGGCTGACTGATCGCGCCGGGAGGGCCCGTACGGATGGTTCGTACGGGCCCTTCGGCGTGGGCGGCTTCTGGCGCACGGGGCTTGTCGCACAGGGTTTTGCCGTACGGGGCTTTGTCGTACATGGCTCTTTGTCGTACGGGCCCGGTGCACGGGTTCTCGTCGTACGGGTTCCGGCGTACGGGCCTCCCGGCGCACGGAGCGTACGGCGCACGGGGGCGCGTGGCGCGGGCGGGGCCGCGGACGTGTGGGCCGCCGGGTGGTGCCCTGGCTCTACCCTGGCGGGCATGGCTTCCGCTTCGCGTAAACCCCGCGCCCGTAGCTACGACCCGCAGAAGGTGCGAGCCGCCCTGGACGGGCAGGTGAGAGCCGTGCGGGAGGCGGTCGCGGTGCTGTGCGCGGCGCCCGACGCGGGGCCGCTGCTGGCCGCGCCGTCGCGGCTGCCGGCCTGGACGGTGCGGCAACTGATCGTGCACGTCGCGGTCTGCCTGGAGACGCTGCCCCGCCGACTGGCCGCCGAACCCGCGCCGCCGGGCACGGCCGCCGACTTGGACCTGCGCGGCTACGTGGTCGCGCTGGGCACGCAGGCCGAGGAGATCGCGCGGATCGCCGTCGCGGAGGCGGACGACCTGTCCGGCGCCGGCGCGCCGGCCGAACTGCTGGCCCGCTTCGACTCCGGCGCGGCGGAGCTGGCCGCCGCGGTGGCTTCGGCCGCCGGCGCGGACCTGGTCCACTCCCGGTACGGGTGGATGACGGTGGACGACTTCCTCGTCACCCGGCTGTTGGAACTGGTGGTGCACGGCGACGACTTGACCGCGGCCACCGGCACCGCCGTCGCCCACGACCGGCAGGCGCTGGCCGCCGTGACCCGGCTGCTGGCCGATGCGCTGGCGGCCCGGGCGCCCGGCGGTTCGGTGGAACTGCGGGTGCCGCCGTTCGCGGTGGTGCAGTGCGTGGCCGGCCCCCGGCACACCCGCGGCACCCCGCCGAACGTGGTCGAGACCGACCCGCTGACCTGGCTCAGGCTCGCCACCGGCCGCACCCCCTGGTCCCACGAACTGGACGCGGGCACGGTCAGCGCCAGCGGTGAACGGGCCGATTTGGCGGAGTACCTGCCGGTGCTGGGGTAGCGGCTGCGGGCGCCCCGCCGGCACGGCCTCGTGCGCGCCCGCGCGCGTGGGTGCGCGAAACGGGACCGCCCCGGCCGTTTCCCCCGGTTCGGCCCCGCGCGCGTGGGCGCGCGGGGCCCCCCCCCCCCCCCCCCCGCTCCGGACACCTCCCGCACGCGGCCCCGCGCGCGTGGCCGCGACCACCGCGGGGCACCCCCAGATCCGCCCCGGGCGGCCCCGAGCGCCCCGCCGCTCAGTCCTCGTACGGCAGCAGCGTCGCGTCGACCTTCTCCCAGGCGGTGCGCAGTCCGGCCAGGCGGGCCTTGTCGACGGTGGCGCGGTTGGCCTGTTCGCGGGGGTCGTCGCCGAGGTGGAAGAGCTTGTCGCGGCCGTCGGCGCCGCGGTAGTACTTCCAGTCGCCGCGGCGCAGCGCGCGCTCGCCGCGCACCCGCCAGAACAGGTCGCGCTCGGGCAGCCGCTGGCCGCGCAGCAGGTAGCCGGCGAGGCTGGCGCCGTCCAACGGGTAGGCCGGGTGCGGCCGGGCGCCGGCTATCTCAAGGAGCGTCGCCGTCCAGTCGTACGTGGCCAGCGGCTCGTGGCTGACCTGGTGCGGGCGCAGCCTGGCCGGCCAGCGCACGATGTTGGGAACCCGGATGCCGCCCTCTTCGAGGGTGAACTTGTTGCCCGACAGCGGCCACTGGTAGGACCAGCGCTCGCCGCCGTTGTCGCTGGAGAAGATCACCAGCGTGTTGTGTTCCTCGCCGGAGTCGCGCAGCGCGGCGAGCACCGTGCCGATCGAGCGGTCCAGGTCCTCCACCATCTTCCGGTAGGTGGCCAGCGAGCCGCCCTCGCGGTGGTTGAGCACGCCCTTCTCGCCCGCCCTGATCCGGGCGGTGAGCCGGGCGCTCTCCGCCTCGTCGCCGTCGGCGATCCACGGCCAGTGCGGGGTGGTGTAGTTGAGGTTGAGCAGCCAGGGCTTGCCGCCGTGCCCGGGCCGTACGTACTCGCTCGCCCGCTCGGTGATGATCCGCGTGTAGTAGCGCAGGTCCTTGTACTCGGCGTCGCCCTCGTACAGGTCGTACTCGCCGCTCAGCCCGAGCTTGGAGTAGTACTCAAGGGCGCCGCCGAAGTTGCCGAAGAACTCGTCCCAACCGGAGGCCGTGGGGCTGTAGTCGGGCAGGTAGCCGCAGTGCCACTTGCCGATCAGGGCGGTGGCGTACCCGGAGTCGCGCAGCAGCGAGGCGAGCGTGGGGTGGTTCGGGTCGAGCCCGACGCTCTTGTCGGCGATCGGCTCGGCGAGCCCGCCCTTGGCGCGGCCCGGGTAGCGGCCGGTGTAGAGGCTGAACCGGGTGGGGGAGCAGGTCGCGGAGCCGGAGTACGCCTGCGTGAACCGCACGCCCTGGCGGGCCAGCCGGTCCAGGTGCGGGGTGTGGATGTCGGGCGAGCCGTACGAGGAGAGATCGGCCCAGCCGAGGTCGTCGGCGAGTATGAACAGGATGTTGGGGCGCCGCGAGTGCCGGCCGGTGGCGGCCTCGAACTCCCGCTCGCCGCCGCCCTCGTGGCCCGGGCCGTACCCGTGGGCCGCCGCGGGGGCGACCTGCGCCGCGGACTCGGCACCGGTCGCGGCGGCTGCGGAGGTACCGACGGCGACGGTCGCCGCGGTGGCCCCGACGACCCCACCGAAGGCGCGCCGGGTCAGCGGGGTGTGGGTGGCGCCGGCCGTGTCGGCCGTGGTGGGTGAGCCGGCCGTGCCGGTCGTGGCGGGTCTCGTACGGGCGGCGTCCGGGGCGGAGGGCGTGGCGGGCGCCGGGTCGGTGGGTGCGTGCGCCGACTGCCCGGTCGGGGCGGGGCGTTCGGCGGGGCTCGGCTGGTGCGAGGAGGTCACGGCGAGTCCTTAGCTGGGGAGGGGACGCGGCGCGCGGCGGCTGTGGAGGCGCCGGGCGCGCGTCATCACGGGGCGTGGGGGCGGTGGGGGAGCGTCCGTGCGGTGGCACGGACGCAGGGGGCGCGGACGCACGGCGGCACCGGAACGGGATGCGCGGACGCATGGGCGTACGGGCGCACGGCACCTCAGGGCGCAGCGGCACGGCTGTGGATCGACTGCTGCGGATCGACGGCTCCGACCCACGACACCGGCGTACGACGTCCACGTACGACACCTGCGCGTACGACATCCGCGTACGGCAATGGCGTACGACGTCCGCGTACGACCGAGGTCAGACGGCCGCGGCGGACGACGAACGCGCGGCAGTACGGGCGGAACCGCCCGCCGGGGCGCCGCAGTTCCTACCGCGCGGGCGCGGGCGGTGGCGTCGGGGGACGGGAGGCGGTGGACGTCGACGCGTCCGCGAGGTGCGTCGGGGCGCGGCCGGCGCGGAGGCGCTCAGCAGATCCGTTCAGCAGAGCCGTTCGGCGGGGCCGTTCAGGCGTGGCGACAGATCGCGCTCGCGACACGGACCAGGTCAACGTGGCGGCGCGCTACCAGCAAGATCGAAGGATCAAGGACGAGCGGCATGGTCCAGGAGCCTGTCCGACGGCACGCGCACCTGTCAATGCCAGGGGGATGAACACGGGCCGGGCGCACTGTGCTGGGCCGGCCGGGCAAGCGGGTGACCCGCGCCACCCGAATCACCCGCTGAAGTCGCGGCGTCACCGGAAGTCGCCTTGTGTGGACAGTGCGATCCGACCGTTTCAGAAAGGAACGTCACGCAATGTCTTCTCTCCCCCCGATCCTCCCCCCGGCCCCCCGTCCGACCGCCGGCGGCGCCGCGCGCCGTGCCGGTGCGGTGGCCGCCACCGCGACCGTCGCCCTCGGCCTCGCCCTCACCCCGGGGACGGCCGGCGCCGCCCCCGCCGCCCCGATCGACGCGCCCCGCGGCGCCATCGCGGTCGTCGACGGCAGCACCCACCTCGCAGTGACGCCGCAGACCGTGGAGCGGCTGCGGGAACACGGGCTGCGCCTGGTCCGCGTCGACGGCCAGGGCCAGACCCGGGAGGCCGCCCCCGCCGGCACCCAGCTCCAACTCGACGTCACCAGCGGCGTGATCACCAACCTGGACGGCCGCATCGGCGGCCGGGTCCTCTACCAGGACCGCGGGCTCGCGGTGGTCAACACCAAGACCCGCCAGGTGGCCAGGCTCGCGGAGTTCGAGAGCGACCTGACCCGCAATGCGGTGCTGGGCTCGGTGAACGACGCCCAGTCGTTCGCGCTGGGCTACGCCCGCAGCGAGCTCATCTCGCGGCAGACCCTGAACGTCGAGGAGCGGCAGGTGAAGTTGGACTCCCGCGTCCGACTGACCGAGCGCGCCGCCGCCCAGCTCAACCAGGCCGCCGGCACCAAGGCGTTCACCCGCGGCGCGGTCTTCGCCAAGGTGGACAGCACCTTCAACCTGGACGAGGAGCAGGACGTACGGGCCGCACTCGGCCTGGACCGCGACCTGAAGAGCACGGACAAGGCGCAGACCTACCGCCAGCAGCCGAAGGCCGACAAGCCGGGCCGCGCACAGGACGAGTTGGCGACCGAGGCGAACCTGAAGAAGGCGTTCCCGAACGCCGTCGGCTGACCCCCGCACTCGTCGTCGCTGACGGCAACTACCCTTGTATATACGGAAGTTGGGGGATCGGCGGGCCCGCGTTGAGCGTTGCCTCGTAACGCCGCCCCACCCCGCGGTCCACCCCCGCACAAGCCGACACACACCCCCGTGCCGCGCTGCCCCACGCCGCCGCGTGCCCCCTCGCCGAGGGCCCGACCCGGGCCCTCGACCGGGGCGCGCGGCGGCCGGGTGCGGGGGCTGGGGGCCGGTGGCCGGGTGGCTGAGCGCCTGGGGGTTGGGGTGTCTGCGGGCTTGGCCGGGTGGTTGGTTGCCGGCGCCCGGCGGGCCGCGGGCCGAGCGCCCAAGTGCCCGCGGCGCGCCCTCCGCGACGGCCGGCCGGGAACGGCACCGCGCCGACCGCACACGGTCCGACCTGCACCGACGGCCGATTGTCAGAGGTCGCCCCTAGGGTGCGGAGCAGACGGACGGGCTCCCGGCCCAGCCTCGGCTCCGGCCCCCGGGCTGACGAGCGACCGTCGTGCTGCGACGACCCGAACCCACCCAGGAGCATCCGACATGCGCACGTTGATCAGCACCGCCTTCATCTCCCTGGACGGCGTCATGGAGGCCCCCGGCGGCGAGAGCGGCTACCGCAACGCCGGCTGGACCTTCAAGGACGTGGAGTTCCTGCCCGAGGCGTTCGAGATCAAGGGCCGGGAGCAGGAGGAGGCCACGGCGCTGATGCTGGGCCGGGTCAGTTACGAGGGCTTCAGTCCGGTCTGGCCGGAGATGGCGGAGTTCACCGGCTACCGGGACATGCCCAAGTACGTGGTCTCCACCACGCTCGCCGAGTCCGACCTGGTCACCAACTGGGGCCCGACCACGATCCTGCGCTCGCTGGACGAGGTGGCGGCCCTCAAGCAGACCGAGGGCGGCCCCATCATCATCCACGGCAGCGCCAAGCTGAACCACGCCCTCTCCGACGCGGCCCTCATCGACCGCTACCACCTGCTGGTCTTCCCCCTCCTGCTGGGCGCGGGCGAGCGCCTGTTCAGCACCACGGACAAGGACGCACAGAAGCTGCACCTGGTCGAACAGGAGGCGTACGGGAACGGTGTGCAGAAGGTCGTCTACGACGTGGTGCGGTGAGGGGACGGCTGACCGGGACGGCTGACGGGCGCTCCCCAGCCGCACTCCGGGCCCCCGCCAGCCGCCCGCAACCGCCGGGCCCCGGCCCGCCAACCGCCGGGCTTCGGTCCCACGGACCCACCGGGCCCCAGCCCGAGCGACCACCGGGCTCCGGGCGCACCAACCGCCGGGCCCCAACCCGAGCGACCACCGGGCCCCGCCCCGGCCCCCACGGACCCGGCCCCCACGGACCACCGACCCCCGCCCCGATGTGTCCCTCATCTCATCTGGGCCCGGCAGCCGCCCGGCGGCCGGCGCCGTTCCGTCCTACCGGCAGGACGTACACCCCGAGTGACAGCCCGTTTTTCCGGGCGGATGGGGCGGAAGTGATTACGGAGGGTGAGTGGCCGTGCCCGGGTGGACCGAACGTCTGACCCTCAACCGCGGGTACAGTGTCTTTTGTGCGTGGTGACGGACTACTCAGCCACGATCTCCTTCCCGGCGAGAAGGGCCCCCAGGACGCTTGCGGCGTCTTCGGTGTCTGGGCTCCCGGCGAAGAGGTCGCCAAACTCACCTATTTCGGGCTGTACGCCCTGCAACACCGTGGACAGGAGTCCGCGGGAATCGCAGTGAGCAACGGCTCCCAGATCCTGGTCTTCAAGGACATGGGTCTGGTCTCCCAGGTATTCGACGAAACTTCCCTCGGTTCGCTCCGCGGCCACATCGCCGTGGGCCATGCCCGCTACTCCACCACCGGTGCCTCGGTGTGGGAGAACGCGCAGCCGACCTTCCGGGCGACTGCCAACGGGTCGATCGCTCTCGGTCACAACGGGAACCTCGTCAACACCGCCGAGCTGGCCGACCTGGTCGCCGAGCTGCCGCGGGACGGGGGCCGGGCCACCCAGGTCGCCGCGACCAACGACACCGACCTGGTGACCGCGCTGCTCGCGGGCCAGGCCGATGACGACGGCAAGCCGCTGACCATCGAAGCCGCGGCGCAGCGCGTGCTGCCCAAGGTGCAGGGCGCCTTCAGCCTCGTCTTCATGGACGAGCACACCCTGTACGCGGCCCGTGACCCGCAGGGCATCCGCCCGCTGGTCCTCGGCCGGCTGGAGCGCGGCTGGGTGGTCGCGTCCGAGACCGCGGCGCTCGACATCTGCGGCGCCAGCTTCATCCGGGAGATCGAGCCCGGCGAGCTGATCGCGGTCGACGAGGACGGGCTGCGCTCGTCCCGGTTCGCCGACGCGCGCCCCAAGGGCTGCGTCTTCGAGTACGTCTACCTGGCCCGCCCCGACACCGACATCGCCGGCCGCAACGTCTACCTCTCGCGCGTCGAGATGGGCCGCAAGCTGGCCGCCGAGGCGCCGGCCGACGCCGACCTGGTGATAGCGACCCCGGAGTCCGGCACGCCGGCGGCCGTCGGATACGCCGAGGCCAGCGGCATCCCGTACGGCTCGGGCCTGGTCAAGAACAGCTACGTGGGCCGTACGTTCATCCAGCCGAGCCAGACCATCAGGCAGCTCGGCATCCGGCTCAAGCTCAACCCGCTCAAGGAAGTCATCCGGGGCAAGCGACTGGTGGTCGTGGACGACTCGATCGTCCGCGGGAACACCCAGCGCGCACTGGTCCGGATGTTGCGCGAGGCCGGCGCGGCCGAGGTGCACATCCGCATCTCCTCGCCGCCCATCAAGTGGCCCTGCTTCTTCGGCATCGACTTCGCCACCCGCGCCGAGCTGATCGCCAACGGGCTCTCCGTCGAGGAGATCGGCAAGTCGCTGGGGGCCGACTCGCTCGCGTACATCTCCATCGACGGGATGATCGAGGCGACCACGATCGACAAGCCGAAGCTGTGCCGCGCCTGCTTCGACGGCGAGTACCCGATGGACCTGCCCGACCCGGAGCTGCTCGGCAAGCACCTCCTGGAGTCGGAGACGGCCGGGGTGGCCAAGCCCGACGCGGACGGCGTGCAGACGCTGACCGCCGGTGTGGGCGGGGCCGACGCACTGCGTCGTCCGTAACCCGCACCCCCATCACAATCTGAAGGTTCCAGCCATGCCTGAGACAGTTCCCGTCGGCGGCGGCGCCAGTTACGCCGCCGCGGGTGTCGACATCGAAGCGGGCGACCGCGCCGTCGAGCTGATGAAGGAGTGGGTGAAGAAGGCCACCAGGCCCGAGGTCGTCGGCGGCCTCGGCGGCTTCGCCGGGCTCTTCGACGCCTCCGTGCTCAAGCGCTACGAGCGCCCGCTGCTCGCCTCGGCCACCGACGGCGTCGGCACGAAGGTGGACATCGCGCGCCGCCTGGGCGTGTACGACACCATCGGCCACGACCTGGTCGGCATGGTCGTGGACGACCTGGTGGTGTGCGGCGCCGAGCCGCTCTTCATGACCGACTACATCTGCGTCGGCAAGGTCTACCCGGAGCGGGTCGCCGCCATCGTCAAGGGCATCGCCGAGGGCTGCGTGCTCGCCGGCTGTGCGCTGGTCGGCGGCGAGACCGCCGAGCACCCGGGCCTGCTGGGCGCCGACGACTTCGACGTGGCGGGTGCGGGCACCGGCGTGGTCGAGGCCGACCGGCTGCTGGGCGCGGACCGCATCCGCACCGGTGACGTCGCCATCGCCCTGGAGTCCTCCGGACTTCACTCCAACGGGTACTCGCTCGTGCGGCACGTGCTCTTCGACCGGGCCGGCTGGAGTCTGGACCGCGAGGTGCCGGAGTTCGGCCGCACCCTGGGCGAAGAGCTGCTGGAGCCCACCAAGATCTACGCGCTCGACTGCCTGGCGCTCACCAGGACCACCGAGGTGCACGCGTTCTCGCACATCACCGGCGGCGGGCTCGCCAACAACCTGGCCCGGGTCATCCCGGACGGTCTGCACGCCAGCATCGACCGCGCCTCGTGGACCCCGGACCCGGTGTTCGACGTGGTCGGCCAGGCCGGCGCGGTCGAGCGCAGCGAACTGGAGAAGACGCTGAACATGGGCGTCGGCATGATCGCGATCGTGCCGCCGCAGTCAGTCGACGTCGCCCTGGCCACCCTCGCCGACCGCGGCGTGGGCGCCTGGATCGCCGGAGAGATCACCGAGCGCGGTGACCGTACCGAGGCCGTGACCCTGACCGGTGACTACGCGAGCTGAAGCTGAAGGCAGCACAGAACCCGGTCCGGGGCGGGC
Organism: Streptomyces sp. 796.1; assembly: GCF_047525675.1. NCBI lineage: Bacteria > Bacillati > Actinomycetota > Actinomycetes > Kitasatosporales > Streptomycetaceae > Streptomyces > Streptomyces sp. 796.1. The sequence continues at coordinate 81,750 of NZ_JBLIWA010000048.1, read as the reverse complement.
CCTGGACCGGGTCAGTGTCGGTGTTGTGAACGCCGAAGACGTGCTGTGGACGCGCGACGTCAAGCGCGACGGCGATGAGCAGACGACTCGGACGGCTCGTCGTCGCCCTCGTCGTTGTAACGATCCGCGTACTCCGCGTACGGGTCGTCATCCAGCTCATCGTCGTGCGGCTCGCTGTTCGGCGGCTGCTTTGTCGTCGATGCGCCTAGCTCGTTGGCCAGGCGTGAGAGATCCGTCCCACCGCTGTTGTACTTCAGCTGGCGGGCGACCTTTGTCTGCTTGGCCTTGGCCCGGCCGCGCCCCATGGCTCGACCCCCTCGGTGACGGGGCTCGACGGCCCCAGAGTCTTGACACGCGTTCATGAGTCGGAGCGGGCTCTCGACGGAGAGACCGGTCCGTAGGGCTTCAACGGTACCTGCTTCTTTGGCCATACGGTACGTCGCCCACGGCACGTGCCACTCGGCAGAACCGGCGAGGCGCCCCGTCCTCGCTGGTCAGCAGCGATTTTAACCCGTCTTGGGCGCCGACCCGCCGACGGGCCGTGAGCGATCTCTCCCTCACGCCCGCCCGGAGCCCGGCGGCGGCCCGCGGTCTGCCCACGAGTGACCCGCAGCCGGCCGGCATCGGTCGGGCCGATGGCCGACGGGCTGCGAACGGGTGACGGCCAGGCGCGAACCAGCCCAACGCTTGGCGGTGATCGCCCCGGGATCGCGCATTTCAGACCGCTTGTCGCGCATGTGGCATCTCTCGCCGTCCGGTACGGGCGCACTTCCGTCCGTCCACGGTGCCGGCTGTGTCCGAAGCTGCGACGATTCCTGATCGGCCCAGATCGCTCCTGACCGCCCGGGAGCATGGAGGCGCGGCAGCGGCGCGGGCTGTCCTGGTTGCGCCCGGCGGGTTCACGGTGGCGTGCGCCGGCGGCCCCCGGCGACCCCGCGCTGCTGGGCGCGGAGCCGGTGTGCGCGGGCGGGCGCGGAGCGGCGCGCTCGGGGCCCGTACGCGGCCGTGCGGGCTCCGGTACGGGACTGTGTGGGGCCGGGCGACGGCCGGGCGGGGAGCGCGGGGCCGGAGGCCGCCTGATGCTGTGGTTTTCGGCCGCTCACGGACGGCCGCGCGGGTGCGTGAGCGCTGTGCGGCGGGCCCTGCGGGCGTCGCGGCCGGGGGCGCGGAGGACCCGGGGCCCGGGTGCCGCACGTGGTGCGGGCGGTGCGGGTGGTGTGTGCCGGGTGCCGCGCGTGGTGCGGACCGGAAGGCGTTCGGTCGGTGCGGTGTCCGCGAGGCGTGCTCGCGGACACCACACCACTGTCCTTCGTCCTTGCCGTCGGCCGGGTGCGCCGCCCGCTGATGGCGGAGGTGGGCCGGATCACGGCTGCTCCGCGGGGCGGGGCGGTCCGCCGCGGCGCCGCTCAGGTGCGGCGGCGCCGCGGCGGGGGCCCACAGTGCTGCGGTGCGGGCCAGGTGCCGGGGAGGGCGGAAGCGACGGCGGCTGCCGCGGCGGGGGGTGGTGCCGTAGCCGGCGTCCTCGCTTCCACGGGACCTTCGGCCCCGGCCGGTCGGCGACTAGCCGCGGCGGGCCTCGGCCATGCGCTGTTCGGCGATCCGGTCGGCCGCCTCGGCGGGCGGGATGTCCTCGGACTTGGCCCGGTCGAATATGGCCAGCGTCGTGTCGAAGATCTTCGTCGCCTTGGCCTTGGCCCGGTCGAAGTCGAAACCGTGCAGCTCATCGGCGACCTGGATCACGCCACCGGCGTTCACCACGTAGTCCGGCGCGTAGAGGATGCCGCGGTCGGCGAGGTCCTTCTCGACGCCGGGGTGGGCGAGCTGGTTGTTGGCCGCGCCGCAGACCACCTTGGCGGTCAGGGCCGGCACGCTGACGTCGTCGAGCGCGCCACCGAGCGCACACGGCGCGTACACGTCGAGCTCGCCGGTGATCAGGTCGCTGGTCGAGTCGACCACCTTGACCTGCGGGAAGCGCTCCCGGACCCGGTCGATGGAGGCCCCGAGCACATCGGTGATCACCACATTGGCGCCGTCCTCGACGAGGTGTGCGACCAGGTGGTGGCCCACCTTGCCGACGCCCGCGACGCCGACCGTGCGGCCCTTGAGGGTGGGCTCGCCCCAGGTGTGCTGGGCCGAGGCGCGCATGCCCTGGAAGACGCCGAAGGAGGTGAGCACGGACGAGTCGCCGGCGCCGCCGTTCTCCGGGGAGCGGCCGGTGGTCCAGCGGTTCTCGCGGGCCACTACGTCCATGTCGGTCACGTACGTGCCGACGTCGCAGGCGGTGACGTACCGACCGCCGAGCGAGGCCACGAACCGACCGTAGGCGAGCAGCAACTCCTCGCTCTTGATGCCGCCGTCAGCGGTGCTGGCGGGGTCGCCGATGATCACGGCCTTGCCGCCGCCGTGGTCGAGGCCGGCGAGGGCGTTCTTGTACGACATGCCGCGGGCGAGGTTCAGCGCGTCCAGGACGGCTTCCTCGTCGGAGGCGTAGGCGTGGAATCGGGTGCCGCCGAGGGCCGGGCCCAGGGCGGTGGAGTGGATGGCGATGACGGCCTTGAGCCCGGTCTCGCGGTCCTGGCAGAGCACGACCTGCTCGTGGCCGCCCTGGTCGGACTGGAAGAGCACGGAAAGCGGATCGCTCGCGCGGCTCGGTGTCGGACCGTCGACGCTGACGGTCGGACGTACGTCAGTCACGGTGGTGACTCCCATAAGTCGTGGTGGGCGCCCTCCGGGGGGTGGGGGAGGGCCGGTTGGCAAGAGCGTAAGACCTGTGGCGTCAGAGGTAGCGCACAGTGCGGAGGATCACTCACCCGGGAGCGGTGTGCGTGGGACGATGCGAGCGGCCGGGCGGCGCGGCGAGGCCCCCCGGGACGGAACTTCGGCCTATGAGGGAGCGGGCGTGGCCTTGGCGTCTTCGGTGATTGTCCCGTACGCGGCTTATCTGCGGGTCTATGAGCCACTGGCCGCTTTTCCGGAGCCGGAGCGCAGTCACTGGGCGGAGTACGCGCGCCGCGAGCGCACCCCCAGTGCCCAGGACGAACTGCGCCGCTCGCTCGCGGACTTGCTTCCGGTGCCGCCGGTTCCGGTTCCGGTGCACGAGAGCGACGACGCGTTCGTGGCCGTGGTGGACGGCGTCACCTGCATCTGCCCCTGGCGCACCAGGCTCCGTGGCTGGATCGCGCTGGAGGAGGTCGCCGAGCACCTGCCCGCGCCGTTGATCGACGCCGCGCTGCCGCTGGTGGTGCGCCGCCAGGCGGTGGCCGATTTCGAGCGCTGGCTCGAACGGAATCCGGACGCCAGGCCGTGGATTCGCAGCGCGACCTGGCACGTGCCGGTGCGCTGGTTCGTGCTGTTCGCCGACGCCGAGCGGGAGTACGCCAAGGGCGACGACGGCCTCGTGCTGCGGTACCGCACGCCGATGGTGGAGGCCAGGCGGCGGGTGGCGCGCGGCCTCAAGGCGCTCAAGGAGGCGCTGGACGAGGGTCCGTTGATCGACGGCCTGGTGGACGTGGGGCGTTGGCTTGAAGAATTCCACCCCCGCTCGCTGGTCGAGCTGGACTACGGCGGCCTCGTACACGCCCTCCCGGAGCAGCAGTTGGAGGAGGACCACTCGGCGGCGGACGTCGCGGAGGGCCTGTCCGCGCTGCGTGACGGCGACGGCGCGCGGGCCGGGGCCGCCTATGAGCGGCTGACGGAACGTTGGAGCGCTGTCCGGGATCGGCAACGATCTAGCTGAAGTAACGTCACAGACGGCGGTTCAGGGGCGTTACGGGGTGTTGCGTACGGCGCGGCCGGGTCAAGCTGGGGAGCGTCGTCACGCGCCGGCGGGTGCTGGCGTGACCGGATCGGGACGTTGGTCCTGATCCGGGGCGATTGCCTCAACCGTGATCTAAAGCACTAAGTTCGGGCCTTGCGGCCATCCCCCACCCTCGTGCCAAAATAGGACAAGGAGTCCCGGAAGGGCTCCTTCCGTCCAACTAAGGGCGGAAGTATCGCTATTGCGCTCCTTGGTGGGTCTGGTGACGCGTGGTCCCTCTGTGACTGATCGTCACGGTGGAGTGACTGTCCGTTATGGCATGGTCCATCGGCTTCCGTCGAGGTTGAACACCTGAGAGGGCAATTCCATCGGTTTGGCCGACGTGGCTGGACAGATGGTGTAGTTGTAGTGCCGAGGACAAGCCGTTCGTCCTATAACCGACTCGGCCCGCGTCCGCCATTTCGGGCAACGCGGGTCAAGGTGCAGAATTTAGAGGAAAGAACCGTGATGGTTCGGTTCTCCCGAGGAGGCCGCTCATGACCGCTCGCACCCCTGATGCCGAGCCGCTGCTGACCCCGGCTGAGGTTGCCACGATGTTCCGCGTGGACCCGAAGACGGTCACACGCTGGGCAAAAGCAGGCAAGCTCACGTCCATCCGCACGCTCGGAGGACACCGGCGCTACCGCGAAGCGGAGGTCCGTGCACTCCTGGCGGGCATCCCGCAGCAGCGCAGCGAAGCCTGAACAACCGCATAACCGGGCAAAACCGGGTCCCCCAATCCGGTCTGCGCCCGTTTGCTCCATACGACCGGCGTCTGCCCCAACAGGCGCCACGCCCGTGTGACTTGGGTAAGTCGTCGATCGCGCTGGACTCCGCCGGGTCCAGCGCGATCTTTTTTGTGCCCGCTCCCGCCCTGCTCCGGCCCCGGCCCTGCCCGATCGGCGGGGCCGCCCGTCGCGCGTCCGACTCGCCCCCGCGTGACGAGGGGGTAGCTGGGGGTCGCCCCGGCGCGGCCCGCCGGGCGACATACCGGCCGAACCGGCCCACTTTCGAGCCCCCGCGGCGACGCTCCTACGGCAGGGTGCAATTGCACATATTAAATTGAGAGGGTGTAGGAGGGGGGTAAGTTCCCCCACTGTAGAAAGTCTTTCGGTGACACCCGTCACAGCGACTCGTACTTGTCGCTATGCCTTGAGTGCGATATGCGTTCCTCGTATCCGGACGCCTTCACCCTGTCACCGGACACGGGGCGTACACAGCGCCGTTGGTCACTGGCCGGCGGGACTTTCGTCCCGCGTCGTGTCGGCGGCCGGCCCGGTGGGCGTCCGGGTCGGTCCGGTGCCCGGTTCCGGTGGACGGGTCCGGCCGGCCGGGGTGCTCGCCGCGGGCGCGACCGACGGGCCCGGCTGCTCCAGGGCCAGTCGTAACAGCCGGTGGCAGACCGGGCAGTGCCGGGTCAGGTGCCGGTATCCGATCGCTGCGGAGAGATGGGCGCGCAGCAACGCCCTCGTCTCGTGCCTGGTCGACGTCGCCATGTACGTACCTCCCGGCCCCCACGGCCTTCCTGACTGGGTACCGCCGGCGCGTGCGCCAGTCAAGGCGCAGGGACGGGTGAACACATACGGGTCAGCGTGTTCCGTTCTGCCGGAGCGCGTGCCGGCCGCCCCCGCGGACCTGGTCGAAGGCCGGCAGGAAGGCTGCGAAATGCGGCGGGAGCGCCCCCTGGCGGCCCCGGCGTGGGCCCCCGTCGGCCGGCGACCCGCCGGCGTGCGCCTACGGGGCTGCTCGCCCCGGCTGGGGCTGTGGGCGTACGCCGGGCTCGGGGGCGAGGCGTACGGGTCGTACGGGTGTGGGTCTGCGGGGTGTGTGCGGGGGCGGGGTGCTGCGCGGGTGTGGGGGTGTTGACCGTTCCCAGGGGCGGGGCGGTCGGGTGGGGTTGGGTGAGGGGGTCGGTGCGGCCGGTTGGTGGTGGGTGTGCGTGGGACGTGGTGGGGGTTGGAGGGGCTGGTTTCGGCCATCGGCGGTGGTGGGTGATTCGGGCGAATCGGGCGAGGGGGGCGCCGGGCCGGAGCTGGGTTGCGGTCGGGTTGCCGGTGGTGGGGCGGGGTGGGGACGGGTGGAGTGCTGGGTTGGTGGGCGGGTTGGGGGGTGGGTTGGTTGGTGGCAGCGGCCGGGGTTGGTGGTGGGGAGGGTGAGGCGCCGGCGGGGCGCTGTTGGTGGGGCGCACATGCGAAGAGGCCCGCATCTTCGGGGGATGCGGGCCTCTTCATTACTGCGGTCCTGACGGGATTTGAACCCGCGGCCTCCACCTTGACAGGGTGGCGAGCACTCCAAACTGCTCCACAGGACCATCTCTTCGCGCCGTGTCGCGGTGGACCCGGCTGCGAGAAGAGACTCTACAGCAGGTCAGGGGGTGGGGTCGAACCGCGTTCCCGACCCACCCAACAGCGACCCCGCGCACCCACGCGCGAGGGCGGGGGCGGGGGCGGGCGCTGCTCCCCGCGCACGTGGGGGTGGTCCCTCGTCCCATGCCCGTCATCCCACGCCCGTGCGCGAGGTGGATGCCCCCGACGGCCACCGGCCCCGTACGCGTCGGCCCCGTGCGCGTACGGCACGGTGCGCGGGCCGGGGCGGCTCGTACGGCCAACCCGGCGCCGGCCACACCGAAGCGCGCCCCCACGCTCCCGAGGAGGGGCCCGGCACGGCTGCCGGGGCGCGGTCCCGCGTGCGGCCCACGCGCCTCCGGCCAGGCGCCGCCCCAGCCAGGCGCCCCGGCGACGACCGCACAGCCTGCGGCCCCAGAGCCTGCGGAGTCCAGAGCCCGCGGAGTCCCCGGAGCCCCGGCCGCCCGGGCGTACCGACGAGGGCCCCGCAGCGTGCCGGTTGGCGGTGCTGCGGGGCCCTGGTGGGGCGCGTGGGTGGGGTTACGGGGGTTACGGGGCCGCCGCGTCGACCGCCTTGACGATGCGCTTGTCGGAGATGGGGTAGGCGGTGCCGAGGGCGTGGGCGAAGTAGCTCACCCGGAGTTCCTCGATCATCCAGCGGATCTCCTGGGCCTCCTTGGGGACCGGGCGGCCGGGGTGCTTGATGGCGAGCTGTTCCAGCAGCCAGAGGTACTCGTCGCGCATCTCGTGCACCTTCGCCATGCGGGTGCGGTCCCGCTCGGCGTGGTGCGGCAGTTGCTGGAGCCGACGGTCGACGGCGACCAGGTAGCGCATCACGTCCGGCAGCCGCCGGATGCCGTGCTCGGTGACGAAACCCGGCTTGACCAGCGCGCCGAGCTGTTCCCTGACGTCGGCCAGCGACGGGGCGAGGACCGGGCTGGTGGTGGCCCGCAGCCGGCGCTCGCACGCCTGCCAGGCCGCCAGCACCTCGCGCACCTTGCGGACCGCGTCCATCGTCGCGTCGGTCACATCGGCCCGTACGGCGTCGAAGAGCTTGCGGAAGGACTCCTCGTCCCAGGCCGGGCCGCCGCGGGCGGCGACCAGCCGGTCGATGGCCGCCGACACGCAGTCGTCGAAGAGCGCCTGCACGCTGCCGTGCGGGGAGCGGGAGAGCGCCAGCTTTGCGGCGTTGTCCAGCTTGCCCTGTGCGAACTTGGCGGGGTTCGACGGCAGGTTGAGCAGGATCAGCCGGCGGGTGCCGGCCCACATCGCGCGCTCCTGCTCCGGCTCGGAGTCGAAGAGCCGGACCGCCACCGACGCGCCCTCGTCCACCAGCGCCGGGTACGCCTTGACGGGCTGGCCGCCGCGCCGGGTCTCGAAGGTGCGCGGCAGCGTGCCGACGGTCCAGGAGGTCAGGCCGGAGCGCTGCTCGATGCCCGCGCTCTCCTTCGAGGTCGCGAAGACCTTGCTGATCGCGGCCTGCGTCTTGGGTTGCAGGCTGGCCTTCAGGGCCACCAGGTCCTTGTCCTCGGCGAGCTTGCGGCGCCGCTCGTCCACCACCCGGAAGGTGATCTTCAGATGGTCGGGGACCTTCGTCTGGTCCCAGTCCGACGGGTCGATCTTGATGCCGACCATGCGCTGGAGCTCCCGGCCGAGCGCGTCGGTCAGGCTGCCCTGCGCCGCGCCGCCGCCGCTGCGCCCCGCGGTCGGCGTGACCCGCTCAAGGAAGCGGCGCGCGTAGTCGGGCGCGGGCACGTAGTTGCGGCGGATCGGCTTGGGCAGCGAGCGGATCAGCTCGGTCACCAGGTCCTGCCGCAGGCCCGGGATCTGCCAGTCGAAGCCGTCGGCGGTGACCTGGTTGAGCACCTGGAGCGGTACGTGCACGGTCACGCCGTCCGCGTCCGCGCCCGGTTCGAACTGGTAGGTCACCCGGAACTTCAGTCGCCCCTGCCACCAGGTGTCCGGATAGGCGTCCTTGCTGACGCCCTGCGCCTGCTCGTTGATGAGCATGGACTTCTCGAAGCTGAGCAACTCCGGTTCGTCCCGGCGCTTGTGCTTCCACCAGGAGTCGAAGTGCGCGCCGGAGACGACGTGTTCGGGCACCCGCTGGTCGTAGAAGTCGAACAGCGTCTCGTCGTCGACCAGGATGTCGCGCCGGCGGGCCCGGTGCTCCAACTCCTCGACCTCGCCGAGCAACTTGCGGTTGTCGTGGAAGAACTGGTGATGGGTGCGCCAGTCGCCCTCCACCAGGGCGTTGCGGATGAACAGGTCGCGGCTGGTGACCGGGTCGATCCTGCCGAAGTTGACCTTGCGCTGGGCGACGATGGGCACCCCGTACAGCGTCACCCGCTCGTACGCCATGACCGCGGCCTGCTTCTGCTCCCAGTGCGGTTCGCTGTAGGTGCGCTTGACCAGGTGCTGGGCGAGCGGTTCGACCCACTCCGGCTCGATCTTGGCGTTCACCCGGGCCCACAGCCGGGAGGTCTCCACCAGCTCGGCCGACATGATCCACCGCGGCGGCTTCTTGAACAGCGCGGAGCCGGGGAAGACCGCGAACTTGGCGTTCCGCGCGCCCAGGTAGTCGCCCTTGCCCGCGGGCTTGCCGGCCGGTTTGCCCTGGCCCTTCTGGCCGGTCTTGGCGGCGTCCTCGGCGATCTCCTTGAGCCCGATGTGCGACAGCAGACCGGCCAGCAGCGCCTGGTGCACCTGGTCGGCCGGGATCTCGGTGTCGGTGGACGACACCTCGATGTCCATGTTCTTGGCGACCGTACGCAACTGGCTGTAGATGTCCTGCCATTCGCGTATCCGCAGGTAGTTCAGGAACTCCGAGCGGCACATGCGGCGGAAGGCGGAGGAGGACAGCGCCTTTTGCTGGTCCCGTACGTACCGCCACAGGTTGAGCAGTGCCAGGAAGTCGCTTGTCTCGTCCTTGAACCTGGCGTGCTGCTGGTCGGCCTGCATCTGCTTGTCGACCGGGCGTTCGCGCGGGTCCTGGATGGAGAGCGCGGCGGCGATCACGATCACCTCGCGCACGCAGCCGCTGCGCTCGGCCGCCAGGATCATCCGGGCGAGCCGCGGGTCGACCGGGAACTGGGCGAGTTTGCGACCGAGCGTGGTCAGCCGCTGGCCGCGGCCCTTGCGGCCGGCGCCCTGCGCGCCCGAACCGCGGCGGGGCGGCCGGCCGGCGCCGCGGGAGCCGCCCTCGGCACGGGCACCGGTGCCGGCTCCGCCCTCGGCTTCGACACGGGTGTCGGCGTCGTCGGCCTCCGAGGCGTCCCCGGCGTCCGGACCGCTGGCGTCCGCACCGCCGTCGCCGTCACCACCGGCCGCGGGGCGCTGGGCCTCGATGGCGCCCAGCTCGTGCAGCAGGTCGATGCCGTCCTTGATGTTGCGCCGGTCCGGCGGGTCGATGAACGGGAACCGCTCGATGTCACCCAGCCCGGCCGCCGTCATCTGCAAGATCACCGAGGCGAGGTTGGTCCGCAGGATCTCGGCGTCGGTGAACTCGGGACGGGTGAGGAAGTCGTCCTCCGAGTACAGCCGGATGCAGATGCCGTCGCTGGTTCGGCCGCAGCGGCCCTTCCGCTGGTTGGCGCTGGCCTGCGAGATCGGCTCGATGGGCAGCCGCTGCACCTTGGTGCGGTGGCTGTAGCGGGAGATGCGGGCGGTGCCCGGGTCGATCACGTACCGGATGCCGGGGACGGTCAGCGAGGTCTCGGCCACGTTGGTGGCGAGCACGACGCGGCGGCCGGAGTGTCGCTGGAAGACGCGGTGCTGCTCGGCGTGCGAGAGGCGGGCGTACAGCGGCAGGATCTCCGTGTTCCGCAGCTTCTTCTTCTCCAGCGCGTCGGCCGTGTCGCGGATCTCCCGCTCGCCGGAGAGGAAGACGAGGACGTCGCCCTCCCCCTCGCGCTGGAGCTCGTCCACCGCGTCGCAGATGGCCGTGACCTGGTCCCGGTCGCCGTCCTGGCCGCCCTCTTCGAGCAGCGGCCGGTAGCGCACCTCGACCGGGTACGTACGGCCGCTGACCTCGATGATCGGCGCGGCGATCGGCTCGGTGCCGGTGCCGGTGCCGGTGCCGGTGCCCGGTGCGGGGGCCTCGGCCGGCCGGGCGGCGGGGTCGTTCTGGGGGTGGCCGGCGGGCTGGCCCTGCGGGTGGTCGGCGGGCGTGGGCTCGGCCCGGCCGGCCGGGGCCGTGCCGTCCTCGGTGGGCGCGCTGCCGCGCGTTGCCGCGCCGTCGCTCGCCGGCGCGCCCTCGTCCTGGGGCCGCTGGCCCGCCGCGTCGCGTGCCCGGTCGCCGCGGCGGACGCCCCGGCGGGTCCTGCGGCCGGCCGGGCCCGCGGTGCCCGCCGCGCCGCCGACCGTCGCGTAGGCCGCGAAGTGCCGGGCGAACCGCTCCGGGTCGATCGTCGCCGAGGTCACCACGACCTTGAGGTCGGGGCGGCGGGGCAGCAACTGGGCCAGGTAGCCCAGGATGAAGTCGATGTTGAGGCTGCGCTCGTGGGCCTCGTCGATGATGATCGTGTCGTACTGGCGCAGCTCGCGGTCGGTCTGGATCTCGGCCAGCAGGATGCCGTCCGTCATCAGCTTGACCAGGGTGTCCGGGCCGACCTGGTCGGTGAACCGCACCTTCCAGCCGATGGTCTCGCCGAGCTGGGTGCCGAGCTCGTCGGCGATCCGCTCGGCCACCGTACGGGCCGCGATCCGGCGCGGCTGGGTGTGGCCGATGAGCCCGCGCACGCCGCGTCCGAGCTCCATGCAGATCTTCGGAATCTGGGTGGTCTTGCCGGAACCGGTCTCGCCCGCGACGATCACCACCTGGTGGTCGCGGATGGCCGCCAGGATCTCGTCCTTCTTCTGGCTGACCGGCAGCGACTCCGGATAGCTGATCTGCGGCACTGCGGCGCGGCGCTGGGCCACCCGCCGTTCGGCCGCTTCGATCTGGCCGGCGATCTCGGCGAGCACGGCCGCACGGGCCTCGGGCTTACGAATCCCGCGCGCACCGTCGAGTCGGCGCCCCAGCCGCTGCTCATCGCGCAGCATCAGCTCGGGAAGCCGCCCCAGCAGGGCGGGCAGGGCGGGGGCAGGCTGAGTGGACATACGCGGCCAAGGATCTCACCTCGACGAAAGAGCTGGCGAACCATTTGCGAACGGGGGCGCGCGTGAGGGCCCTGCGGGGGCCGCGCGGGTGGCCGGGACTCGCCGGGGGAGGGCGCTGGCCTGCCGGGGGAGCGGGCGGGGCGGCTGTCCCTCCTGCCGGGGGGCCGGGGGAGGAGCGGGCCGGGCCTGAACCCGGCAGACGGCCCAAAGCCCCGTGACGCCACCACCCGGGCGGCCGTGCGGCGCGGGCGCTCGTCGTCGAGCCGGCGGCCTAGCGTGGTCGGGGGCCCGGGTACGGCGCGCCGGGGCACCCGGCGTCCGTGCTCGGGCGGCGTCCCCGCTCGGGCGGCGGGCCCGGCCCCGGCGGCGCGCCCGCGCGACGCCCCTCCGCTGCCGCGCCACGCCCCGTACCTCCGACACCGCTCCACTCCTCGTACCCGCCCCACACCCCCACGTCCAAGGAGGACGCGTCCATGAAGGCTGTGAGTTACCGGGCCTACGGCGGCCCTGAGGTGTTGGAGTACGGCGAGTTGCCCGAGCCGAAGGTGGGGCCCGATGCGGTCCTGGTGCGGGTGGAGGCCGCCGCGGTGAACCCGGTCGACTGGAAGGCGCAGGCCGGCCACCTGAACTCGCTGCTCGACGTGGCCTTCCCGGTGGTGCCGGGCTGGGACGTGGCCGGAGTGGTGGTCCGCGGCGGGCTCGACACCCCGGAGTTCCGCGAGGGCGACGAGGTCATCGGCTACGTACGGAAGGACTCCCTGTCGGGCGGCACGTTCGCGGAGTACGTGGCGGCCCCGGTGCGCACCCTGGCCCGCAAGCCCGCCGGTCTCAGCTTCGCGGAGGCGGCGGGACTGCCGCTGGCCGGGCTCACGGCGTACCAGGCGCTCATCGGCGCGCTGCGGGTGGGCCCCGGCGACACGCTGCTGGTGCACGCGGCGGCCGGCGGCGTCGGCTCGCTCGCCGTACAGCTCGGCCGCCACCGCGGCGCCCGGGTGATCGGCACGGCCAGCCCGCGCAACCACGACTTCGTACGCGCCCTCGGCGGCGAGCCGGTCCGCTACGGCGACGGCCTCGGCGACCGGGTGCGGGAGCTCGCGCCGGAGGGCGTGGACGCGGTGTTCGACCTGGTGGGCGGCGATGCGGTGACGGTCTCGGCCGACCTGGTGAAGGACCCCCGCCGGATCGCGTCGATCGTGGACCCGGCGGTGGTCCCGCTCGGCGGGCGCTATCTGTGGGTGCGCCCCGACGCCACTGACCTGACGGCGCTGGCCGACCTCGCCGAGGCCGGCGAGATCGCCGTGGAGGTCGCCAAGACCTTCCCCCTGGAACGCGCGGCCGAGGCCCAGCGCCTGAACGCCGGCGGCCACACCCGCGGCAAGGTGGTCGTCACGGTGCCCTGATCCGCACGTCGCGGGCCCTGGCGCTTGGCTCCCCGGGTGCGGGACGGGCCCGGTGGTGGCCCCGGCCGGCGGGGCGGCCGGCCGGAGGGGCGGGCCGTGGCTGCCGCCGGCCCCTGCGGGAGCGGCTTGGCCGACATCCGCCGCGGAAGGGGTAGCGGGTCGAGTAGACCGGTCGTATAGTCATCGATGTCGGAACGCGAAGGACATCGAACTCCCGGAAGGGGAAGGCGACATGGGACGCATCAAGGTCGGTACGGAGAACAGCACCGACATCGAACTGCATTACGAAGACAAGGGGGCCAAGGGTGCCGGGCGGCCGGTCGTGCTGATCCACGGCTACCCGCTGGACGGCAACTCCTGGGAGGGGCAGGTCCCCGCGCTGCTGGCGGCGGGCCACCGGGTCATCACCTACGACCGGCGCGGCTTCGGCAAGTCCAGCCAGCCCGCGACCGGTTACGACTACGACACGTTCGCCGCCGACCTGAACACCGTCATGGAGACGCTCGACCTGCGCGACGCGATCCTGGTCGGCTTCTCGATGGGCACCGGCGAGGTCGCCCGCTACCTGTCCGTCTACGGCTCCGGCCGGGTCGCCAAGGCCGTGTTCCTCGCGTCACTGGAGCCGTATCTGGCGATCACCGACGACAACCCCGCCGGCGCCGCCCCGCTCTCCTTCTTCGAGGGCGTGTCCGAGACGGTCAAGAAGGACCGCTACGCCTTCTTCACCGGCTTCTACGCCGACTTCTTCAACCTGGACGAGAACCTGGGGACCCGGGTGAGCGAGGAGGCCGTGCGCAACGCCTGGAACGTCGCGGCGGGCGCGGGGCCGATCGCTTCCGCCGCCGCCCCGCTGACCTGGGCCACCGACTTCCGGGCCGACATCCCGCGGATCGACGTCCCCGCCCTGATCGTGCACGGCACGGGCGACCGCACCCTGCCGATCGACGCCACCGGCCGCCGCTTCGCCGAGGCCCTGCCCGCCGCCGAGTACGTGGAGATCGACGGCGCGCCGCACGGGCTGCTCACCACCCACACGGCCGAGGTCAACGAGATCCTGCTGGACTTCGTCGGCCGCTGACGCGCCGGGTCGTACGGCTGACCGCTGACGTGCGCAACGCGATAGACGACTGGTCTAATGGGAGCTAGGGTCGAGCCATGCCAACCACACAGGGCGACACCCGCCGCAGCATCCTCGACGCCGCCCAGCGGATCATGTCCCGCAAGGGATTCTCCGCGGTGGGCATCAACGAAGTGCTCTCCGCGGCCGGGGTGCCGAAGGGGTCGTTCTACCACTTCTTCGCCTCCAAGGACGCCTTCGGTGAGGCCATGATGCGGGCCTACTTCGCCGACTACCTGGCGGACCTGGACCGCGTACTCGCCGAGCCGGGCCTGACCGCGGCCGAGCGGCTGATGAACTACTGGCGGAACTGGCGCGAGACGCAGAGCGTCGACGCATGTCAGGGCAAGTGCCTGGCGGTCAAGCTCGGCGCGGAGGTCTCCGACCTGTCGGAGGCGATGCGGATCGCCCTCAAGGAGGGCACCACCGCCGTCGTCGACCGCCTGGAGCGGGCGATCGCGGCCGGTCTGGAGGACGGCTCGATATCCGTCGACGGCGCGCCGCGCGACCTTGCGCAGGCGTTGTACGACATGTGGCTCGGGGCGAGCGTCATGGCCAAGATCCACCGCGACGTAGGCCCGCTGGACACGGCGACGACGGTCACCCGTCAGCTCCTGCGCCTGTAGGGCCCGCCTCCGGATCCGTAGGGCCCGCGCCCGGGCCCGAGAAGGGTTCCCGGGTTCGGGAGGTCTCCCGTCCCAAGCAGGTCACCTGAACGCACCGGTCGCTTGCCGCACCTCAGTAAAGACGACCGGTCTACTAAAAGGACTCACGGCATGAAGATCCTCATCGTTCTCACCTCGCACGGCGAACTCGGCACCACCGGCCGCGAGACCGGCTTCTGGCTGGAGGAACTCGCGGCCCCCTACTACCGCTTCAAGGACGCCGGCGCCGAGGTCGTCCTCGCCTCCGCCCGGGGCGGTCGGCCGCCGCTGGACCCGAAGAGCAACGAACCCGCCTTCCAGACCGATCAGACCCACCGCTTCGAGGCCGACGCCGAGGCCGTGGCGGCCCTCGCCGACACCCTCCGGCTCGACTCCGTCTCCGCCGACGACTTCGACACCGTCTTCTACCCCGGCGGCCACGGCCCGCTGTGGGACCTGGCCGAGGACCCCGCTTCCGTACGACTCATCGAAACCGTCCTGCGCGCGGGCAAGCCCGCCGCCCTGGTCTGCCACGCCCCCGGTGTCCTGCGCCACGCCACCAACCCCGACGGCACGCCCCTCGTCCAGGGGCGGAGGGTCACCGGCTTCACCAACGGCGAGGAAGCCGCGGTGGAACTGACCGACGTCGTCCCCTTCCTCGTGGAGGACGAGTTGAAGCGGCTCGGCGCCGACTACTCCAAGGTCGGCGACTGGCAGCCCTACGTCATCACCGACGGCCTGCTCGTCACCGGCCAGAACCCCGCCTCCTCCGGACCCGCCGCCGACGCCCTGCTCACCCTCCTCGCGCGGGGCAACGGCGCCCAGGCGTAGTGCGCCCCCGCGGGCGCTGCCCGGCGCACGCATGAATGACCCCGCGGGGCCGACGGTTCTGTGACCCGGCCCCGCGGGGTCAGGACGTACGGGCCCTGTCGGCGCCCCGCGCCCGCTCCCGTCAGCCGGTGTGGACGTAAAGCGGAGGGATGGCGCGCTATTGAGGCCGTGATCCTGGTGTGGGGGATGGGAGTGGGAATCCCCGGAATCACTGCCCGGGTCATGAACGACTCAAATCATGAAAGGTCGGAAATCAATTCTGATCAATGATTTCCGGCGTATTGCGCTCTTGCTTTCCTATGTCCTCATTTCTTTGCGACTCCACGCCTCTGTGCTGACAGCACCGTGATTTTCCGGCTGAGCCTCCTCTTGAACCTTTAACCAAGAAGCCATGCGGCACCGGCATGGATGTCATGGGCACTCCCGAACATCGAGCGGATCATTCCGTTTTCTGTCGCAGGAGGAGATCCATGCCCACGCGCTCTGGAGAGATGACCCGCCGCCGGGTGGTTGGCGTTGGCGGCGCAAGTGCTGCTGCCGTGTTGTTGGGTACCGGCGCGTGGAGCGCTGGAAGCGCGTTCGCGGCGCCCGCGAAGAGTGCCGACCCCTTCACCCTCGGTGTCGCGTCCGGCGACCCGCGGCCCGACGGGGTGGTGCTGTGGACGCGCTTGGCGCCGGAGCCCTTCGCCGCCGACGGCACGGGTGGCATGTCCCCCAAGCCGGTGCGGGTGCACTACGAGGTGGCCGCTGACGAGCGGTTCCGCTACGTGGTCCGGCGCGGCAGCGTGGTGGCGCTGCCGGAGCTGGGGCACTCGGTGCACCCGGAGATCCACGGCCTGGCGCCCGACCGCGTGTACTTCTACCGCTTCCGGGTGCGGGGTCACATCTCGCCGGTGGGCAGAACCCGTACGGTGCCCGCCGCGTGGTCCCGCCCCCGCGACCTCAACTTCGCCTTCGCGTCCTGTCAGGCGTGGCAGGACGGGTACTTCACCGCCTACGACCACATGGCGGAGGAAGACCTCGATCTGGTCGTGCACCTGGGCGACTACATCTACGAGTCCGGCGTGGGCAAGAACAAGCGCGGTGTGACCACGGACGAGAAGTTCCACGGTGAGACCTTCGACCTCGCCCGCTACCGGTTGCAGTACGCGCTGTACAAGTCCGAGGCCCCGCTGCAACGCGCCCACGCCCGCTTCCCGTGGATCATGACGATCGACGACCACGAGGTGGAGAACAACTGGGCCGGCGACATCTCCCAGGTCGACAAGGAGCCCGACCAGGACCCCGCGGTGTTCCGGCAGCGGCGGGCCGCGGCCTTCCAGGCCATGTACGAGAACATGCCGCTGCGCAGGGCACAGATGCCCGTCGGCCCCGACGTACGCCTGCACCGCCGGCTGAACTACGGCACCCTCGCCGACTTCACCATGCTCGACACCCGCCAGTACCGCGACGACCAGCCGTGCGGCGACGGCAACTCCGCCGAGTGCACCGAGCGCTTCGACCCGCAGCGCACGATCCTCGGCGCCCAGCAGCGCAGGTGGCTGCTGGACGGGTTCAGCAACTCCCGTGCCAGGTGGCAGGTGCTGGGCAACCAGTGCCCGATGGGCCAGACCGACTGGGACCCCAGCCCGGAGAAGACGAACGTGTGGCTGGACCCGTGGGACGGTTACGTGGCCGACCGCGACCGGGTGCTGGCGGCGGCCCAGGACCGCGGGGTGCGCAACCTGGTGGTGGTCACCGGTGACCGGCACACCAACTACGCGTGGGACCTGAAGCGCGACTTCAGCAACCCCGACTCGGCCACCGTGGCCACCGAGTTCGTCGGCACCTCCATCAGCAGCGGCTCGGACGGCTCGGACATGACCGACCAGGGCCGCACCTTCCTGGCGGCCAACCCGCACATGAAGTTCTTCAACGCCCAGCGCGGCTACGTCCGGGTGAACGTCAACGAGCGGCGCTGGCGCAGCGACTTCCGCGTCCTGCCGTACGTCACCCGCCCCGGCGCCCCGGTCTCGACCCGGGCGAGCTACGTCGTCGAGGACCGGCGCCCCGGCGTCCAGCAGGGCTGATGCCCAGCCGCCCCGGCCCGCCGAGCGATGCCGCACGGCGGGCCGGGGCTGCACCGTTCAGGTGGGGGGTGTGGGGCCGGGCCGCCGGGGGGAGTGCTCTGCCCGGAGGCGGGCAATCGGCGGTGGCTGCGCGTCGCCCGTGGCCCGCGTGCGAGAGACGGCCGGGAACGCGGTGGGGCCCCGATCCGAAGATCGGGGCCCCACCGCGTTGCTGGTGGCTGGGGCCGGGGTCGAACCGGCGACCTATCGCTTTTCAGGCGATCGCTCGTACCAACTGAGCTACCCAGCCGCGCAGTTCACCGAAATGAACTGCAAGCGGTCCTGACGGGATTTGAACCCGCGGCCTCCACCTTGACAGGGTGGCGAGCACTCCAAGCTGCTCCACAGGACCAAGCACACGTGCGAGCACTAGTCTCGCACATGCTCTTGCGTGCCCCCAACGGGATGCGAACCCGACATCGTCACCTTGCTGACCTGCGGCGATGTACGGGAGCCCGGTAGCTAAGCCCCTTCTGGGGTCGGCTGAGCCTCGTTCGCCCCCTCGATCCTGTCCCCGCGCTGAGGTGCCAGCGCGGGGCGGCCTGTTGTTGCGTCTGCAAATCGTGGTGGCTGAGTCGATGGGGGATGCCCATCATTCCGGGGGCGTGAGTCGATGCTGCGACATTGCGAAACGTGATGCCGGGAGGTGGCGGAGGTGTTCCCCTGCGACGTGGCGACAGCCCCGGCCGTCCGTCCCACGGGTGCCACTGCTCGAAGCCCTCGTTGCTCCGCGGCCCTCCGGGGTGGCCGCGGATCGCCATCGCCGTCGTGCCCCTCGGGTTACTGGCGCGAGCGACCCGCACGGTCAACTCCGGGATCAGCAGGCCGGAAAGAGGAAGCCACGGCACGGTTCCTCGGGCCGTGCTGCCCCGAGATCCCCGACAGCGTCAGGTGCTCACCACAGCAGGAGTGCCGTGGTGCGGCCTTCCGGGTCGTGGCCAGGGGTGACACCGGGCCCTTCGTGGCCGCCCCAGATGATCCAGAGACCCTCCGGGTAGCGCTCCCACCCTGCGGCGAACGCGGCGGGGACTCCCTCAGGGACGTCCTGGCCCAGCGCCTCGGTCACCAGGTCGACGGGGTCCTCGTCACCGTCGCGGTCCAGCCGGGGCAGCGCCGCGGCCACCCGCTCCGCCAGAACCTCGGGCGCGGTTGACGTCTGTCCGGTCAGCCACAGCAGCCCTGTCCGGCACAGGCACTGCGTACCGACCGGGCTCCAGGTGGCAGGGGGCTCGTCCGTCAGGCATACGACGGCGGCGACGACTGACGCCTCCCGCAGGGCGAGCAGCAGTCGGTAGCGGCCCGGTGCCGCTCCTACGCCGTCCCATTCGGGTGAGCCGGGGTCCACTGGCCACCACACGCCGTCGCTGAGATCGAGTGTCCCGGCGTCGACGACGCTGAAGTCTTGGTGGTCGAGGCGGGAAAACCACCGCCTTGTCATCGGCTCGTCTCCTTCAGGGCGCGGGCGAACGCCCTGATGTCGGCGGTGAGGAGGTCGGGTTCCTCCATGGCGGCGAAGTGGCCGCCGCGGTCCATCTCGGTCCAGTGCACGATGCGGTCGAGTCGTTCGGCGAACGCCCTGACCGGCAGGGTGACGTCATGGGGGAAGACGGCCATCCCGGTGGGGACCTGCGATTCCTCGGCGGCGCCCCACACGCGTGCGGACTCCTTGTAGAGGCGGGCGGAGGACCCGGCGGTGCCGGTCAGCCAGTAGAGCGTGACGTTGGTCAGCATGTGGTCGCGGTCGACGGCGGTTTCCGGGGTGCCGACCGAGTCTGTCCACTCCTTGAACTTCTCGACGATCCAGGCCAGTTGACCTACCGGGGAGTCGTGCAGGGCGTAGGCGAGGGTCTGCGGCCGGGTGGACTGGACGGCGACGTACCCGGAGGTCTCCTGCTGGTGGCGGGTCCAGCTGTCCAGCCGTTCGCGGTCCAGGTCGTCGAGGCCGGACGGGTCGCCGGCGGGAAAGGTGGGCGGGCTGTTGAGGTGGATGCCGATCAACCGGTCGGGCGCGACGAGGCCGAGTTCCCGAGAGATGCCGGAGCCGAAGTCGCCGCCCTGCGCCAGGTAGCGGCGGTAGCCGAGGCGTTCCATCAGCTCGGCCCAGGCGCGGGCGACGCGGCGGTAGTCCCAGTGTGTCTCGCGGGTGGGGCCGGAGAAGCCGAACCCGGGGATGGAAGGGACCACGACGTGGAAGGCGTCGGCCCGGTCGCCGCCGTGGGCGCGTGGGTCGGTCAGAGGTCCGATGACGTGGAGGAATTCCAGGACCGAGCCGGGCCAGCCGTGGGTCATGATCAGCGGCACGGCATCGGGCTCGGGCGAGGTGACGTGCAGGAAGTGCACCCGGGCGCCGTCGATCTCGGTGAGGAACTGCGGGAACTCGTTCAGCCGGGCTTCGTGGGCGCGCCAGTCGTAGCCGGTGCGCCAGTACTCGGCGAGGTCGCGCAGGTAGCCGACCGGCACGCCGTACTCCCAGCCGGTGTCCGGAAGCTCGTCGGGCCAGCGGGTGCGGGCGAGGCGCTCGTCCAGGTCGTCGAGGGCGGCCTGGGGCACGGACACCTGGAACGGGCGGATGGTGCCGGAGGGAACGGGCGTGCTGTCCATGCGGTGCTTCCTTCAGGGGTGTGCGGGGGCGGCCCGGGCGCGGGGGGCCGGCTTACCGGGCGTGCCTGAGGACCCGGTCGAGCAGGGCTTCCTCCAGGCGGCGCAGGGGGAAATCGGGGTCTTCGGCAGCGAGGACGAGTCCGCCGCGGATTCCGGCCAGGAGGAGCAGCCGGTCGCCTTCGGGGTCGGGTGAGCCGGTCTGGGAGACGGCGTCGGCCAGGGCTTGCAGGAGGTCGGCGGAGGCGATGTCGGCTCCGGCGTCGCGCAGGACTCTCCTGGCCTCGGGGTCGGCCAGCAGCGCGGCGACCGCGCGCCCCTCGTCGACCTCCTCGGGAGCGGTGTCCAGTCCCAGCAGGGCCGAGCGGACGAGCAGCCGCAGCGTGTGTTCCGGACCGCCGCCGGGGTGGGCGGCGAGAGCAGCCCTGGTGCGGTCGCGCCAGCCGTCCGCGATGTCGATCAGCAGGCCGGCCTTGCTGCCGAAGTAGCGCGACGGCAGACCGTCAGCGACCCCGGCGCGGGCGGCGACCTGGCGCAGCGTGGTGGCCTGGTAGCCCTGCTCCGCCATCACCAGGACCGCCGCCCGGCGGATTCGGGCCCGGGTGGCGTCCCGGACGGCGGCCGAAGCTTCGGGACTTCTGGGCATCTCCGGTTTCCTCACCTTTTCGGTTGAACGTTCGTTCATGCCAAACTGTAGCGTGAACGGCCGTTCAGTCAAAAGGTCGGAGGACCTGCCGCATGACGCACGAGACCACTCCCGGCCGCCCGCTCCGGGCCCGCCGTGGCTGACCGCAAGCACGGCGCGCCCGCACCGCCGACCACCGGTACCGTCCGTGCGGCGGAGTGGCGGGCCGCGGAACTTCACGGAGAACGGTTCGACCAGGTGCTGTTCGTCGACGTGGACATGATGGAACTCGTCGACGACGGCGCGGTCTTCACCGAGTGCACGTTCCGCGGTGTGCGGTTCAACGCCTCGGTGCACCGCGACGCCGCGTTCACCAACTGCACCTTCGTCCGCTGCTCGTTCTTCGACGCGGCGTTTACCCGCTGCAAGTTCGTCGGCAGCATGTTCGACTCGTGCAGCTGGGGCGCGGTGATGGTGGAGGGCGGCGACTGGTCGTTCGCCGGCCTTCCGGGCGCCGACCTGCGCGGCTGCACCCTGCGCGGCGTCCGGATGCGTGAGGCCGACCTCACCGGAGCCCTGCTGGGCAAGGCCGAGATGACCGGCTGCGACCTGTCCGCGGCCTGGCTCCACAGCGCCGACCTCACCGAATGCGACCTGCGGTACAGCAACCTCGATGGCCTCGACCCGCTCACCACCAAGCTGAACAAGGCGGTCATCGACCCCGACCAAGCCGCCGTCATCGCCACCGCACTCGGCCTGCATGTCCTGCCCTGAGCCCGGCGAGTCCGGGGCGCCCCACCGCACGGGCCCTGGGTGGGAGCGGCAGGTCCACCCAGATCCCTCGGCCCGTCCCTACGTTGAGTGCACTCCCCCGCAGGCAGGGGCGGGCACCGAAAGGGAAATCCGATGACCGACACCGCCGTTCAGTCTCCACAGCTCGCGAAAGCGCTGCACGACCTGGTGGACAAGGAAGCAATCCGCGGGCTGCTCGTGCGCGGCTGGCGCGCCTTGGACCACAAGGACTACGACACCTGGATCAACTGCTGGACCCCCGACGCCGAGCTGGCCTTCGGCCCGTGGGAACCGCTGTACGGCGCGTCCACGATCAAGGAGACGGTGATCGCGGCCGAGGACGCGTACGGCTCGATGTTCCACTACCTCCTCAACACGCACTTCGAGATCGACGGCGACACCGCCACCGGCATCGGGTACATGCTGTTCGTCGGTGTCCCCGACGCCGGCCGGAAGGGCGCGCACTTCGACATCGGTGGCTCCTACACCTGGAACCTCGTGCGCACCGCCGACGGATGGAAGGTGGCACGGCAGCACCTGACGATGGCGTGGAGTCTGGGTACCGACACCCTCGGCTCGTTCTCGTGACCGCAGACATGGGCCCCCTGGCCCAGTTCCTGCGGGCGCGGCGGGCCGCCGCCGACCCCCAGGTGCACGGCCTGCCCGGCGGGGTGCGCCGCACGCCGGGGCTGCGCCGGGAGGAAGTGGCGATGCTCGCGGGCGTGTCGACCGACTACTACATCCGCCTGGAGCAGGGCCGCGACCGGCGCCCCTCACCCCAGGTGGTCGACGCCCTGGCGGGCGCGCTCGCCCTGGGCGAGGACGCCGCCGCGCACCTGCGCACCCTGGCCGGCCCCGTGCCGCCGCGGAAGGCCCGGGGCCGACGCGAGTACGCGCACGCATCGCTGGTCCGCCTCATGGACGACTGGCACACCAACCCAGCGCTCATCTTCGACCGCCGCCTCAACCAGCTTGCCGCGAACCCGCTGGGGGAGGCCCTGTTCGACTGGATGGGCGAGGAGACCAATCTGGTCACCGCGGTCTTCCTGAACCCGGCAGCCCGCACCTTCTACCGGGACTGGCCGCAGATCGCCGAGAACTGCACCGCCGCACTGCGCGCCGGGGCGGGCGCCGACCCCGACGACCCCGCGACCATCGCGCTCATCGGCGAGCTGTCGCTGAAGAGCCCCGACTTCGCCCAGCTGTGGGCGCGTCACGACGTGCGGAACAAGGTCGCGGAGACCAAGCGGTTCCGCCACCACCTGGTCGGCGACGTCGAACTCGACTACCAGACCCTGACCGTCAACTCCAGCCCGGGCCAGCAGCTCGTCGTCTACCAGGCAGCGCCGGCCAGCCCCGCCGCAGACGCACTCGCGCTGCTCGGCAGCCACCGCCTGGGTACCACCACCGACTCTGTAAAGGAACACCGACCATGAGCGTCTGGCTCGTCACCGGAGCGTCCCGAGGCTTCGGCCGGGAGATCACCGCCGCAGCACTGCGCGCAGGCCACCGGGTGGTGGCCGCGGCCCGCGACCCCCGCTCCGTCGCCAAGCACTTCCCGGATGAGGCCGGCAACTTGCTGGCCGTGCGCATGGACGTCACCGACCCCGACCAGGTCACCGCCGCCGTCGCTGAAGCGGTCAGTGCGTTCGGCGGCATCGACGTCCTGGTCAACAACGCCGGGTACGGCCTGCTCGGTGCCGTCGAGGAGACCTCCGACGCCGAAGTGCGACAGCTCTTCGACACCAACGTGTTCGGACTTCTCACCGTCACCCGCGCCGTGCTGCCCCTCATGCGCGCCGCCGGCGGCGGCCGTATCGTCAACATCTCAAGCATCGCCGCCATCGCCACCGTCGGCGGACTGTCCGCCTACGCCGGCACCAAGCACGCGGTGGAAGGCATCTCCGAGGCCCTGGCCGCCGAGGCCGCCCCGTATTGCATCACGGTCACATGCGTGCAGCCGGGCAGTTTCCGCACCGACTTCCTCGACGACACCAGCTTCCGGCACGCCGAACACCCCATCGACGCCTACGACGGCACCGTCCGCACCTTCGCCAGGCAACTCGCCGAACGCCGCGGCAGCCAGCCCGGCGACCCCGTAGCCGCCGCCGAAGCCATCGTCGCGACGACTGCCCAGGGGCAGCCGCCCGCGCGACTGCCCCTGGGCAGCGACTGTGTCGGCGCCCTGGACGACACGCTGCACAGCCGCGCCGCCGAACTGGCCGCATGGCGGCAGCTCGCCGTCTCGACCGACTACGCCGACGACTAGGCCCGCCGGTAATCTGCCGCCGCCACGTTCGCCGCGGCCCTGCTCACCGTAGGACTCGGGACTCGGGACTCGGGACTCGGGACGCGCGGAACTCCTCCGACGAGGTTCTCGCGGGCCGCGCTGGGCTCCCTTCCGCTGAGGGACTCCGTGGATACGCAACAAGGCCCCGATCCGGAGATCGGGGCCTTAGTTGTGGCTGGGGCCGGGGTCGAACCGGCGACCTATCGCTTTTCAGGCGATCGCTCGTACCAACTGAGCTACCCAGCCACGCAACCTTGCGGTTGCAGCGGTCCTGACGGGATTTGAACCCGCGGCCTCCACCTTGACAGGGTGGCGAGCACTCCAAACTGCTCCACAGGACCAAAATCTATGCATCAACAAATAAATGCATAGAGTTTTGCGTGCCCCCAACGGGATTCGAACCCGTGCTACCGCCTTGAAAGGGCGGCGTCCTGGGCCACTAGACGATGAGGGCTGATGGCCCACCGTGTGCGCCTTCCGGCGCCTTCGGGGACGTGAGAAGCATATGGGATGCCGACAGGGATCGCCAAAACGGTTTCCCGCCGGGCTCCGCGCGGGTGTGACCCGTCCGGGTGTCGTGGGGCGCGGTGGCGCGTGGTGGTCGGCCGGTGAGGGCGTTCGATGGGCGTACGGGGGTGCGTACGGGGCGGTGTGGGCGGATGGGGTGGGTGTGGTGGACGTCGGGGGCGGTGGCGGGCCGTGGTCGCGGGGGCAGGGGCCGGCCGGGGGCGCGGACCGGGTGGTGCGCGGGTGGGGCGTACGGCGGGGGGCTGGTCGACAATGGCGGGGTGCTGGAAATGACGCGCGAGGAGTTCGAGGAACTGGTCGCCGAGGCCCTGGACCGCATCCCGCCCGAGCTGACGCGGCTCATGGACAACGTGGCGGTCTTCGTGGAGGACGAGCCCCCCGCGGACGACCCGGAGCTGCTCGGGCTGTACGAGGGGACGCCGCTGACCGACCGCGGCGAGTGGTACGCGGGCGTGCTCCCGGACCGGATCACCATCTACCGCGGCCCCACGCTGCGGATGTGCGGCAGCCGCGAGGAAGTGGTGGCGGAGACCGAGGTGACGGTGGTCCACGAGATCGCGCACCACTTCGGGATCGACGATGACCGTCTGCACGCGTTGGGGTACGGCTGATCCGGGGCCTCGACCTCTGATCCTCTGATCCCCGGCTCTGGTCGCTGGCCCCGGTCTCTCCGGTGCTGGCCCGTGGCCTCTGGCCCGTACGGCGCCGCTGGCCCGTACGGTGTGAACGGGGTGGGTGAGGTGTGTCTCATGGGTGGGGCGCGTGTCCTGGGCGGGGCGGGGCCAGTTGGGCAGGAGGCTCATTCGTCGCGCGCTGGAAGGTAGTTCCCCCATGTCTGCAATGTCTGACTGCGCCGCTCGCGTCCGCCGCCGCTCGGGCGCCGTACCCCATCGCGTACCGCGTGCGCCGGTCCGTATTCCGGCCCGGGTCGCGGCTGCCGTGCTCGCCGCCGTGGCGCTGGGGGGCTGCATGAACGTCTCGGAACCGGAGCGGTCTCATCCGGTCGGTGGCGCGGGGCGGGACGGCCGGCCGGACGGGGTGGCGCCGGGGCCGGGTGGCAGTGCCGTACTGCCGGACGGGGAGCGGCGGGCCCACCCGCAGGCGGGGCCCAACGCCTCGGGCGGCCCGTCCCGCGGGGCGGATCGGGACGGGGACGAGGAGCGGGAGGCGACCCCCGGGCCCGGCGGCAGCAAGGGCAAGGGCAGACCCGGGGCGGTGCAGAGCCCGTCGCAGAGTCCGCCGCCCGCGGTCGAGCCGCCGCCGGAGCCCGGTACTCCGGAGCCCGCGCCGACGGTGACGCTGCCCGGGCCCCGGCCGACCGCGCCGCGGCCGAGCAGCCCGCCGCCGGAGCCCACGGTGCCGGCGCCGACCACCGAGCCGCCCACCGTGCCGCCGACGACCACCCCGCCGCCGGCGGAGGGGACGGAGCCGCCGCCGCAAGCCAAGCCGCTGCGGGAGCGGTGACGTCGGTCACGGGTGCCGGCCGCCGGGGCCGGCCGCAGCGGGTAGCCCGGATGCCGATCGGGGGCGTCGGCCCCGGTGGTCGGAGGTAGGTGCCGGGGCCGCCGCAGGTGTCAGGGTCGCCGCAGGCGCCGGGGCCCGGGGGCGGGATTTGCCTTCCGGGGGGCGGGGTGCGTATGGTGGTAGATCGTTTGATCCCATTTGCCCGGCCGACTTCGGAGAACCCTCCCGGAGCGCGCCGCGTGGCGCGTTCCTTTCCTTGCCGTGGCTGACCGCATTGAGGCGGTCGTTTGCGAAATCACACGGAGTCTGGGCGCGTGCCGTAACTCCGGAAGGTTTCGCGTTTCGCATGTCCATTTCTGCTGAGCACACCGTCATGCCCGAGCTCGACGAGGTCGGCGTGACCCCCGAGAGCGCCGCGGCGCTCACCACCGAGTCCGCCGAGTCCGCCGCCGCGGTCGAGCCCGCTGCGGTCGTCGAGCCGGCTGAGCCCGCCGAGTCCGTTGCGGCAGCCGGGGACGTCCCCGCCGCCGCGGCTGCCGAGCAGGTCGCCCCCGCCGCCGAGCAGGTCGAAACCGCCCCCGAGCCGGCCGAAACCGCCGCCGCGGGCGAAGAGTTCGACGGCGGCGCCGACGAACCCGCCGAGAAGACCCTCACCTTCGCCGACCTCGGCCTCCCCGAGCAGGTCGTGCGCAAGCTGAAGCAGAACGGTGTGACCACCCCGTTCCCGATCCAGGCCGCGACCATCCCGGACGCGCTGGCCGGCAAGGACATCCTCGGCCGCGGCCGTACGGGCTCCGGCAAGACGCTCTCCTTCGGCCTCCCGCTGCTGGCCCAACTCTCCGGCGGCTTCACCGAGAAGAAGCGCCCCCGCGGCCTGATCCTCACCCCCACCCGCGAGCTGGCCATGCAGGTCTCCGACGCGCTCCAGCCGTACGGCGACGTGCTCGGCCTCAAGCTCAAGGTGGTCTGCGGCGGCACCTCGATGGGCAACCAGATCTACGCCCTCGAACGCGGCGTCGACATCCTGGTCGCCACCCCGGGCCGACTGCGCGACATCATCAACCGCGGTGCGGCCACGCTGGACCAGGTGCAGGTCGCGGTGCTCGACGAGGCCGACCAGATGGCCGACATGGGCTTCCTGCCCGAGGTCACCGAGATCCTCGACCTGGTGCCGACCGGCGGCCAGCGGATGCTGTTCTCCGCGACGCTGGAGAACGAGATCGACACCCTGGTCAAGCGCTACCTGTCCAACCCGGTCACGCACGAGGTGGACGCGGCGCAGGGCGCGGTGACCACCATGAGCCACCACGTGCTCGTCGTGAAGCCGAAGGACAAGGCCCCGGTCACCGCGGCCATCGCGGCGCGCAAGGGCCGCACCATCATCTTCGTCCGCACCCAGATGGGCGCCGACCGGGTGGCCGAGCAGCTCGTGGACGCCGGCGTACGGGCGGACGCGCTGCACGGCGGCATGACGCAGGGCGCGCGCACCCGCACGCTGGCCGACTTCAAGGACGGTTACGTCAACGTCCTGGTCGCCACCGACGTCGCCGCCCGCGGCATCCACGTGGACGGCATCGACCTGGTGCTCAACGTGGACCCGGCCGGTGACCACAAGGACTACCTGCACCGCTCGGGCCGTACCGCCCGCGCCGGGCAGAGCGGCACCGTCGTCTCGCTGGCCCTGCCGCACCAGCGCCGGCAGATCTTCCGCCTGATGGAGGACGCGGGCGTGGACGCCTCGCGGCACATCGTCGGTGGCGCCGGCGCCTTCGACGACGATGTGGCGCGTATCACTGGTGCCCGTTCGCTCACCGAGGTGCAGGCCGAGTCGGCGGCGAACTCGGCCAAGCAGGCCGAGCGCGACGTGCAGGACCTCACCCGTCAGTTGGAGCAGGTGCAGCGGCGCGCGACCGAACTGCGCGAGGAGGCCGACCGGCTGCTGGCCCGCGCGGCCCGCGAGCGCGGCGAGGACCCGGCGGCGGCCGTGACCGCCGCTGCGGCTGCCCCGAGCGCCGCCGCTGCCACCGCCGAGGCCGGCGAGCAGCCGACCGGTACGCAGGAGGCCGCGCCGACCGCCGCGACCCCGGAGGCCGCGCCGGCCGCCGACAGCGCCGTACCGGCCCAGCAGGAGCAGGAGCGCGGCAGCTACGAGCGCCGCGACGAGCGGGGCAACTTCGAGCGCCGCGACCGGCGCGATGACCGCCCGCAGGGTGGGTTCCGTCGTGATGAGCGTCCGTCGGGTGGTTTCCGTCGTGACGAGCGTCGGGATGACCGTGGTGGCCGTTCGTTCGACCGTCGTGATGAGCGTCGGGATGACCGTGGTGGTCGTTCCTTCGACCGTCGGGATGACCGTCCGCAGGGTGGGTTCCGGCGTGATGACCGTCCCTCTGGCGGCTTCCGTCGGGACGAGCGTCCGTCGGGTGGTTTCCGTCGTGACGAGCGTCGGGATGACCGTGGTGGCCGTTCGTTCGACCGTCGTGATGAGCGTCGGGATGACCGTGGTGGTCGTTCCTTCGACCGTCGGGATGACCGTCCCTCGGGTGGCTTCCGGCGGGATGACCGTCCCTCTGGCGGCTTCCGTCGCGATGACCGTCCGTCGGGTGGTTTCCGTCGTGACGAGCGTCGTGACGACCGTGGTGGCCGTTCCTTCGACCGTCGTGACGACCGCCCCTCGGGTGGCTTCCGCCGTGACGACCGTCCCTCCGGCGGCTTCCGTCGCGACGAGCGCCCGCAGGGCGGGTTCCGCTCGGACCGCCCGTACAACCGCGACCGTCGGGACGACCGCCCCGCCGGCGGCCACCGCCCCTCGGCCGGCGACCGCCCGCACGGCCGTCGCGATGACCACCGGGGCGCCGGCACGGGCTCCTTCGGCCGCCGCGACGACAAGCCGCGCTGGAAGCGCAACGGCTGACGCAGCACGGTGAGCGGGGCCCGTACGACACGGAACGACGTGTCGTACGGGCCCCGCCGCTTTGCCGTACGCACCGGCCGCGCGCCTCCGCGCCGGGCGGGTGAGAGCCCCGAACTCCTTATGCGCTCGGGGCCCGGCGGAGCGCCGGGCTATGCTGCGTGGTGCGGGCCATTAGCTCAATTGGCAGAGCAGTGGACTTTTAATCCATTGGTTCAGGGTTCGAGCCCCTGATGGCCCACCAGGAAAGACCAGGTCGCACCTGGTACGTGCGGGTGCGAGGGGCGCGGTGGCGCGCCGTTGCCGGGCTGCTGGTGCGCCCGACGGGCGGGCTGCGCCCCAGCTAGAGCCTGCGGAACAGCAGGATTTCGTCGCGGTCCGCGCCCGGGCCAAGCCGTAGGGCCGCTGGCCAGCGGCTGACCTCCCGCCAGCCGAGGCGCGTGTAGAAGGTCTCTAGACCTGCCCCGCTGCGGAACTGATCTGCTCGATACAGAGGGCGTTAGCGGTCATGCCGGAGCCTGCCCGGGATGGGTGGGGGCACGCCCGCCAGGCTCCGTCGTCTTCTGGTCCGGCCGTCGTGGGGCCGGTTTCAGCGTGCTCGGCGTGCCGTGCGGCTCGCGACGCTGAGGTGGAGGCCCGAGCGGAGGCCGGGGAGGCCGGTGCTGTGGTGGGCGTCGGCGAGGGGGCCGTGGGTCAGGGCGGTGAGGACGGCGCGGGGGCTGGCGTCCGGGGCGAGTACCAGGGTGAGGCGGGCGCGGGGGCGGCGCCTGTTGCCTGTGAGGCGCACCCGGGCGCGCCGCACGCCGGGGAGGCCGGCCGCCTGGGCGGTCATCACCTGGGTCAGGGCGGACGTCCGCAGGGTGTGGTGGGGAGTTTCCGCCGCATCGTCGGGGGTGGGCGTGGGGACGGGCAGGCTGCGGGGGGCGCGCGGTGGTTGGGCCAGCAGCCAGCAGGCGTGGGCGAGGAGGCCGAGGGCGAGCGCGGCCAGCACGGCCGCCGGCCACCAACCGCGGTCGCGCACCTCGGTGGCGGCCAGCCAGTCCACGAGTTCGGCGCGCGGGTGCCAGCGGGGCCACCAGGCGGGGAGCTCGTACGGGAGGTCGCCGCGGGCGGCCAGGCCGGTCCCCGCGATCCAGGTGCCTGCGGTGAGGCCGGAGAGGCCGAGCACGGCCAGCAGGGCCCGGTTCAACAGGCGGCTGCCGGGGCGGTCATCCATCGGCTGGCTCCTCTCCTCCGGGTGTCGGTGGGTGGGTTGGTGGCTGGGTTTGGGGGCGGGTTTGCGGGTGGTGTTGTGGCTGGGGTGTGTTCGGGGTGGTCGGACCTGGGTTGGTCGTGGGTGTTTCGCCGGTGTCTGGGGTGGGCGTGGTCGGCTCGTTCCCGCGCCTCTCGGCCGTGTCCGGGGTGGCCGCGGCTGACCCACCGGTGCCCGACCCGCCCGTACCTGTCTCGCCCCGGCCCGTCCCGCCCGTACTTGAGGCGACCGTGCCTGTCTCGGCCACGACGGTGTTCGTTGCTGGCGCTGCCGTCGGCGTAGGCGTTGGCGCCGTTGCGGGCGCGGGGGTGCGGGGCTGGGGTGGGGTGGTGATGTGCAGGGTGAGGCGGGGTGGGTGGGCCAGGCCGAGGCTGTCGGTCGCTTCGAGCAGGGCCGTGTGGAGGGCGGCGCGGACGGAGCGGCCGTCGCCGTACGACAGGGTGGCCCACACCACGGCCCGGCTCCGGCCGCGCATCCGTACCTGCGCCGCGGTCACTCCGGGGGTGTGCAGCGCCGCGTCCCGTAGCAGGGTGGCGGCGCCGGCGCGGTCGAGCACGGCCCGTACGGAGGGGCCTGCGGGGGCCATTGGCAGCCGGCGCCGGCCGCCGGGGGTGAGGGCCAGGAACATCAGGTAGAGGCCGAGCAGGGCCAGTACGGCCGCGGCGCCGATCACCCAGCCACTGGTGCCCGGCGTGTCCGCGAGCCAGTCGCGGGTGTGGGTGCGCCAGGGGGCGGCGGGCCGCCCGTAGTACACGGCCACCTGGTCGTACAGGAGCATGCCGCAGGCGGCGGAGCCGAGCAGGGCGAGCACCGCGGCCGGGCCGCGCCGCGCCGACCAGGGGCGGGGCGTGTGGCCGCGGGGCACCCCGGTCGGCTTCTCCTCGGACGTGGTGCTCACCGCACCCGCCCGTCGTCGCCGGCCTCGGCCTGCGGGAGGTGGAGGCGCTCGACGCGGATGCGGACGGTGGCGACCGGCAGACCGACGAGCCCTTCGGTGCGCCGGGCGACGTGGTGGTGGACGGCGTCGGTGGTGGCGGGTATGTCGATCGGGTACGGCAGGTCGAGGGCGAGGTTCAACCGGGCGCTGCCGCGCCGGGTGACGGCGGTGGCGCGGGCGGTGGCCGTCGGGTGGTCGAGGTCGTGCAGGGCCTCGCGGGCCGCCGCGGTGGCGGTACGGCTGATGACGCGGTCGGCGATGCTGAGGGCGCCGCGTTGGGCTGCGGGGATGGTCACTTGAGCCTGCTGCGTTGGGTGGTTCGGGTACGGGTGGTCGGACGGTCCTGGGGGGCGCGGCCCTGGCCCGGGCGGGCGAACTGGCTCCAGTCCAGGTCGCCTTCGGCGAGCCGGCCGACGACGAAGCCGACCGCGCCGAGCGCGGCGACCAGCAGGAAGGCGGTGAATCCGCCGAAGTAACCGGCGAAGCCGAGCGCCATGCCGACGGCGAGGCCCACGATCGCGTTGCTCATGGCCTCCTCCTTGGGGGTGCGGGGACGGGGCGGGCCCGGGCCCCCGGGCTGGGCGCCCGGGGGACGTGGGCCGGCGTGGGACGGGGACTGCGGGACGCCCGGGGTGCGGCGAGCCGCTGGCCGCGGCGGGTTGCCGTGGTGGGGCGCTGCGCCGCTGGCTGCTGGCTGCTGCGTGCCGCGTGTGGTGCTGTGTTGGCGGCGTGCTGCTGCCGGGTGGTGCGGCCTGCCGCGGGGCGTCGTACGGGGCGTCGGGCGGGGTTGTGGCCGGTCGGTCAGCCGGCCGGTCGCGGTGAGCGTGGGGGACGGGGCGGCCGGGCGGGGGTTATGGGACGGGTTACCTGACCGGTTACTGGGCCCGGTTACTGGACGCGGGCCTCGTCGTCATCCTCGTCGTCGAACGGCAGGTGCACGTCGATCACCGCGATGTTGACCTCGACCACTTCGAGGCCCGTCATGCGCTCGACGGCGGCGATGACGTTCTCCCGGATGTCGCCGGCGACGTCTGTGATCGGGACGCCGTACTCCACGACGATGTCCAGGTCGATCGCGGTCTGCCGCTCGCCGACCTCGACCTTGACGCCGCGGGCGACGTTGGGGCGCCCGCCGGGGACGCGGTCGCGGACGGCGCCGAGGGTGCGGGCGAGACCGCCGCCGAGGGCGTGCACGCCGGCGACCTCGCGGGCGGCCATGCCGGCGATCTTCTCGACGACGCCGTCGGCGATGGAGGTCTTGCCTCGGGTCGCGGGCTGGCTGTCGGCACCGGACGAACTCTCCAGCGTGGTACCGGCGGTCGGCTTGGTCTCACCGGTGCGGGGCTCGTTGATCGCGGCGGTGGCCGTCTTCGTCGTCATGAGGGTTGCTCTCCTTCGGATCTTTGCTGGTGTGCGTGGGTGTGCGTAGGTCTTGCGGGTTGCTGTGGTTGCTGTGGCTTGCTGGGTCATTGCGGCTGCGGTGGTGCCTGGTCGTGCGGGGTCGTGGTTCTGTTGTCCGTCGTCCGCGGTGGGTGCCGGGGCGTCTTGGGACGGTCGCCGTCCGGTGTTCGTCTTGCGTTCGTCCACCCGCCTCCGTACGCCGCCGTGAGCCGCCGTCGGTCGCTCCGCGGGCCCCCGGGGAGGCAACCGCCGGTGCGCCCGGACGACGGGACGCTGACGGGTACTTGGAACCCCCTTTGCCCCGAACGTCACGCAGGAATCGAGAATTTTCTGAGGACGGGTCACGCGCCGGCCGCCCGCGGGCTCGGCCGCCCGGCCCTGCGCCTTGCCCCCGGCCCGTCCCCGCCCGCCTCGCCCCGTCTCCGGCGGGATCGCGGCGTCAGGTCGGCGTCCGGGAGCGGCGGTGGGCGCCGGTGTCCGGATCGGCATCCGGTCCGCGCCGGTCCTGCGGCGCCGTGGCACCCGTACCGGTCACCGGCCGCAGGTCCGTGCGATGTCCCGCTCGTATTTTTACCGGCAGGAAACACGTGTTCGACACAATCGCGCCGCATGGAGATCGATACGGAGACGGGTGCGGGGAGCGGTACGGGTGTGGGCGGGGGCGTCACTGCGAGTAGCGCGGCCGGGGGCTCGGCGGGTGGTACGGCCCGGGGCTCGGTCGGCAGTGCGCTCGGTGGTGCGGCTGGTGGTACGACCGGTCGAGCGGCCGGCGCGGTCGATGACGCGGCCGGTGCGGCCGGCGAGGCCGGTGGCGTGGTGCTCGCCGAGGTGCCCTGGGCGCATCCGGACGCGGTCGCGCTGCGTGCCCGCCAGCGGGCCGAGATCGCCGGGCTCTACGGCACCCCGGACAGCGAGCCGGGGCCCGCGCCGTCCGCCGCGGACAGCGCTGTGTTCCTGGTGGCGTACGGGCCCGGCGGTGCGCCCGTGGGCTGCGGCGGGCTGCGTGCGCTCGGCGCCGGGGTGGGCGAGGTCAAGCGGATGTACGTGGTACCTGACCGGCGCGGTACGGGAGTTGCCGGCCGGCTGCTCGGCGGGCTTGAGGAGTGGGCGCGGGGGCGGGGCTGGGGCGCCCTGCGCCTGGAGACCGGTGACCGACAGCCGGCCGCGGTGCGCTTCTACACCCGCTGCGGCTATGTCCGGATACCGAACTTCGGCCCGTACGCGGGAGGTAACGCGTCCTGGTGCTTCGAGCGTCGGCTGTGAAGTAGGGGGTGGGGGCGCGGGCGGGGGAGCCCGGGTGGGCCGGCGGGTGGTCGGCGGAAGCGGCCAGGAGCGCCGCCCTGGCGCGGGTTTGCGCGGGCGAGGGCGGCCGGCCGGTCGCGGCGGGCGCACGGAACGGTGCGGTGGCGGGGTGCCGGACGGCCCCGCGGCGAGGGCGACGGGGCCCGGTGGCGGGGTGGCGAAGGGCTTGGCGGCGGGGCGCCGAAGGGTCCGGTGGCGGGGCGCTTCGCCCGTACGGTCCTGGGCTTCGCCGAGGGGCGATGAACCCCTGGTGCGGCCGTGGGGCCTGGTGGTCGGCGTGGTGGCGCGGTGCTGGCGGGGCGGTGGTGCGCGGATGGCGGTGCGGCAGGCCCCGGGGCGGGCGTACTACACCCCACGCGATCCGGGCGGGTGGCGGAGCACCGATTTCGCGTCAGTCTTGATCGGCCTCCGCCGCGCGCCCGGGGGCGGAATTTGCGGGTGAGCACGGGCAAACGCCGGGCGGGCCCGATCGGCATATGCCGGGGCCGGGGCGCACGCCGGCGCATCCGGAACCCGTCGCAAGGGGGTGACGGGGCGCCGGGCGGGCGGGGCGTAGGGGTGGCGCAAGCCATGGCGCGGAACCGTCGCACGGTGGCGAACCTGCGATGGCTTCCGGAAAACCCGTCCCGTGGCTCGTATCCACTTCGCTACCGTAAGTGGCGAGGGGGTCGCTGGGGGGCGCGGCGTGGCAATGGTCGGGAGGAGAGGAACGTGGGGCACGCAACACCGGGCGGCGAACATCCCGCTGAGCACCTCGACGGGCTGCTGGCCCGCGCCCAGAACGGCTTCGAGATCGACGACGCGCTGGCCGCCAGGTTGCGCGGCGCGCTGATGCACCAGTCGGAGCTGCGCTCCTGCCGCCAGTGCAACGGGCGCTCGACGCCGGTCGGCTGCAACACCTACCGCCACGTCTTCCTGCTGCCGGACGGGAGCAGCGAACTCCTGTGGGAGCTGGAGCACAACACCTCGCCGGTGTCCGACGCGGGCCCCGCGGCGCTGCCCCAGCCGCTGGACGGCGAGCTGCGCCAGGACCGGCCGGGCGGCGCGGAGGCCCCGGCCACCGAGCGCGCCCCGGCCGCGGTGACCGCCCCGGACCCGACCCCGGCCGCCCCGGCCCCGGTCAGCTACGAGCTGTACGCGGACGAGCGCTCGCTCGAAGTCGCCGAGCGGCGGATCCACGAGCGCATCGGCGGGGTGCTCTGGGACGAGCTGGAGAGCATCCCCTTTTGGTTGCCGGAGCAACTACGTACGCCGGTCGGCTCGTTCGCGCCGCAGCGCGCGTACGCGATAGACGACTCCGCCGACCACGCCCGCCGGGTGCTGCGCCGCGCGGAGAACCCGGACCGTCCGGGCGAGGACGTACGCGCCCTGCTGACCACGGCGTTCGCCCACGACATCGCCCTGGCCACCAAGCCCAGGCTGCGTACGGGCAACCCGGACACCACCTGGTGCCGCTACTACGAGCACGCGTTCTTGCTGGTGGGCGGGGACGAGGTGGTGCTGTGGGAGTTGGAGCACAACCTGACGTCGGACGGCCGGCTGGTGTGCGAGGTGTATCTGGACGAGGCGGCGGCGGAGTGCGCGGCCGACCGCCACGCCCGCGCGCTGGGCGTCGAGCTCTAGCGACCAGGAAGTCGTGGGCCGGTGGGGGCGGGTGACGGCCCGTCGCAGGGCGGAGCGGCCTCGCCCCCGCCGCCCGCGAAGGCCGCCCCCGTTCCCCGCCTCGGGTACCGCCGCCCCTCCCGACTGAGGCGGCTGCCGGACCCGTGCGCGCGTCCGGCTGCCGGACCCGCGCACACCCGCCTCGCCCTGCCTCTCTGCCCGGCCGGCCGCCGTGCGCGTACCTGATCGCCTCGCGCGCGTACCGGCTCGCCTCGTGTGCGTATCCGCCGGCCGTGGGTGGCGCCACCCGGTCGGCGTCCGTCGGCACGATCGTCGTCACCGCCCGTCGTCACCGACCGCGGCCGGCCCCGACCGTTCGCGTGCGGGACCGGGCTTGCGGCCGGCTGCGGCCGGCCCCGCGATCGTGGCTGTGGCTGTCTGGTATCCCGCCCGCCCCGCGGCTGCCCCGCCCCCTTCTGCCTCCCGGCCCCCTCCGATCCGTACGCCCGTTCCGTACGCGCATTCCGTACGCCCGCCTCGTCCGCCGCTGCGTACGCGCTCCGCCCCGGCGGTGAGCCGCTGGCTTCCGGCGCGGGACGCTGCCTCGTACGGGTTCCGTCCCGGGGGGTGAATAGGCCGCTTGGGGGGCTGGGGTCGCTCGCGAGGGGTGGGGGTGGGGAGGTTCGGGGTGGTGGTGGGAAAGGTGTGACGGATGCGGGTGAAGGGGGCTGTGTAGGGTGCGGGCCAGCCGAGAGCGGGAGCAGCGCGTGGGGAACCCCGGGTGGGACGGAGCGGAAGCGGAGTCGCCGCGCGCCGCGCATGCCCGGAATGTCCTGCGCTGGCTCCCCGCCGTCCTGCTCGCCGGCGGTGTCGTCTTCGACCTGCTGACCCCCTCGCACTACACCGCGTCGCCGTTCCTCACCGCCGCCTCGCTGATCGCCGCCCCGCTGTTCTCGCTGCGCTGGACGAGCGTGGTGGCGGCGACCGCAGTCGCCACCGCGGTCCTGCTGGCGTTCGCGCACAGCGCCGCCGACCGGGCGCTGTCGGTGACCGAGGTGGCGACCGTGGCGACCGTCGCCCTGTTCGCGCTGGCCATCAACCGGGTGGTGCGGCGCAACTACCGGCAGCTCGCCACCGTCCGGGTGGTCGCCGAGGCCGCGCAGCGCGCCGTACTGCCCGCGCCGCCGGCCCGGACGGGCGCGCTGCGGATCGCCGCCAGGTACGTCGCGGCGCAGACCGACGCCAGGATCGGCGGCGACCTGTACGCGGTGCAGGAGTCCCCGTACGGCGCCCGCGTGCTCATCGGGGACGTACGGGGCAAGGGCCTGGACGCGGTGGAGGCGGTCGCCGTGGTCGTCGGGGCGTTCGGCGAGGCGGCGGAGCAGGAGCCCGCGCTGGAGGGCGTGGTCGACCGGTTGGAGCGGGCGTTGGACCGGGAGGGCGACCGGCGGGCCGGGCTCGACCAGTTCGAGGGGTTCACCACCGCGGTCATCGGCGAGATCGACGACGCCGGCAGCGGCCGGCTCCGGCTCATCAACCGCGGCCACCCGCCGCCCCTCCTGTTGCTGCCCGACGGCAACGTACGGGAACTGGTGCCGGCCGCGGGCGCGCTGCCGCTCGGCATGGGAGACCTGGCGGCCTGGCAGGACACGGTGACGGAGACGGCGTTCCCGGCCGGTGCGACGCTGCTGATGCTGACGGACGGGGTGACCGAGGCGCGCGACGAGACCGGCCGGTTCTACGAGCCGACGCAGCGGCTCGGCGGCCGGCGCTTCGCCAGCCCCGACGGGCTCCTGGACACGCTGATCGCCGACGTGACGCGGCATACGCACGGGCAGCGAGTGGACGACATGGCGCTGCTCGCGCTGCGCCGGTCGGGCCCGGGGCTGGCCCGGCGCGGCGGGCGCGGCGATGGCCGTTGACTGCGCTGGGTAGTCGATCTTGACCAGGCTGCTGAAGTTCGGTAGGCGGTCCGGCAAAGGCGGTGCCCTATTCCCCAGAACAGCTTGGAATCACACCCGAGCCTCTATTAACGTTCGATAACGCAGCGCGGTCGTCACCGCCGCCGCAAGAGGCGGCTCCGTGCGCCGTCGCCGAATTCCTCAGGCACGACACCGCCGTTCCCGGCGGGGCCGAGACGAGGGAACCGGGGAACCAACCCTTGGGGTGAATCGGGTCGTCCACGGCCCGTAGGAGACCTTCCTGCTCCGAACCCGTCAGCTAACCCGGTAGGCGAGAAGGAAGGAAAGGAGCACGCCTCCGTGGCGTCCAACAGGTCTGCCTCCGGCCCGGCTTCTCCCGCGGCCGACCCCGCCGAACATGCCGGCGGTCCCTTCGCCGGGCACCCCGGCGGGCAGTTCGCCGCGCACCCCGGGGGCCAGGTCGCGGCGCACCCCGGTGGCCACCCCGACGGCCATCCCGGCGGGCTCCCCTTCGCCGGCCGTACGGACGAACTCCCCGGCGCGGCAGTCGAGATGACGGATGAGATGACGCTCGGGACGGCGCCCGGCGCGGCGCCCGAGCCGGCGCCCTGGGGCGACCCGCCACCCTGGGGCGCGTCCGAGGACGAAGCCCCGGGCAGCGCGCCCGGGGAGGAGTGGAACCCCACCGCCGAGAGCGTCGCCCCGGTCCGCGGCCGGCACCGGGTGGTGAAGCAGCGCGGCGGCTCGATGGCCCGCAGCGGTGCCGTGCTCGGCGTCGGGGTCATCGCGGCGGTCGGCGCCGGCGGCATGGCGAGCGCCAAGGACCGCCCGCAGGCCGCGCTGTCCGTCCCCGACCTCGGGGCCGCGGCCGACGCCCTCGTCGACTCCCTGCCCGACGCCGACCAGATCCCCGGCGTCGGGCCGCTGCTGGCGGACGGCGGCGGGCAGCCGGCGTCCCCGGTGCACCCGGCGGACCGTACGCCGCTGAGCCAGGCCGGGCTGACCGTCGAGGAGACGGCCAACGGCACGGCCAACGCGGGCGAGGCGCTGCGCGCCCGCATCCTCCAGCAGGCCGAGAACCAGCAGAACGCGGCGGACGCGGCCGAGCGCGAGGCCGCCGAGCGGGTCGCGGCGGAGCGGGCCGCGGCCGAGGCGGCGCGCAAGAAGGCCGCCGAACAGGCCGCGGAGCAGGCGAAGAAGCGGGCCGCCGAGGCCGAGGCCAAGCGCAAGGCCGAGGAGGCGAAGCGGGCCGCGGAGGCCAAGGCGGCGGAGGCCGCGCGCAAGGCGGAGGCCGAACGCCGCGCCAAGCTCGCCGCCAGCTACGCGCTGCCGGTCGGCTCGTACACGCTGACCTCCACGTTCGGCCAGGC
This sequence comes from Streptomyces sp. 796.1, assembly GCF_047525675.1. NCBI lineage: Bacteria > Bacillati > Actinomycetota > Actinomycetes > Kitasatosporales > Streptomycetaceae > Streptomyces > Streptomyces sp. 796.1. The sequence goes on along the minus strand of NZ_JBLIWA010000048.1, from coordinate 43,418 downwards.
CGGCGACATGTGGTCGGCCAACCACACCGGCCAGGACTTCGCCGCCCCGACCGGCACCCCGGTCAAGGCGGTGCACGGCGGCACCATCACGCAGGCGGGCTGGGCCGGTTCGTACGGCTACCGCATCGTCCTCACGCTCCCCGACGGCACCGAGGTCTGGTACTGCCACCTGTCCTCCATGACGCAGACCTCGGGCCAGGTCGGCACCGGCGACGTGATCGGCCGGGTGGGCGCGACCGGCAACGTCACCGGGCCGCACCTGCACCTGGAGGTCAGGCCGGGCGGCGGCGCGCCGATCGACCCCGTGGCGTGGCTGCGGGAACACGGCCTCCAGCCGTAGCGGGCCGGCGGGGCCGCGGGGCCCGCGGGCCGGTGGGTGGGGCGTGCGGCGCGGTGGCGCGTCCGGCTCGTGCGGCCGGTTGGTCCGCAGGGCGCGTACGGCGCGTACGGCGTGGGTGACCCGTACGGCGGATCGGCGGGGCGGGGCGGGAATAGGGCGCTGGGCGGGGCCGTTGGCCACGGGCATGGTTGAACACGTACCGAGCACACGGGCCCGCCTGATCGGCGACGTCGAGGTCTTCCCGCTCTCGCTGGGCGGCAACGTCTTCGGCTGGGGCGCCGACCAGGCGCAGTCCTTCGCCATCCTGGACGCCTACGCGGGCGCCGGCGGCAACTTCATCGACACCGCCGACGTGTACTCGGCCTGGGTGCCGGGCAACTCGGGCGGCGAGTCGGAGGCCATCATCGGCAACTGGCTCGCGGCGCGCGGCAACCGCGACCGGGTCGTCATCGCCACCAAGGTCGGCGGCGCCAGCGGCCCGGACGGCACGCGGCGCGGCCTGTCCGCCGAGGTGATCACGGCGGACGTCGAGGCGTCGCTGACCCGGCTGCGGACCGACCACATCGACCTGTACTACACGCACTACGACGACGAGTCGGTGCCGGTCGAGGAGTTCCTCGGCGCGCTGGACGGACTCGTCCGCGCGGGCAAGGTGCGGCAGATCGCGGCCTCCAACATCTCGCCGGCCCGGCTGACCGCCGCGCTCGACGCCTCCGAGCGCGAGGGCCTGGCCCGCTACGTCGCCGTCCAGCCGCACTACAACCTGGTCTCCCGCGACACCTACGAGGGCGAACTCGCCCAGGTGGTCGCCGACCGCGGCCTGGTCGCGGTGCCGTACTTCGCGCTGGCCGCCGGGTTCCTTACCGGCAAGCACCGGCCCGGGCGCCCGGCCGCTGACTCCGTACGGGGAGCGGCCGTGGAGCAGTACCTGACCGGCGAGCGGGGGCCGCGGGTGCTCGCCGCGCTCGACGAGGTCGCCGCCGCGCACCGGGTCGAGGTCAGCACCGTCGCCCTGGCCTGGCTCGCCGCCCAGCCGACGGTGGTGGCCCCCATCGCCAGCGCCCGCACGCCCGAACAACTCCCGCCCCTGCTGGCCGTCGCCGACCTGGAACTCACGCCCGCGGAACTGGCGGCGCTGGACGAGGCTTCCGCTTAGTGGTGGGTGGCGGGGCGGCGGGACGCGTGCGTGGTGGGGGGTGCGCGGCCGGCGGGGGCGCGTGCGTGGTGTGGGGTGCGGGGCGCGCGGCGCACGGCGGGTACGAGGCTGCCGCCGGGGCAGCGGGCCGCGGCGGGGCGGCGTGGGGCCGCTTCCGCGCCCCGGGTCGCACCGGCTCGGGAAACCCGTCGCGTCCGGTGCCTTTCCGCCACGTTTCCCCGATGCGTACGGCGAAGTGAAAAACGGGCACCGGGACTGTCCGCATTTCTCAGCAACGGGCAACTCGACGTGGTTGAAGGGCAATCCGGCGGGGCCTTGGGGGCACTGTTGGATAGCGTCGGGGACAAGACTTCTTCCCCTGCTGGGGGAGGGGGGCCGGTCGCCGACCGGCGGGGCCGCGCAACCGGGCAGCCCAACTGGCATACGGGCAAAGGGAAAGCGGCAATCACTGGCCGGAGAAGCCCGGCTGGCCTGGCCGCAATGCGCCGTATAGCGGCCGGATTACGCGCAGCGGACGCGTACTTGGCTTCCAGTGGGACCTTAGTGTGAACCTCTCCATTCCGCCTGGGAAGCGTTCACTTACGCGGTTCGAACATTGCTTAGCCGGCTTAAGAAGTGACGAGTACGTGTGCTAAGTTCCGGCTACTCGATAGGGCTGCTGAGGGCCGGTGCCGATCGACGTCTGACCAACGTCGAAGGGGCGCCACGCGCTGAAGTGATGGGATCGTTCGGCTACGGAACGTGTGCGAATCGCCGGGCGTCTCCGCTGGCTCGGCCGTCCCTGTTCAGGCGCATCGGCGGTTCGCCGTCGAGCTGACTCCAGGCAAGGGGATATGCCATGGGTCGCATTGTTCTCGTCATCAGTTCACCCTCGCTGCACCGGCGCGTCGGCGACGCGCTGACCGCGCCCGGCTGGGGCGTCGCGTCCTGGGCCAAGACGGCCCGGGGCCGGGAGACCCCCGCGGTCGACGTGGCCGTCGTGGAATCGCGCGCACTCGCCGCCGAACCCTCCCTCGCCCGACTCGGAATGCGGGTGATAGCGCTGGTGAACGGCGTGGGCGACCCGTTCTGGCGGTCGCCGTGGCGGCAGTCGGTGGCCGGCGTCGTCGACCGCGACGACCCCGACCAGGGCTATGTCGCCGCGGTCCGCGAGGTGTTGAACGGCCGCGGCTGGATCTCACCCGAGCTGGTGTCCTGCGCGCTGGCCACGCCCGACGGCCCGCAGCAGCGCACCACCGCACCACCGCCCCCGGCGGCCGGCCGGCTCACCGGCCGGGAGGAGGACGTGGCCCGCCTCGTCGCCGAGGGCCTGTCCAACCCGGAGATCGCCGAACGGCTCAACGTCGAGCTCAGCACCGTCAAGTTCCACGTCTCCAACGTGCTGCGCAAGCTCGGCTGCCGCAGCCGCGCCCAACTCGCCGCCGTCTTCCACACCTACGACGTCGCGGCGCGGGCGACCGTACCGCTGTAACGGGGGCCGCGCCGTACGGGGCCGCGCCGTACGGTGCGTACCGCCGCACCGGGCACACCACGCCGGTGCGGCGGACCGCAGCCCCGCCGCTCACCGCCCGGGCAGGCGCGGCCCCCTCACCGCTCGGCCGGCGCCGCCAGCACGTCCACGATCGGCGCGTCGCGCAGCGCGGACACCTTCGCGCGGAAGTGCACCAGGCGGCGCTTGGTGTCGATGGCGCTCTTCGGCGGCAGCAGCGCGAAGGCCATGATCACCCGGGTCGCGTCGGCCTTGCCGCCGGTGATGACGTCGCTGACGTCCCGGTCACCGGTGATGTCGAGCACCGGATAGACGAGCGCCACCCCGCGCGACGGCGTGACCAGCGACGCCGCCGTGCCCGCCGCGGCCACCAGCCGCTCCGCCGCCACCCGGTGCTCGAAGCCGGTGACCCGGCTGAACGCGTCCCGGTACGGCGCCTTGCTGCGCTCCACGAGCGAGAGCGGCGAGGAGCCCAGGATGGTCGCCGCCAGCCGCTCCCTGGACATCCGCTGCGGCGCGAGCAACAGCCAGTCGTCCACCCGCGCCAGCCGGCCGTCCAACTGCTTGAGGTAGGTCAGGTGCGGCTGGAACAGATCGGGCCGGTTCCACTCCAACTGCTCCAACACGCTCACCAGCAGCCCGTGCGGCAGCACCGCCGTACGGGCCCGGAACCTGCGCGTCAACTGGCTGGTGGAGTCGGGCGGGTTGGTGAACTCCTGCTCGGGGCCCTCGCTCAACTCCTTCAGCAGCGGCTCCCACCGCTCGGCGTTGCGCTTGACCGCGGCCGGCGCGCCGGCGTACGCGGACGGCTCGATCCAGGCGCCGGGCGAACGGATCTCGATCAGCTCCGCGTTGTACATCTTGTTGGCGCTCGTCGGCTTGAGCCAGGACAGGTGCTGCGCCACGAGCGGCGGCACCTGCGCCGGCGTGACCTGCGGCTTGCCGTCGATCAGCGGCGCGTACCGGTTCAGTTCGGCGCGGAAGCTCTCCTCGTCCCGGCAGACCGCCTCGAACGCGTCGTACAGGTCGATCTCCTTGCGTCCGTGCGCCTCGCCGCGGCTGATGTACAGCCGCACCAGGTCCCGGTAGCCGGTGCGGAAGCCGAACCAGCGGCCCATCTGCATCAGCGTGTCGGCCTGCGTCGTGGTGCGCCGGTAGTAGGAGATCGTCAGGCCCTCGACGGTGAAGCCACGGGACAGCTTGGCGCCGCCCACCAGGATCTTCCACAGCGAGCGCTTGTCGAAGTCGGCGGCGCCCTGCTCGATGTCCTTGTCGCTGTTGACGACGAGGACCGGGTTCTCGTCGCCGCCGATCCGGATGCAGGCCGCCCCGACGTGCGCGGCCACGTCGGCGAAGCTGCCCGGCGTCGCGTACCCGTCCGCCCGGGCCGCCGAAACCGGCGCGAAGTCGGACTCGAAGAGCGCCCGCAGCCGGGCGTGCCCCGAGGGGCCCAGATAGCCGGCGGAGTGCCACAGCCGGGTCAGCCGCTCGGCCAGCGCCCGGTGGTCGGCCGTGCGCACCGACTCGTGCACCAGCATCGTGTGGTGCGGATAGGTCACCCCGCGCGGGTCGTGTTCCTCCCGGTAGAGCTTGATGGCGGCGGAGAGCACGAAGGCGTCCATCGCCTGCTGGAGCGAGTCGTCGTCCTCGCCCGCGGCCGGCGGGATATCGCGGATGTGGGCCTTGCCCTGCGAATTGGCGTACGTGCGCTCCGACCACGGAATGTCGGAGTCCAGGTCGTGGAAGGCCCGGATGCCCATGTATCCGGCCGGCGCCGGCAGCGAGACGATGAAGTCCTTCGGGAAGATGTCCGCGGTATCGCTCGGGTCGATGAAGACATTGGCGAACGGGGTGGCCGTGTACCCCACGTACTGGGACCGCGGCAGCAGCGCAAGCAGGCTGGAGACCAGCCCGTTGATGGCGGTCCGCTCGGCCTTGCCCTCGCGCAGTTTCCGCGGGTTGGAGGTGTTGACCGACGCCTGGTCGGATTCGTCGTCGATGATGAGGACCGGAATTTCGGCCAGCGGCGTACGGATCTTCTTCAGATCCTTGAGGAGTTTCGTCAGGACGGTCTTGTTCTTCTTGACCACCATCAGCCGGGCCGCACTCCGGTGCAGATTCCGCGGGTCGTACAGCGGAAGCGCCGGCTCCTGCTTCTCGAATTCCAACGCCGTAATGCCCTGGAGCAGCCGCTTGTAGTCGTTGTCGCGGGTCGTCATCCGCATGATGTCGAACGCGCCGAGCACCGAGGGCACCCCGCCGTGCGCGAGGAACCCGCCGCGGTGCCACTCCGGGTCGTCCGCGTAGTCCGACTCGATCTCGTCGCCGCCGCGCAGGATGTTCTCCCGCCCCACCAGCTCCATGTCCAGGCGCCGCTGCGTCTGCTGGCGCAGCAGGTTGAGCGTGCCGGCCAGCACGATCACCAGCCGGTACCCGGAGTCGATGGCCTTGGCGATGACGCCGGTGAAGTTGGCCGTCTTGCCCGACTGCACGTGCCCCACCACCAGCCCCTTGGACTGGTAGACGGTGCTGGTCGCCGGGTCGGCCAGCCGCTCCACGACCCGGTCCGTCGCCTCGTCCAGCGCGGCCAGCGCCGCCGCCGGCCACCCCTTGCGCTCCAGGACCCGCTGGTAGGCCGGCCAGTACCAGGTACGGCTCTGCTGCGCGGCCGGCGTGTACCAGGGCGTGAACTCCGTACTGATCACCGTCGGCGCGTCCGCGACGGCCACCGGCACCAACTCGGTCAGCACCGTGCGGGTCTCGGCGGCCAGCGCCAACAGTTCGTAGATGTCCGCGCGCCGCGCCTCGGTGCACGGCGGCGCGGTCGACCACGCCGGGGACTGCGCGAAGTCCCAGGCCGTCACCGCCCGCCGCCACATCTCCACCAGCGGATGCCCCGCGTACCCGGCGAGCAGCCGCGTCCGGAAGCCCTCCTCGCTGGTGTCGGGCGCCGGGCTCACCCCCTGCGCCCAGGCGCGCAGGCCGTGCGCCAGCGGCTGCGGCCCGGCCTGCCGCAGCCCGGCCAGGACGATGGAGTGCAGCCGCTCGGTGGGGTCGTCGCTCATGGTCAGGTGCTCCGATGCGTGGGGGCGGGTCCGCCCGCGTCCGGCGGCCCCGGGTCGTCGGGGAACCGCAGCGCCGGCGGCGCGTCCACGGCGTCCGGCAGCCCGGTCAGGTCGATGCCGTAGCTGAGCGCCACCAGCCGCTGCCGCGCCTCGCCGTCGAGGGCGGCCAGCGCCTGCGGCCCCAGCCGCGGCACCCGCGGGTCGGCCGCGCTCAGCACCAGCGGCGCGCTCCGCAGCGACCACCGCTCCGGGTCGGGCGCAGCCGCCAGCGGCCCCAGCCAGTCGCACCTGGCCAGCAGCTCCGTCAGGCGCTGGCTCAGCTCCGGCGCGTGCTGGGCCACCTGCTCCCGCACCTCCCGCACCCGCTCGCCCAGCGAGTGGCCGGCCGAGCCGCCCCGGGTGAACTGGAGCGAGAGCAGCCACAGCGGCCGGTTGCCGGTCGGCACCAACTGGGTGGTGCCGCGCACGCTGTGCACCCGCCGCTCGCCCGCCGTGCTCTTCACCTCGACGTCGTACTCCGGCAGCCCGAAGTCGTGCTCCTCGCTGTCGGGCCCGCGCCACGAGGTGAGCGCCACCGGCCAGCCGACGTGGTGCGCGAACCACTCCAGCGCGTACAACTCGCCGAGCAGCCCGATCCGCTGCTCCTCGCCGACCCGGCGGGTGCGGGCCAGGAGTTCGGTCCAGGACGCCAGCGTCTCGGTGAACGCCCTGGCCGGCCCGTACCCCTCGCGCCGCACCCGGTCGGCGATGCCCTGGAGCAGGTCGTGGAAGTCGCGGAACAGGGACCGCTCGGCCGTGGCGACCTCCAACATCCGCCGCCCGTGCGCCTCCACGGGGCGCACCACGACCGCGGTCAGCCCCGACAGCGGCACCCGGTCGGTGGGCCCGAGCGCGATCCGCAGCCCGGTGCGCGCCCCGTACGCGTCCACGAAGAACTCGATCCGCGGCTCGCCCGCCAGCGGGATCAGCGCCGGCGTCCCGTCGTCCACGTACCCGGCGACCGTCGCCCACTCCACGTGCGGCGTGCCGACCGGGGGAGCGCCGGTCACTGCTCGTCCATGCGGTCCAGCTCGGTACGGGCCGCGGAGAGCAGGATGCTCTGCCAGAGCTGGAGGTTGTCCTTCTCGCGCGGCCCGCTGTACTCCTTCTCGAAGACCTGGTGCAGCAGCAGGTAGAGCAGCGACTTCACCATCGGCGCGTCGTTGAGGCCGCCGCGCCGGCCGCCGAGCAGCGCCGGCCGGTACGCCTTGTTGAGCAGGATGGCGCGCTCTTCGCGGTCGATGTTGAAGAAGACGTCGCTGCCCAGCTTCTCCCAGCGCAGCGCGATGGGCTCCTCGCCGGGCAGCAGCGGCAGCTCCTCCTCCACGGTCCGCTTGACCTCGGCGGGCATCCCCTTGCCGGGGCCGATCACCGGCTTGCGGTCCACACCGGCCCGCTTGCGCGCCTCGCGGTAGGTGGCCTCCGCCGCGTCCAGGTACTCCTTGAACGCGTAACCTCCGGCGTCCTTGGCGTCGTTGAGGGAGGTCGCGAACGCCGGCGACGCCTCCACGCCGGCCTTCTTCACGGTCAGCCGGAACGCGTCGCCCCCGTCGGCCGGCAGCTCCACGGCGACCCGGGCGAGCGCGAGGTGCGCCTCGGGCTGCCGGAACCCGTTCCAGCCGCCGGCCTGCACCAGCCGGTCGTTGCGGTAGAAGTAGAAGCCCTGCTTGTCCAGGACGGTGCCGACCGCCCGGTACTCGTCCAGGTTGGACTTGGGCGTCCACACGTGGCCGGTCAGCGGCACCCCGCCGACGCCCTCCACATCGGCCGTGAACACCCGCGGGAAGCCGGCGCACCCGGTGACCGGGTAGCCGAACGGGTCCAGCGACTCCACCCCGAAGTCCATGTACACGGTGCGGGTCTGCACGTCCTCCACGGCGATGGTGATGTTGAAGTCCTCGCGGGCCAGGAACCGGTGCAGGAACAGCCCGAGGTGCAGGCCGAGCCGCGGGATCATCCGCGTCAGGTACCGGTCGGTCTGCCCGCCCCCGCCGTGCTTGGGGAAGTCGCGCACCCCGTCCCACCGGACGATGGTGCCCTGCCAGGTGATGGGCTGCCCGTGGTAGCGGTCCATCAGGTCCTGCGCGTACCCCGGGTCCACGATGTCGCAGTGGAACCCCTCCTTGGCGTGCGCGGTCACCCACCGCCGGCCCACCGCCCGGGTCCGCTTGGTCTTGCTGATGACGGTCACCGAGTCGGCGTGGCTGAGCGAGGCGGCCTTGAGCCCCGTACCGAAGATGCCGAGCGACTTCTCGTCGTACTCGCGCCGCCCGCCGACGGTCATCGCGACGTCGAGCGCGTCCTCGTCCATCCCCCGCCCGTCGTCCACGACGAGCAGGCTGACGAGTTCGTCCCCGTTGCGTAAGACGTGGATGACGACGTCCTTGGCGCCCGCGTCGATCGAGTTGTCGATGAGGTCGGCCAACGCGACCTCGAACCCGTACCCCTGACTGCTCAACGCGTCCATGTAGCGGGGGTCCGGGGGCAACTGCTTGCTGCCGGTGATGGGAACTTCAAAGTGCCAGTCGCTCATGGCGTGCCTACCTCAGAAACACTGCTCGCAACGTTCCCCGCCCGACGGAGGCGGTGGGGGGTGAGGCGCACGTCGGAGGGTTTCTGGGATCGGAAGAGACTGTATCGGATGGGCCTTGGAACAGGGAGAAGTCGGGGAAAGTCAGTTTTGGGGGGCTGGGGGGTTTGGGGGGCTTCTCGCCGAGCACTGTGTGCGGTTCGCCCGCCGGCGTGTGCTCACCGCCCTCGACGGCGACGGGGGAGTGCCACGCCGAGGGGGTTGATGCCCATCACCGCTCACCCTGCCACAGGACTGGCGGCGGGGCGTTGCTCATCCTCGCGTGCATCGCCTCCACAAGGGTCACGTCGGCCAGGTCGAGCAGGGGCACCCAGAGCAAGTGCGAGTCTCCGCACTCGCCGCACTTCGGCAAGGTCGCGGTGGGAAGCGGTCCGCCGTCGAAGACCAACACGAGCTGATCCGCCTCTAGAGGGTTCGTGGCCGGTCGCTGGTCCATCGCCAACAGACGTGGCGGCGCGGCGCACGACAAACCGAGTGCTGCTGCTGCCCGCTCCGTGGCCTGCTGGACGTCCTCACCGTGCCTGACGATCACGGCCGGGGGCTCAGGCTCGCTCTGTCCGTATCGGACTTGGAGAACCCGAGGCCAGCCGTACGACGTGTCGAGCGGGTTCCGAGAGTCGGTCGGTAACCAGATCAAGAGGTTGACCCAGGTCTGGCTATGCGCCATCGCGCGCGCCCCCTTCGATCAGCCGCGCCGGAAGGTCGGTCTCCTCGGGGGTGCGGTCCCTCACTGTGCTGACCCCTGCTCGGCCGTACCCGTCAGCCCACGCCCACCCGTGCCTGGACGCGACCCGGAGACGAAGACGGTTGGCGGTCAACACGTCGTTGATCAGAGCCTTGGGGCACCACAAACTCTCCTCGAAGTCGAGCTGGAACGCGGTGTCGGTGACGGGGGCCCACACCACATCCGGCGTACCTAGGGAGCCGAACGAGACGACGTAGAACCGATGCGCCACCCCTTCAACTACAACCCGCAGCCGACCGGTGAGCGCCACGTGTGGCATCACACGGCATCGCCCCCGCCCGGGGCGGTGAGGTTGGAGAGGTCGCGCACGGCCCGGTGGTCACGGTCACGGTGGATGCGAAGAACGGTCAACAGTTCCTGGAATCGACCTCGTGCATGAACGGGGCGAGCGCGTTCCATCCCAGCGCGCAACGCTTCGCAGAGCGGGCAGCCGCGCGGTGGCGTGATTGCTGTATTCGTCACGTCACTGAGGGTTGTTGCTTGCTGGGGATCTTGGAACCTCCCGCAAGGGACGCTTCGGACGTCCCTGTGGTGGTAAAACGTCCGTAGCGACGTCCGACCGGCAAAGGGGACACTGCGTGTCAAACGAGCGGCTGCGGAACGCGCTTGTGGCCGGCTGTTGGACTCACGGCAGCTTCGCGCAACAGGTCGACGTCGACCCGAAGAGCGTCGAACGCTGGGTCAACCTCGGCCGCGTGCCCCGTCGCACAACAGCCCTGCGCGCCGCCGAGATCCTTGGGGAAGACGTGCACGCCCTTTGGCCGACGTTGCGACAGCCGCGGCGCGGCGGCGCCGGTAGTGCAGAACTGGTCGCACTCCATGACGCCCGAGCGGACGTGCCGGTCTCGACGTATGTCGAGTTGCTGGCATCCGCGCAGCGTGACGTTTCCATCCTGGTGTACGCCGCCGTGTTCCTCCACGAGGCGTACCCCAGGTTGAACAACCTCCTACAGGAGCGTGCAACGGCCGGTTGTGCGGTGCGCATTGCCATCGGTGATGCCGACAGCGCGAACGTGCAACAGCGCGGAGAGGAAGAGCAGTTCGGCCACGGCATCGAGTCCCGCTGCCGCCTTGCCCTCCTGCACTATCAACCTCTGCTTGGGGTTCCTGGCATCGAGCTCCGGACGCATGGCACGACCCTGTACAACAGCATCTACCAAGCGGATGACCAGATGCTGGTCAACGCTCACGTGTGGGGCACGAACGCATACCGGGCTCCGCTGTGGCATCTCCAGCGAACTGGTGCGGGTGGCGTTTTCGACACCTACGCGGAGAGCTTCAATGCTGTCTGGGCGACCGGAACCCCGATCTCGGCGAAAGGCTGACCATGGCGCGCACCGAGTACTACGACGACCCGCACGCACCGCAGCCGAACAGCATGGTGGTCGCCGCGTCAGCCGTCGTCACAGACGGCGAGGGCCGCATCCTGCTCCAGCGGCGACGGGACAACGAGCTGTGGGCCCTGCCCGGTGGTGGGATGGACTTCACCGACTCGCTGCCCGGGTGCGCGGTGCGTGAGGTCAAGGAGGAGACGGGGCTCGATGTGGAAATCACCGGGTTGGTGGGGACGTACACCGATCCGCGGCACGTCATCGCGTACACCGATGGCGAAGTGCGTCGGCAGTTCAATGTGTGCTTCCGCGCGCGGGTGATCGGCGGGGTGTTGGCCGTCTCTGACGAGTCGACCGAGGTGCGCTTCGTCCACCCGGACGAGTTCGACGCACTGCCCATGCATCACACCCAGCGGCTGCGGCTGGGGCACTTTCTCGAAGACCGGCCGGCGCCGTACCTCGGCTGACCCGCGTCCGACCCGCGCCGTACCACTGCCGGCCGCGCCCTGAACGCACCGCGGCCCGGGCACGCCGGGCGACCGCGTATGGGTCGTCCCAGCGGGCCCGGGCCGGCTGGCTGGTGGGTTCGGGGTTACTCCGTGGCGCCCCCGTACGTGCCGTGTTGCGGGAGGCCCGCCGCCTCGAAGGTGTGGATCGACAGGCCGGCCGGGGTGGTCTGGTGGTGGACCAGGCGCAGGCCCGCGGGGGCGCCGCCGACGGGGAACAGGCGGCGGCCCTGGCCGACCACGACCGGGGCGATCGCCAGCCGGATGACGTCGACCAGGCCGGCGGCCAGCAGCGACTGGGCGAGGTCGGAGCTGCCGTGGACCTGGAGTTCCCGGCCGGGCTGCTGCTTCAACTCGGCCACCTGGGCGGCGACGTCGCCGGAGAGGATCGTGGTCGGGTTCCAGTCGGCGCTGGTCAGGGTCTGCGAGGCGACGTACTTCGGCAGGCCGTTGAGGATCGCGGCGTTCGGGTGGTCCGCCATCTTCGGCCAGTCCCGCGCGAAGTTCTGGTACGTACGGCGGCCGAACAAGAACGCGTCGGCCTGGCTCAGCCACTCGCTGGCGACCTGCATGAACTCCTCATCCAGGTGCGGCACGAACCAGCCGCCCTGGGTGAAGCCGTCGCTGGTGTCCTCGTCCGGGGCGCCCGGGCCCTGCGAGACTCCGTCGAGGGTCAGGAATTCCTGTACGACCAGCTTCATCGAGCACCACTCTTTTCGGCTGTGACATCCGGAGCGACCGCGGGGGTCGGGGAACGTTGAAGGTCCCCTCACCCTAGACGCGGTGGGAGCGCGATCACCTGACCGACGGTCCGCATGGTGGGCGGGTGTTACGGCCGTCCCGGCGGCTGGTTCCCGTAGCCGTTGGCCGGGCCGTGGCCGGTGCCGTGGGCGGGGCTGGGGCCTGGGCCGTGCGCCTGGGGTGGCCAGGTTCCCGGCTGGTGGGGTGGTGGCTGATGGGGCGGCTGGTGCGGGGGGCGCCAGCCGGGCGGGGCGGGGACCGGCTGGGGGGTCTGCGGCCAGCCGGCGGCCGGGGGCGGGGGCCAGGGCGTGCCGTACCCCGTGCCGTAACCGGAGCCGGGAGCCGGCGCGGGGGCGGTGCCGTACGCGGGGCCGGCGGCCGGGTACGCGTGACCCGGGGTCGGGTAGCCCGTGGGTACGGGGTAGCCCGTCGGCGCGGGGTGACCGGCGGGCGCCGGGTGGCCGGGGGTGCCGTGGCCGGGCGGCGGAACATACGTCGGCGGCGGCGCGTAACCAGGTGGCGGCGCGTACGTCGGTGGCGGCGCGTAGCCGGGGACCGGGAATCCGGGGCGCGGGTGGCCGAGCGGGGGCGCGTACCCCCAGGGCGGCGGGGGCGGCGGGACCGTCAGGGCCGCGTGGGCCAGTGCGGGCTGGGCGATCTCGCGGCGCTGCCAGAGGCGGTCGAGCAGGTCGCGCTCGCGGGTGGCGAAGTCGGGGCCGGCCGTGCCGCGGTAGGCGCGCTGGCGCAGGAAGGCGAGCGAGGTGGCGCAGGCGGTGTACTCGGCGACCGCGCGCGCCGCCGCCGGGCCGCGGGTGCGGCGGACCAGGTCGCGGGCTATCGCACGGGCCCGCATCGAGGACAGCGCGACCGGCTCGGGCGGGGTGATCCACCCCGTCACCTGGTACGCCGGGAGCTGGGCGCGGATGACGCGCAGCCCCTTGCCGCGGGACCAGATCGTGAACCAGGTCAGCAGCGCGAACAGCGGCACCATGCACAGCCCGTACACGGCGAGGAAGCCGTAGCCGCCCATCGAGGCCGAGCCGTTCCAGGTGGCGTGCAGGCCCATCGACGCCAGCAGCCCGGCGATCGGGATCAGCACGCGGCGCACCCGCTGTCGTGGCGGGCAGGCCGCGGCGATGCCGAAACAGATGCCGGTGACCGCGGTGAACAGCGGATGCGCGAACGGCGACATCACGGCCCGGATGAAGAACGTCGCCGCGGTCGTCGACTGCAACCCGGAGTAGCCGAACTCCTGGTCGCTGACGAACGCATTGCCCAGGTAGAGGATGTTTTCGGTGAAGGCGAAGCCGGTCGCCGTGATGCCGGCTATCACCACCCCGTCGACCACCCCGTGGAAGTCGCGCCGCCGGAACAGGTACAGCAGCAGGATGGCGGCGCCCTTCGCGGACTCCTCGACCACGGGCGCGACCAGCGTCGCACCCCAGGTGTCCCGGTCGTGCGAGGACGACTCGGCGACCGTTGTCATGATCCAGTCGGTGGCGAGGCCGTTGGCCAACAGCGCGACCAGCGTCGCGGCGCACGACCCCCAGGCGAAGGCGAACAGCAGGTTCCGCCAGGGTTTGGGCTCGACGCCGTCCGCCCAGCGGAACGCCGCGATCAGCAGCGGTACGGGCAGGATCGCGAGGCCGAGGCCGACGAGGAAGCCCTTGGTGCCGGTCTGCTCCCGCACCAGCGCGAGGATGACCAGCCCGGACAGCGCCAGCAGCACGATCAGCGCCGCGGCCCGCACCGCCCGGCTGTCCCGCAGCCGCTCCCACTTCTCCCAGCCCCCGGCCCACTTCCGCCGCCACCGCCCGCCGTGCGCGTCACCCGTGGCGCCGTAGCCACCGCTGGGGGGTGGTTTGGGGGCGTACGTGTGCGCGTAGGCGGCGGTGTCGTTCGGGTGTGGGTGTGGGTGTGGGTGTGGGTGTTGTGGGTTCGGGTGGGGGGTCGCGTGCGGGGCTGGGTGTGTGGCCGTACCCGTGACCGCGGCTGTGGCCGGGGTCGTGGCTGCGTACGAGTCCGGGGCCGGGGGCTGGTGCTCGGGTGGCTGTGGGGGCTGGAGTGGGGGCGTGGCCGGCTGCTTGGGCAGGGGCCCGGGTGGCGTGTGGGCCTGGGGGGCCGTGACCGGTTCGGTTTGGGGCGCCGGGGCCGTCGGCGCAGCCGGTTCGGGCTGCTGGGCCTGCCCGGCCTGCTGGGCCTGTCCGGCCGGCTCGGCCGGTTCGCTCTGCCCGGGTGGGTCGGCCGGCGCCGGCTGCGCAGCCCGTTCGGCCCGGGCCGCGCTGGCCTGCTGCGTCCCGTCGGTCACCCCTTCCACGGGGGCCGCGGCCGGCTCCTGGCCTGCGTGGCCTGGTGCGGCGGGGTGGTGCGGGGACGGGGACTCGTGCACTCGGCGACCCTAACGAAGGGGGCAGTGGTGGCTCTCCGGATTATGCCCGGCCGCTCACGGTCGTGCCGGGCGGTCGGCGGCGTCGACGGCATCCGACGCCGTGCGGGACGCCGCACGCTCCGTCACGCCGCCGTCGGCCGCCGGACGTGCCTCGTCGGAGGCGGTGCGACCGGCCTCTGCTGCGGTGCGCCCGGCGTACGGGAGGTGTGCTCCAGGGCGCGCGGGGTGCGCTCCGGTGGTGTCGACCGCCGGTACGTCCGCGGCGCGCCGGAACAGCAGGTCCCGTACCGCATGCCCCTTCGCGATGCCCTGACCCTCGAACTTGGTCAGTGGCCGGAACGCGGGCCGGGGTGCGAAACCGCCGTCGGGCTGCGTGTTCTCGAAGTACGGGCTGGCGGTCAGCACCTCAAGCATCTGGTCCGCGTACGGCTCCCAGTCCGTGGCGCAGTGCAGCACCGCACCGGGCTTCAGCCGGGACGCGGCGAGCGCCAGGAACTCCGGCTGGATCAGCCGCCGCTTCTGGTGCCGCTTCTTCGGCCACGGGTCGGGGAAGTAGACGCGCAGCCCGGACAGCGCCTCGGGGGCGAGCATCTCGCGGAGCAGGATGATCGCGTCGCCGTTGGCCACCCGGACGTTCGACAGGCCGGCCCGGTCCACCTGGGCGAGCAGATTGCCCTGGCCGGGGGTGTGCACGTCGGCGGCGATGATGCCGGTGCCGGGATCGGCCGCCGCCATCTGCGCCGTCGCCTCACCCATCCCGAACCCGATCTCAAGCACCACGGGCAACGCCGGGTCGCCGAAGAGTTCGCCCAGGTCGATGCGGTGCAGCCCGTCGATGTCGAGCCCCCACGTGGTCCACAGCCGGCGCAGCGCCGTGCCCTGGCCGGGGGTCACCCGGCCGCGGCGTGGCCGGAAGGAGCGGATGCGGCGCTCGTGGTGCGAACCGGCCGGATCGACGGCCGGCCCCTCCGGGAACCGCGGCACCCGGGGCTGCGCCGTGGCACCGGTGGTGTCCGCCGCAGCCGTCTCGGCCGGTGCGGCCGTCGCGGGCGTCGTGCTCGTCGTGGGCTCGGCCGGTACGGCCTGCGCGGCGGGCGCGGGGCTCGCCGGGGTGGCGGGCGCGGCGTCGGGCGTCGGCCCCGAGGTGCTCGGGCTGGGCTGCGGGTGCTGCGGGGCAGTGTGATTCTCGGACACAGTGGTTCGATTCTACGGGCCCGGCCCACACCGGCCCGGCGTGTCGGTAGGGGTCCCACCGCGACCGGGGTTTACTGGCCGGGCGCACATGCCGGAAGGGTGTGCGGGGCGGGTGTGTCCGGGCGCGCAGGGGGTGCGGTCGGTACGCGGCCGGCGGCCGGACAAGGGGCTGCGGCCGGGCGAGGGCCGGCGGCCTGCCAAGGGCCTGCGGGGCGCACGAAGACCGTGGGGGCGGGCGTGGCGGACGACGGCGGCTGGCCAAGGGCCGCGGGGGTAGGGAGACTGCGGTCGGGCGGGGCCTCGGGGGCGTACGGATCCGGTGCGCCGGGCGAGGGCCACCGCCGTACGAAGACTGCGGTCTGACGGCGGTCTGACAAAGGCTGCGGTACGCCTGTGACAAAAGTGGCCTCGTGAGGCGACCATAGACACAGGGTTTGTCAGGAACATGTGTGACGTTGACAGTTGAGAACGAGCGCACGGGAGCGAGGGATGACCTGGGACCCGGTTGAGGTACCCGAACACGGTCGGCGTGGGGGCCTGTGGTTCAGTCCACGGCCCGAGCGTCGGCCCATCCCGGTGATCAGCCCGGGTCGGCCGCGCTGGCCGCGCCTGATCACCGCACTGATCGCGGGTGCGCTCGCCACCACGCTGCTGGGCGCGGCCGGTGACGCGTTCGGCGAGGAACGGCACGATCCGGCCCGCCGCATTGGCGGTGGCCACGCCGCCCGCCCCACGCCAACCGAGCCACCCGACGGCCCACCACACCGCCCCCACCCGTGGTACGCCGACACACCCGACAGCACACCCGACAGCACACCCGGCGGGGCACCCACCGCAGCGCCAAGTCACCCACTCCCCGCCGAGCCCGGCGACCACCACGGTTAGCGACCCCAGCCGGCGCCCGCGACCCCAGCCGGCGCCCGCGACCGCGGGCGGTGACCGCCGTGGGCGGCTGCCTTCGTGGGTGTCGATCCGCGCCAGCGGGACCGCCCCCCCCCGCACACCGCACGGCCAGGCGGACACGAAGCGGGCCAACCCCGTCCGGGGCCGACCCACCCGGGAACGACCCACTCCGGGACCACCGACCCACCCCGGGGTCGAGCTGCCCCGTGATCAACCCGCCCCCGGAATGACCGACCCCAGGCGACCCGCCCCGGGAACAACCCACTCCGGGATCAACGCATCCCAAGGCCGGCCCCGCACGGCTCAGGCTGCCCCGGACCCGGATCCGGACCCGGACCCATACGCCCAGCAGCCCGTCCGCTCCCCGGCGCGCGGCCGGTTCACCGGTGCTTCAGGGAGCTTCACAGGTGTTTCAGGGAGCGCCTGGCGACCTCGCGGCCGATGGCGAGGGAGGCCGTGGCCGCGGGGGACGGGGCGTTGAGCACGTGCACCATGCGGGGGGACTCCTTGAACAGGAAGTCGTCGACCAGCGTGCCGTCGGGGAGCAGCGCCTGGGCGCGCACCCCCGCCGGCGCGGGTATCAGGTCCTCGGCCGTGACGTCGGGCAGCAGGCGCCGCACGGCGCGGGTGAAGGCGCGGCGGGAGAGCGAGCGGTAGAGCTCGCCCACGCCGTACTTCCAGTGCCGGCGGGCTATCTGCCAGGAGCCCGGGTACGCCAGCGTGGCCGCCAACTCGCGGGGGTGCACGGTCAGCCAGCCGTACCCCTCCTTGGCCAGCGCCGGCACCGCGTTGGGGCCGATGTGCACGCCGCCGTCGATGCCGCGGGTCAGATGGACGCCGAGGAAGGGGAAGGCGGGGTCGGGCACCGGGTAGACCAGGCCGCGCACCAGGTCCGTGCGCTCGGGGCGGAGCTCGTAGTACTCGCCGCGGAACGGGATGATCCGCATGCCCGGGTCGTCGCCGGCGAGCCTGGCCACCCGGTCGCTGTGCAGACCCGCGCAGTTGACCAGGGCGCGGGCGCGCAGCACCTCGCCGGCCGCGGTCCGCACCGCGACCGCCGTGGCGCGCCGGCCGATGACCGACACCTGCGCGCCGTACCGCACCGAGGTGCCGGCGTCCTGGGCGAGGCTGGCGAGTTGCCGCGAGACCGCGCCGTAGTCGCAGATGCCGGTGGTGCCCACGTGCAGTCCGGCCCGGCCGCGCACCGCCGGTTCGTACGCCGAGATCTGGGCCGGGCCGAGCTCGCGCACCGGGATGCCGTGCTGCCTGGCGCGCTGGGCGAGGCCGTGCAGCCGGGGCAGTTCGGCGCGCTCGGTGGCGACGATCAGCTTGCCCGTCACCTCGTGCGGAATGTCGTACTCCGCGCAGAACTTCACCATCTCCGCCGAGCCCTGCACGGCGAACGCCGCCTTGAGCGAGCCGGGCGGGTAGTAGATGCCGCTGTGGATGACGCCGCTGTTGCGCCCGGTCTGGTGGCGGGCCGGGCCCTGCTCCTTCTCCAGCACCGTGACCCGGGTCCCCGGCGCGGCACGCGTGATCGCATACGCCGTCGACAGGCCGATGATCCCGCCCCCGATCACCAACACGTCCGCGTCGTACCTCACCACGTCACCTCCCCAGCGCACCCGGTCATGGCCCAG
This sequence comes from Streptomyces sp. 796.1, assembly GCF_047525675.1. Lineage (NCBI taxonomy): Bacteria > Bacillati > Actinomycetota > Actinomycetes > Kitasatosporales > Streptomycetaceae > Streptomyces > Streptomyces sp. 796.1. The sequence continues at coordinate 25,290 of NZ_JBLIWA010000048.1, read as the reverse complement.
CTTCCCCGATCAGCTCGGTCCGCGCGGACCGCATGGGCCGTACGAACCGGGGCATCCTCGTCCATGCGGAGCAAAACGCCGCCGCAATATCCGCCCACTTCACCGACGCTCACCATCATGACCTGCGCCACTGACAACGGGCCGAAACCAAAGCGTCGCCCCCGTTCCGACCGGGTGTGCGATAAGCGACGCCGGCGTGACGGAGCGGTGCCCGGCGGGGGCGGGGGCCGGCGGTGCGCCGGCTGGCCGCCCCGACCGGCCCGGCGCCGCACGGCCGGCCGGTGAACACCGCCCGAACTCCGGGCACCACGGCTGGGCGGGGAGCCGGTCGAGCGGGCGGCGGGCCGGGCACCCTGCCGCGGGGCAGCGCGCCGGGCGGCCCGGTGGCCGGCAGCCCGGCGTCCCGCCGCGTCAGTCGCCCCGATCGCCCCAGTCGCGCCGGCAGCGCGGACCGCGGTCCGACCGGTGGCCGGGCCGCTGGTCCGCGGGTGCCGTCGCCCCCTCTCACGCCGGGGCGACCAGCAGCGGCCGGGCCCGCTCGCGCAGCTCCGCGACCCGGGGTTCGTCGCCGTACGGTTCGAGGCGGTGCAGCAGGTCCCGTACGTACTCGGTGGTGCGGGCGGAGGAGATGCGGCCGGCGACCTCCACCGCGCGGGTGCCCGCGGCGCAGGCCGCGTCCAGGTTGCCGGACTCCAGTTCGGCGACGGCCGACACCACGAGCCGCAGCCCGTGCGAGCGCACGAACTCCTCGGTGGGGCAGGCCAGCGCGCGTTCGGTGAAGCGGCGCACCTGGCGGGGCAGCTTCAGGTCCCGGTAGCACTCGGCGGCGTCCGCGGCGAACCGCTCGTACGTGTAGAAGTCGAGCCAGGAGGGGTCGGGGTCGCCGCCTCTGGCGCGCTCAAGCCAGCCCTCGGAGGCGCGCAGCGCGGCCCCGCACGCCGGGCCGTCGCCCGCCTTGGCCTGGGCGCGCGCCTCCACGAGTCGGAAGAAGCTCATGGTGCGCGCGGTGGCCAGGCCGCGGTTGCGCTCCAGGGCGGCCTGGGCGAGGTCCACGCCCTCGTCGGCGAAGCCCCGGTAGGTGGCCTGGAGGCTCATCGACGCCAACACGTACCCGCCGAGGGGGACGTCGGCGGCGCCGCGGGCCAGCCGCAGCGCCTGGATGTAGTAGCGCTGGGCGGCCTCCTGCTGGCCGGTGTCGAACGCCATCCAGCCGGCCAGCCGGGTCAGCTCGGCCGCCGCGCCGAACAGGGCCCGGCCCACCTCGTCGCTGTACGCGCCGAGCAGCAGCGGCGCCGCGTCCACCCGCAGGCACTCGGGCACCATCGAGGAACGCCAGTCGCCGCCGCCGTACTTGGAGTCCCAGCGGCGGGCGTCCTCGGCGGCCTCGCGTAGCTTCTTCACATCGCTGTGGCCCACCCGCTGCGGCGCCGCCTCCTGCGCGGGCGCGGGCGCCTGGCGCGCGGCGGGGGCGGTGCGCGGCAGCGCCGCGGGCTCGCGCGCCACCGAGCTGTCGGCCGGCGATATCAACCAGCGCGAGGCGGGCGTGGCGTACGCGGTGACGGCGAACGATCCGGCCAGGCTCTGCCAAATGCCGCCGCCCCCGCGGCGACCGGCGAGATCCAGCCGGTACAAGTCCGTTGCGGAGCGCACTGCCTGGCCGATATCGCGTGGGAAGGCGAGCCCCACCTCGGGCGCGGGATCGGCGTCCGCGAGGCCGATCTCGTGCAGCGGGACCGGGCGGCCGAGCTTGCTGGCGATGGCCGCCGCGATCAGATGCGGGGCCGCGCCCTGCGGCACCATCCCCTTCGAGACCCATCGGGCCACGGACGTCTTGTCGTAGCGGAGAGTCAAACCCCGTTGCGCGCCAAGGTCGTTGACCCGGCGTGCCAGCCCGGCATTGCTGATTCCCGCGAGGGCGAGAACGGTGCCGAGCTTCTCGTTCGGCCCGCGGAGCTCCCTGGACATGCGCACCCCTCGACAGCAGCGACGGCCGCCCCGGCATAGGCACGGGGCATTCGTAAACCCAGCGTAGTTCGCTGCATCCCGACCGTTAAGAGGTGCTGTGCTGGATGGCGGGAATCTGGTCCGTGCCAAGGCCCGGGCCGGGGTGCGGGCCCGCGGACGTGCTCCCGCCGCGTGTGGCCGTGCGCCTATGCGTGCGCTCTGCACCGGTTCTGGTGGGAGCGCTTCCCTTGGGGGTGCGTGGGTCGGCCCGCTGTGCTGTGACCGGGTGGGCTGGGGGACGCCGCCGCCTCATTCCCCGCGGGCGGCGGACTGGTCCGGGAGGTGCGGTTCGCCTCCCGGACCACCGCACGCACCCCGGTCGGGCGCCGCGTTTCCACCCTGTTCGCTGGCCTTTGCCGTAACCCGCCCTCGTTGGCGGCGATTTGCTGGCGTTCGCCGGTGCCCGCTGGGGCTCGCGGATGCCCGCTCGTGCCCGTCGCCGTCCGCTCCGTCCGCCCCGGCGCACCCCCGCGATCCGCGCCGCCGTGCGCCCTTCGTGCCCGCGCCACGTGCCCGTAGCGCCCGCGTCATCGGCCCGACACGCCCGCGCGACCGGCCCCGGAGCGGGTCGGCAACGGTTCCGCGGCCGGCTTGAGATTGGCTTATTTTCAACTCTTCGGACGGGGGCGGGTACGGGGCGCCCGCGGGGGCGTCGGCGCGGATTCCGCTTAGCCGTCGGGGGAGCGGTGGGGAAGCCGACCGCCAGGGCCTGGCCCGCGCGTTCGGGCCCGCGGCGCGCGAGCGCCCAGGTCGGGGCCGAGGCCCGGGGCCACAACCCGCCCGCAGCCGCCCGCCGTTCCCCGCCCCCGGCCGGCCCCGGGCCGTCGAGCGACCACGGTCGGTAGTCGATCCGCCCCGCCCCGCCCCTCCGCTTGATCCCCGCCCCCGGCCCGTACCCGCCCCGTACGGACACGCAGGGTGACGGGAGGATGCCCGAGCGGTGTGGTTACGGGCGCGTCAGATGGCTGGATTCCGACCGGAGTTGGCCGCCGCGTGCGACCGGGTTCGCCTGCTGCTCGCTTCGCTGGGCTCGGCTGTCACCGCAGGTACCGCACCCCGCCCGAATCGCGGCGGCGTGGCAGCATTGGCCATGACGGGGGGACGGCACGCGGTGCCGGCCCGGCCGTCGGGGCGCGTCCGTGACGCTCGGCGCCCGCGTGTTGGCCACGGCCACGCTCAGGGCGCGGGACTACCGTGCACGGTGACTGCTCCTTCTTGGTTGTCCACAGCCTGTGGAGGCGACGATGCGGTGGTTGGTGGGGTGGGGCAGCATCGCCTCGGCGCCCTTCCTCGCCCAACGGGGCGCCCTGTCGCCGGTCGGCGCCCAACTCGTGTGGGGCGGCCCCGACCCGCTGTGGGCGGTCGGCGACTGGCGCCCCGACGAAGTACGCGTGGTGCACGCCGACGGCGCGACCCGACTCGCCGTACTGGGCTGCTGCGGCGCCAGCGACGACGCCCTGCGCGCCGGCCTGCTCGCCGCCCGCGGCGGCGCCCTGCGCCACCTCACCGCCTGGCCCGGCAGCTACACGGCCGTCGCCCAGGTCGGCCGCCGGGTCACCGTCGCCGGCGACCTCGCCGGCGCCCGCCCCGTCTTCCACACCCCCTGGGAAGGCGGCACCGCCTACGCCACCGCCGCCCTCCCCCTCGCCGACCTCATCGAGGCCGGGCTCGACATCGGCCACCTCGCGGCCCTACTGGCCTGCCCCGACTCCCCCGAAGCCGTCGGCGACGGCACCCCCTACGTCGGCGTCAGCCGGGTCCCGCCCGGCCACGCCCTGGTGCTGCGCGGCTACGGCTCCGAGGCCGCCGACCGGGACGGCAGGGCACACGGCAGGGACAGCCCGGGCGACACCACCTGGCACCCGTACGGCACGTACGAGGGCCGGCCGGCCGACGGCGCGTACGGCGCCGCGTACGGCGACGGCCCCTACCGCGACGCCGGCTACGACGGCCACCGCACCACCCCGGGCCCGCGCGGCCCGCACCACACGCCCAGGAACGGCTCGCGCGGTGGCTCCCGCGACATCATCGGCTACGAACCCACCGCCTCCCTCGCCGTCGCCGCCCCCCAACTCGACCCCGACCTCGCCGTGGAAGGCGTACGGGACGCACTCGTGGAGGCCGTCCGGGTCCGCCTCGCCGCGCCCCGGCACGCCCCCGAACACGACGGGCCCGGACTCGACCCGGGGCCGGTCCCCGGCATGGGCCCGGCCGAACGCCGCGCCGCCCGCGGCGCACCGGCCGCCGGCGTCGGCGCCGACCTCTCCGGCGGCAGCGCATCGGGCACCCTCGCCCTCCTCGCCGCCGGACTGCCCGGCGTGCCGGGCACCCCGCTCGGCCACGCCGCCGAGGCCGGCGAACGGCTGCTCGCCGTCACCTTCAACGACCGGGCGACCGTCGCCGGCCGCGTCCGCGAGGCCGAACTCGAACGCGCCCGCACCATCGCCGCCAACCCACGCCTGCACCACGTCGTGGTCGCGGCCGGCCCCGAGGCGCTGCCGTTCGCCGCGCTCGACCGCGGCCCGCTCACCGACGAACCGGGCCCCGCCCTCATCAGCGCCGAACGCCACCGCCGCAGACTCGCCGCCGGCAGCGCCGACCACCTCGTCGGCCACGGCGCCCGGCAGGTGCTCGACGCCCACCCGGCCCGCCTCGCCGACCTGCTGCTCGACCGCCGCCGGCGGCACCTGCTGCGCCCCGCCACCGCCCTGGCCCGCGCCGACGGCCCCTCCGCGCACTCCTTCTTCGTCCCCTTCACCGTCTACCGCGCCGCCCGCAAACTGGCCCGCACGCCCTACCGCGAGGGCGTCGAAGCCGTCGCCAGCCGGCTGCTCGAACCCCGCTTCGTCGAGGCCGGCGGCGGCCCCGGCGGCGACGGCACCGACGCCATCGACGGGGCCGTCGGCGCCTCCCTCGCCGCCCTCGCCTGGTGCCGGCCGGGGCCCGCGGCGCGCTGGCTGACCGGCGAGGCACTGGCGGAAGTATCGGTTCGGCTGGAAGCCGCCGCGGCCCGCCCCGTCCTGCTGCGCCGCCCCGGCGAACGCCGCGCCGACGCGGCCCTGGCCCGACACGCCGCCGACCACCGCGTCTTCGAACAGGCCGCGGAGATCCGCAGCCAGCGCCTGCACGCACCGTTCCTGGACAACCAGGTGGTACGCGCCTGCCGCGCGCTCCCCGAAGCGCTCCGGGTGCAGCCGGGAGCGCGCGCCTCCGTACTGCGCGCCGTCCTGGCCGGCGCGGGCATCCGCGACCTGCCGCCGGGGTGGGGCGCGCCCTCGCACGCCACGCACACCGTCGCCGCCCGTGCCGGCCTGCGGCACGCCATCGACGACCTGCTGGCCCTCTTCGACGCACCGCTGCTCGCCGACGCCGGCCTGGTGGAGGCCCGCGTCGTCCGCAAGGCCCTGCGCGCCGCCGCCGACGGCGAACGCGTCCCGCTCGACGGCCTCGCCGAACTCGTCTCCACCGAGGTCTGGCTGCGCCGCCTGCTCGCCCGCCGCGGCACCTGCTGGACCGGCACCGCGGCCCCCCGCCAACGCGCGGTGGCCGGCGGGGTGGTGCCGCGCCCCAGCTTGTGAGGGCTGCTCTCTGCGCCAGGCGGCCTGTGTGGCGCGCGGCTTGTGTGTGGGGGGCTCGGCTTGCGGGGCGGCGGTCGGCGGGGCCGTGTTCGGGGGGTGTGGCCGTGCCGGGCTCGTGGCTGTGGGGCCGTTCCGATGTACGCGCCCGGGCCCAGGCTCGGGCCAGCACGCGCCCGGGCTCGGGCTCAGTCCCGTACGTGTCCGTACGCATCCATCCGTACCGGTACGCGCGCGGGCACGGCCTCGTACGTGCGCGGGTACGGCCCCGTACGTGCGCGCACGCGCGCGAGGAAGCGCACGGGAGAACGTGCGGGGAACGCGGGAGACGCGGGACGCAGAGAGCGCTGGAAAACGGGGCAGTGGGCGGGAGCGCCGGGGCGGCGACGGAGCGGCCCCGGCGGTTCGCGGTGGGGGAGTGAGGAGAATGGTGCGGTGCGTTATTTGATCCTGGGCGTCACCGAGGCGTACGACCACGACGGGCAGCCGCTGCCCGTCGGTGGTCCGCGGCTGCGTGCGCTGCTGACCTCGCTCGCCGCGCACGCCACCCGCCCGACCACCGCCCTCGCCCCGGTCGACGCGCTGATCGACGAGGTGTGGGGCGAGCGCCCGCCGGCCGACGCGCCCGCCGCCCTGCAAGCGCTGGTCGGCCGGCTGCGGCGCAACCTGGGCAAGGCGGCCGTCCAGTCCGCGCCCGGCGGCTACCGGCTGACGGCCGCACCGCACGACATCGACCTCGCCGTCTTCGAGGAGCGGGCCGTGGCCGGCGGCCGGGCGCTGGGCGCCGGCGACCCGGCGTCCGCCGCCGCCCTGCTGCGCGACGCGCTGGCCCTGTGGCGCGGCCCGGCCCTCGCCGACCTGCGAGGCCGCGCGGTGGCCACGGCCCGCGCCGACGCCCTCCGGCTCACCGCGCTCCACCAGCGCATCGAGGCCGAGATCGCGCTCGGCCACGGCGTCGACGTCATCCCCGAACTGCGCGAACTCATCGCCCAGCACCCCCTGGACGAGCCCTTCCACGCCCAACTCATCCGCGCCCTGCGCGCCGCCGACCGCCCTGCCGACGCCCTCGCCGCGTACGAGGACGCCCGCCGCACCCTCGCCGAACACCTCGGCGCCGACCCCGGCGGCGAACTACGCCAACTCCACGCCGCGCTCCTGGCCCCCGAGGGCAACCGCCCGCACGAGCGGGCCGCGGGCGCGCGTACGGACGCGGGGCCGGGGGACGGGGCGGGCACGCGCGCGGGTGCGCGCGCGGACGTGGGTGCCGGTACGGGGACGGGTGCGAGGGCGGGTGTCCGTACGAGTACGGGTACGGGGACGGGTGCGGGTGCTCGTACGGGTACGGGTGCGGGTGCCGGCGCCGTGGGTTCGGTGGCCGGTGACGGGCGGGCAGTGGCCGGGGGGCGGGGCGGCGCGATCGGCTCGACGGGTACGGGGTCCGATGGCGGCGGCGCGCGTACCCGGGGCGGTGCTCGGCTCGCTGCTGCCCGGGCGGCAGCGCCACGGGACGACCCGGCAGCCGGTTCGGCGGCTGCCCCCACGGCCGATCCGGCGGCTGACCCCGTGGCCCGCCCCACGGCCGGCGTAGTGGCTGACCCGTCGGGCAGCGCACCGGCCGGGCGGGTGAACGGTGCCGTGGTTTCGTCGTCAAGTGACATATCGATAGCGGCAGTTGAGGCTAGTGCTGGTCTGCCCCGGGAAGGCGACGCGGGGCCTACGGCCCCGCCTGCGACGCCAGCCCCGACCCCATCTCCGCCCGCGGCCCCGACCCCATCTCCGCCCGCGGCCCGGACCACGGCCCCGGCCACGGCCGCAGGTGCCGAGACGGCGGGCGCCCCGGCAGCCGAACCTCTCCCCGCGGAACCTCCCCCCACGGAGCCGCTTCCCGCGGGACCCCTCCCTGCCGAACCCTCGGCCGCGCGGCCTGCCGCACCAAGTACCGGACCCCGAGGCTGGCAGGGGCAGCCGGGCAACCTCCGGGCGCGGCTGACCAGCTTCGTCGGCCGGAGTGCCGAAATCCGCTCACTGCGGGAGGAGTTGCACGGCGCGCGCCTGGTCACGCTCACCGGACCGGGAGGTTCCGGCAAGACCAGGCTCTCCGAGGAGACCGCGGCCACCGTCACCGGCGCCTACCCCGACGGCGTCTGGATCGCCGAACTCGCCCCGCTCGACAGTCCGGCCGACGTCGCCGGGGCGGTGCTCAGCGCCGTGGGCCGACGGGACACCACCCTGCACACCGGTGGCCTGGAACCGCGGGTCGGCCCCGACTCCACATCGCCCACCGCCCGCCTGATCGAACACTGCGCCCACCGGCGGCTGTTGTTGGTACTCGACAACTGTGAACACGTCATCGCGGCGGCGGCCGAGCTCGCCGACACCCTGCTCACCCACTGCCCCGACGTCACGGTGCTCGCCACCAGCCGCGAACCGCTCGGCGTGCCGGGCGAGACGGTACGGCCCGTCGAACCGCTGCCGCCCGCCCCCGCCCACCGGCTCTTCGCGGAGCGCGCCGCCGCCGTACGCCCCGGGTTCGACCCGGCCGGTGACCCGGGGACCGCGGCGGCCGTGGCCGAGATCTGTCGCCGCCTGGACGGCCTGCCGCTGGCCATCGAACTCGCCGCCGCCCGGCTGCGCATGCTCTCACCGCGCCAGATCGCAGACCGGCTCGACGACCGGTTCCGGCTGCTGACCAGCGGAAGCCGTACCGTACTGCCGCGCCAACAGACGCTGCGCGCGGTCGTCGACTGGTCCTGGGACCTGCTCGACGAGCGGGAGCGCACCGTACTGCTGCGGGCCTCCGCGTTCGCCGGTGGCTGGGACCTGCCGGCGGCCGAGGCGGTCTGCGCCGACGGCCCGTACGACCCGCTGCCGGCCACTTTGCGCACCGCGCCCGCCTCCCCGCGGTCCGCCCCGGGCGCCGAAACCCACCCGCACGGCCCCAGCCGCCCCGCACATCCCACCGACCGCACCCCGCCCGCCGACCGCACCCCGCACACTGACCGCACCCCGCACACTGACCGCACTCCGCACACTGACCGTGACCCCATCGACCGCGACCCCATCGACCCGGGGGACGTGCTCGACCTGCTCGGGGCGCTGGTGGACAAGTCGCTCCTGGTCGTCACGCACACCCCGGCCGCGCCCGACGGCAGCGGCGGCGCTCCGCGGTACCGCATGTTGGAGACGATCCACGAGTACGTCACCGAGCGGCTCACCGAACGGGCGCTGACCGGCCCACGGGGCCGCGCCGAACGCATCGCCACCGGCCGCCGGCACGCCCGCTACTTCCACGGCCTCGCCCGGGCGGCCGAACCGAAGCTGCGGTCCGCCGACCAACTGCCGTGGCTGCGCCGCCTTGAGGTGGATCTCGACAACTTCCGTACGGCCCTGCACCGCTGCCTCACCCCGATCGAGCACCGCACGGCGGATGCGGCCACGCCCCCCGACCCCGCCAACCCGCTCCGTTCCGGCCAGCCCGTGCCCCCGCAGCCCGGCCGGCACGACAATGGCATCGACGACCTGGCGACCGCCACCGACCTCGTCTTCGACCTCGGCTGGTTCTGGTGGCTCCGCGACTACCGGGACGAGGGCGCGGGCTGGGTCCGCCGCGTACTGGACGTCGACGCGTCCCGGCCGACCGATGCGCGGGAGCCCGCGGACCCGCGCCCTGCCCAAGACCCGCGCCCCGCCCCGGGCCCGCGACGGCCCGCAAGGGCAACCCACCCGGAGCACCGCCAGCATCCCGGGCCCCCGGCCGGCGCCGGCCCCGCGGACCGGCCAGCCCCACCGGGCCCCGCACCCGATAGGCCCGAGCCCGACAGCCCCGCACCCGACGGCCCGGAGCCCCCGGTGGCCCCGCCGGACGGCGACTTCGCGACCCCGCCGGACGGCGGCCCAGCGGCCGACCGCTACTGGCGCCGGCTCGACCTGCACCTCCTCCGCTACTTCCTGCTCTCCGAACACCGTTCGTCCGACGTCCTCCAGGACCCGACCACCCTGGAGACGTCCCGCGCCATCCGGGACGCGTACCACGCCCACGAGGGGAAGCGGAGCGCGCGCTTCCCCGGGCTGCTGTGGCCGTTCACCGGCTACCTCATCGACGGGCACATGGGCGTGACCGCGCTGCTCGACCGGGCGCTGGCCAACGTGCGCCGCTACGGCGACGACTGGGCGGTCGGCGTCCTGCTGATGTTCCGCACCCACATGGCCATCGACACCACGGGCGGAATGCGGCGGGTCAACCAGGACTGGGCGGAGTTGCGGGCCATCAGCCGACGGGTGGGCGACCGGTGGATGCTGACCCAGACCCACGAGGCGAGCGGCGAGATGGCCGCGATGGAGGGCCGCTACGCCGCGGCCCGCGCCGACTTCTGCGAGGCGCTGCGGCTCGCCGCCGAACTCGGCGCGCACACCGAACGCCCGTTCCTCATCTCCCGGCTCGGCGACCTCGCCCACACCTGCGGCGACCCGGTGGAGGCCGGCAAACTCCTCGACCAGTCGGACGAGGCGGCAAGTCGGTTCGGCGGCGAACAGGCGCGTGCCTTCAACGACTCGCTGCGCGCCTCCATCGCCTTGCAGTACGGCGACGTCGCCGCTGCCCGCACCTACTGCCGGCTGGCCCGCGAGGCGGCCCGCAACACCTCGCCGCCGCCCCAGTTCGCCCTCGCACTGAGCGGCGTCGAAGCCCAGGTCAGTGCGGCGTCGGGCGATGTACGCGGCGGGCTCGGCCGGGTGCGCGACGCGCTGTCCGACGGCATCGCCGCCAACTGCACGGAGCTCCTGCTCGCCCGTACGGCCGAGACCGGCGCGTACCTCCTCACGGCGCTCGGCGAGCACGCCGCCGCGGCCCGGCTGCTCGGCCTCACCGACGGCTGGCGCGGCGCCCTGCCCCGTACCCCGCTCGCCCGCGCCCTGGCGGACCGGGTCGCGCGCGCGGGCGGGCGCGCGCTGGGCGATGCGGAGTTCGCCGCTCTGCGCCGGCGGAGTCGGGAACTTCCGGTCGCCGCCGCCGTCATGCTGGTCGACGAGTTCGCCGCCCCACCGGCCACCCCACCGGCCGACCGACCAGCCGTCCCACCGGCTGGGCCACCGCCCCCTCCGCCGCGGCCTTCGGCCGGGCCCCCTCCGCCCCCACTTCCGCCGGCCGGGCCACCCCCACCGCCCGAGCGGCCCGAGCCACCTCTGCCTCCCGAGCCGGGCGCTCCACCTCCCGAGCCGGGCGCGCCGATCGCGTTGCGCACGCCCCCGGAACCACCCGCCCCGACCGGCGAGGACACCTGACCGGGGCCGCCAACGGGCATCCGCGGGCCCGGCCCCGGGCCGCCGCCGCGAGGCCCAGGCCGGGCCGGCGATCACTGCCCGGCAGCCTCCGCGTCACCCGCAGCCTCCCCGTCACCCGCTGCGGCCCGCTCGATACGGGCGAACTGCTCGTCGCTCAGGACGAGTTCGAGCGCCGCAGCGTTCTCCGCGAGGTGCGCGACCGACCTGGTGCCCGGGATCGGCAGCACGTGGGGCGCCCGGTGCAGCAGCCAGGCCAGGGCCGTCTGCGCCGGCGTGGCACCGAGCTCCGCCGCGACCTCGGCGAGCGGCCCGTCCTGGCGCGCGTGGCTGCCGGTTGCGACCGGGAAGTACGGGACGAACGCGATGCCCTCGGCCGCCGTGTGCGCCACCACCTCCTCGTGGCCGCGGGTCGCCAGGTTGTACACGTTCTGCACGGCCGCGATCGGCGCCGTTCGCCGGGCCTCGGTCAGCTCGGCCACGGTCACCTCCGACAGCCCGATGTGCCGCACCTTCCCCTCCTGCTGCAACTGGGCGAGCGCGCCGACCTGCTCGGCCAGCGGCACGTTCGGGTCGATGCGGTGCAGGTAGAGCAGGTCGATGCGGTCGGTCCGCAGCCGGCGCAGGCTCAGCTCGGCCTGTTGGCGCAGGTACGCGGGGTGCCCGAGCGGCACCCACTCGGTGGTCGACGGCCGCACCACGCCGACCTTCGTGGCGACCACCAGGTCGTCCCGGCGCGGGTGCAGCGCCTCGGCGATCAGCTCCTCGCTCGCGCCGAGTGCGTAGGCGTCCGCCGTGTCGAACAGGTTCACCCCGAGGTCCACGGCCGCCCGCAGCAGCGCACTGGCCTCGGCCCGGTCGGTCGGCGCGGTCCAGATGGGTGTCGCCATTCCTCCGGGCGCGTCCGGCGAGTCGGTGAGCCGCATGGCCCCGTACCCGATCCGTCGCACCGGCAGCTCACCACCGATCCGGAACACCCGGCTGAGCTGCGGGGTTGTAGCTTCGGTCGTCGTCTCTTGCACGGTGTTCGTCATGCCGGGGACGCTATGACCTGACATCGATGAGAGATTCAAGCGGCTGTGAGGGGGATCACCATGGAGACCGTGACCGGTGCCATGAAGATCGGCGAACTGTCGACGCGTACGGGCGTGAACGTGCGCCTGCTGCGCTACTACGAGGAACAGGGCCTGCTCGCATCGGAACGCACCCCCGGCGGCCACCGCGTCTACGGCACCGACGCCCCACAGGTCGTACGCCGCATCCGCCAACTCCTCGCCGCCGGCCTCTCCACCCGCATCATCGGCGAGATCCTGACCTGCGTCTGCGGCAGCGACGAAGAGATCGAACCCTGCCTCGGCCCCCTCCTGCTCGACCAACTGCGCGACCTCGACCAGCAGATGGACCGCCTCGCCCTGACCCGCGCCTCCCTCGCGGATCTCGTCGCCACGACGGGTGGGGAGCCGGCGTGACCCGCGGTTTGCCCGGCGCCACTCGGGTGGGTTGACCTGGCGGTCGGCCGGGTCGGCCGGGTCGGCCGGGTCGGTACGGGTCGGCCGAGTCGGTACGGGGCGGGGGCTGGGGCCGGTCGCTGACCCCGGTTCCTGGCTCCGGCCCGACCACCTCAGCAGCCTCGACCACCCCGCGCCACCTCAGCAGCCGCGGCCACCCGCGCCGCCTCAGCAGCCGCGGCCACCTCAGTAGCTCCAGGCCGCCCCAGCATCCCAGCCCGCCCCAACACCCCGGGCCGCCCCCTGCTCCCGCCGCCGCTGGCGCCCCGCGCAGCAGCCCCTCACCGGCACCCGATGCGGGACTCGGCCCAGTCGCCGAGCGAGACGTAGCCGAATACCGACTGCGGCTCGACGACCAGCCGGATCGAGGTCTGCCCGGCCAGCGAGACCCGTACCGGTACGGCCGGCTCACCAGCGCGGACGACGCCCGAGCGCCACAGCCGCGCCGAATCGCCGTAGACCTCGAACCTCGCCGCGCCCACCCCCTGCGTGAGGTCGTCGAGCCCGACGAACGCCTCGTACGACACGCAGGTGCGGTTCAGGTCGATGGTCACCGACGACGGCGCGTGCATCGTCGCGCCGTGCGCGTAGTGCTTGCCGTCGATCGTCAGGTCGTCGCGCTGCCACAGCGGGCTGCTGCCGAGCAGCCGCACCTCCGGCTTGGTGCCGTCGCCGACGCCGCCGTACTCCAGCCGGTTGACCTGGTAAACGGTCGGCGGTGGAGGCGGCTTGGGGAGCGGCGGCTTGGGCGTGGGCTTCGGGGGCGGCGTGGGCTCCGGCGTCGGGGTCGGGGTCGGCTTGGGGGTGGGTTTGGGCGGTGTCGGTTCGGGCGTGGGTGGGGGCGTGGGTTTCGGGGACGGCCGCGGGGCGGGGGGCTTGGGCGTGGGCTTCGGTGGCGGGGTCGGCTTCGGCGTGGGTTTGGCCGGCGGCGGCGCGGGCGAGGCCGGCGGCTCGGGCGCCGGCGGCGTGGGCCTGGGCGGGCTGGGCTTGGGCGGGGGCTGGTGCGGGGCGCCCGGCACCGCCTCGGTGGGCTCCCGCGCCTCCGGCTCGCGGTGCGGCTCGGACCCGCCGGAGAGCGCGTACGCGAGGATCGCGCCGGCCACGACCAGCGCGCCCGCGACGATCCCGACCTTGGCCCCGGTGCCCAGGCCCTCACCCACGGCGCCGGCCGCGGCGGCGCCGCCACCGGCCGCCCCGCCACCGGCTGCCCCGCCACCGGCCGCCCCGGTGCCGAGGAGTCCGCTGACGGTGCCGCTGGCCGCTGCCGCCGCGCCGGTGGCCGCACCGGCCCCGGCGACACCGGCCGCGACCCCGGCGACCTTGAGCGCGTACCCGGCGGCGAACCAGCCGATGACCGCGACCGGCAACGCGGCCCGCAGCCTGGCGTTCACGTCCGCCACCTCAAGCGCCGCCATCCGGCACTGGGCACAGTCCTCCAGGTGCTTGCGCAACCCGCGCTCGGCCCGCATCCGCAACCCGCCGCGCGCGTACGCGCCGAGCCGGTCCGCGTACCGCGCGCACTCCCCGCCGGTCGCCTGCGAGGTGTTGACGTGGGCCTGGAGGTACGCCTGCTTCAACTTCTCGCGCGCCCGGTGCGCGAGCACGGCCGTCGCGTTGTCGGTGAGCCCGAGCAACGGCGCCACCTCGCGCAGCGGCTCGTCCTCCACCGTGGTGTGCCACAGCACCGTCTGGTAGTGCTCCGGCAGACTGCGGAACGCCTGTACGGCGAGCGTCTGCTCGGCCTCCTGCATGGCCCGTACGTCAGCACCCACGTCGTACTCGGAACCGGGCGTGCCCTCCTCGTGCGCCGACGCCCGCGCCGCGGTCTCCGCGAACACCGCGAAGTCCTCGATCAACTGCTCGCGCTTGGCCGTCTTGGTCCACGCCGCGGCCACCCGCCGCACGGTCGTCAGCAGGTACGCGCGCACCGCCGTACGCGGCCCGGCCCCGCCCCGCACGGCCTGGAGCGTGCGCGCGAACACCTCCGCCGTCAGGTCGTCCGCGGTGTCCGCGTCCCGACAGCAACTGCGCGCGTAGCGCCGCACCGCGTGCGCGTGCCGCCGGTAGAGCTCCTCGTACGCACTCCCGTACGCCGCCCCGTCCCCGGCCCGCATCTGCGCCAGCAACTCGATGTCGGACGGCGGGAGTTCGTCGCCTGCCGTGCCGTCATGCGTCGTGCCGTCATGCGTCGTGCCGTCATGCGTCGTGTTGGCGTGCGTCGTGCCGTCGTGGAGCGTGCCGTCGTGCAGCGTGCTGCCGTTCGCCGTGCTGGCGTGGGGGGTGCTGTCCGGCAGGGTGACGCCCGGGGGGTACGCGCTGGCCTCGGTCCCGCCCGGATCGCCGTCGGCCCCGACCCTGGTACGGCCCTGACCCGCGCCCGCACAGGTCGGCGGGGCGGCGCCGACCTGCGGGCCCGCACCGCCCCCGGGGCCCGTACCGGCCCGGGGGCCTGCGGCGGGCTGCGGACTTGCTGCGGGCCGCCGACCTGCGGCGGCTCCAGTGGGCGGTGCAGGGGGCGGCGTGGAACCGGCGGGCGGTGCGGCGGGCTCGCTGGATGCGGCGGGCGGAGTGGTGGGGGCCGCGGTGGGATCTACGGCCGTGGGCGGAGAGGTGGCCGCGGCGGGGCCCGGGGGCTGGTCCGCCGGAGAATCCGGGCCGGGCCCCGGCGGCGTACGGGGGCCGGAATCCGGGGCAGCCCCGGTCCCCGGGGCCGGCCCGGGCTTCCGGCGGGACCCGGACGCGCCGCCGGCGGCAGGGCCCGCAGCGCGGGAACGCCGCCCCCGCCGGTCGGGCCGGGCCCGCTGCTGCGGCACGCTGGGCTCGGCGGCGCCGGCCTCCCCGCCCTCGCTCGCACCGGGTCCGTCGCGACCGTCGGCCCCAGGCCCCCGAGCCGCGGGCGCACCGGCCCCGGCGCCGCCGCCGGCACCCGCCGCCCTCGTCTCGCCACCGGCACCGGTCGGCCGCGGGCCGCTCCCAGCACCCGTCGTACTCGAACCCGTCGTACTCGAACCCGCCGTACTGGACCCCGTCGGCCGCGGACCGGGCACCTGCTGGGAGCCGCGCACGCGCTGCGGGCCACGGGCCTGTGGGTCGCCGTTGGGCCGCGGGGGATCGGCTACCCGGTGCGGGTCGGTGGCGTGCCGGGGTTCGGTGGGCTGGCGGGGGCCGGCGACCTGCTGGGGGCCGGCGACCTGCCGTGACTCGGCCACCTGATGCGGGTCGGTGGCGTGTCCGGGTGCGGTGGGCTGCCGGGGTTCGGCTACCTGGCGCGGGTCGGCGCCCTGTCGGGGCTCGACCGGCTGACGCGGCTCAGCAGCTTGCCGAGGCTCGATGACCTGCCGCGGTTCGGCGGGCACCCCCGCACCAGCGGCCGTACGCGGCTCGGAACCCGGCGGCCCACTGACGGACTCGCGCTCCGACGGGCCGCCCTGACCAGGTATCTGCCGAGCCGACGGGTCCTCGGTAGAACCCCGACCCGCGGCGCCGGCTGCCCCGTCGTCTTCACGGTCGCATCGTTCGTCCGACCCCTCAACGCCCATACCCACAGCCCCCGTACGCACCATCAGACCCGAACACGCGGGAAAGAGTGCCATAGCCGTCGCTGACCTAGCCTTATCTCCTCCAGCAACCACCCATCCGGGGCCGATTCGCAAGCGTGAGCCCCACGGTTCACCCGAATGGGGAACCCTTTCTGCACACCCGTCCACGGGGCCCCAGACACCTGACTGCAAACACTCAGCCCGCCCCACGGCCCGGACATCCGAAGCGCGTCCGACCCTCCCCGCTCACCTCCCGCCCCACGCCCGCCCACCCCCCGCGCCTCACCCCTGCCACCCCCGCCCCTGCCACCCCCACGCCCGCCCACCAACCACCCTGCCCCGCCGCCTCCACCACCCACCCACTCCCTCGCCCCCACTCCCACCCGCAGCCCACGCCCCGCGCCCCACCCGCCACCCCACCCCGGCACCCCGCCCCACCACCGCCCCGCCCTCCCACCGCGCCCACTCCACCCCCCCCACGAGGCCACCCCACCCAGCACAGCCCCCACCGCCAACCCCCACCACGACGAACCCGAACCCAGCCACTCCCCACCCCACCCAACAACCCGCCAAGCCCCCCACCCAGCCACCGACTCACTAACCCACCACCCCACGCACCCGCCCACTCCCTCCAACCCCCACCCACCCCTCACCCGCACTCCACCCCCCACCCAGCCGCCCCCAACTCGCAACCCGCCCCAACCCCAACCCGCCCAACCCCACGCAACCACCCACCACTTAACGCCCCGCCCCACCCTCGCCCCACCGGGGCCTGCCCTCACCGCGCTCAGCAGCCGTACTCCGCGAAACCACCCCCACCCCAAAAATCCAAGCCCCCACAACCGCACCCCCCACTCAACCCACACCACTCCACGTAACCCCATCACCACGCCGCCCCACGAACACCCACCCACTCACCCCCACCCGCCCCCACTCACCCACCCCCCGCGCACGCAAAGGGCCCAACTGCGGAATGTCAGTCAGACGCGCAGTTGGGCCCGGTGGTTCAGCTCGGTGCTAGGTCAGCCGACCGGACGAGAACGGAGTCCGTCCAGCAGGATGTCGAGCAGCCGGGCCGACGCCGCCGCCTGCTGCGCTGCGTCGGGGAGCGACGGTGCCGCCGTGGCTATCACCAGCAGCACGTCCGCGACCGTCACATCGGACCGCAGTTCGCCCGCCGCCCGCGCCCGCTCCACGAGTTCCCCGACGACCTCAAGCAGCGCCGAGGCGCCACCGTCGTCCGCGTGCTGGACCGCGGCGTGCACCGCGGCGGGACCCGTCGGCGCAGCCGCCACCGGTGACACCGGGCTGGCCCCGACGACCGGGGTGACCCCAGCGACGGGCCCGTGCTCGGCCACCTCCACCGGCTCCGGCGTGCTCCGCTGCTCCACGAGCCGCAGCTCGGGCGTGGCGGGCGGCGACTGCCGCTGGTGGGGCACCCGCGCCTCTTCGGAGTCGACGTCCACGCCCACCCGGAGCACCTGCGGCGGCAGCAGCCGGCCGGCGCCGGACGCGACCGAGGTCCGCAGGAAGCGGGAGAGCGCCGACCACGGCTCCTCCTCCTGGCGGAGCGCGGCGCGCGCCTGGTCGGTGAGGCGCGCCGTCTCCTCCTCCGCTATGCGGCGGACCAGCACGTCCTTGCTGGGGAACCGCCGGTAGACCGTCCCCACCCCGACTCGGGCCCGGCGCGCCACGTCCTCCATCGGCGCCCCGTAACCCAGCTCCCCGAAGACCTCACGGGCAGCGCGTAGCACATGTTCAAGATTGCGCTGCGCGTCCACGCGCAGCGGCGTATTACGGCCATTGCCCCCGTCCGTCGTGGCGACGTTGGATGACCAATGCGAACTCTGAATGTGCATAACCGATCCCCCGGTAATGAACGTCTCCCCCCGGAGACTCCCCGCCCTGGCTGCCGGGGCTGTGTCGACACCCCGACGAAGTACGAACATAGTTGAGCCCAGGTCAAGAATGAAGGGGTAGTTCCGTCCAGAGCGCCCCCCGATCGGAGTACGCGGCCGTTCCCTCCCGATTCGCTGCCGGCCCAATCCCCCGTGACCATGCGCTGACCTGCGGTCCTTACGTGCACACGACCGAACCAATGGCTCCGCTTTCGGTACGCCCGCCAGTCACACATTTCGTCGGGGCTGTGGACAAAGGCCGGTCGCCGGTGCGTCATGGGAGGGTGAAGGAACCCGCGCGCATTCTTGTTGTCGGCGGTGGCTACGTCGGGATGTACACCGCGCTGCGCCTCCAGCGGAAGCTGAAGCGCGGCGAGGCACAGGTCATCGTGGTCGACCCCGAGCCGTATATGACCTACCAGCCGTTTCTGCCGGAGGCGGCGGCAGGTTCGATCTCCCCGCGCCACGTGGTGGTGCCGCTGCGCCGGATCTTGCCCAGATGCCAGGTCGTGATTGGCGAGGTCTCGTCCATTGAGCACGCCAAGCGCACCGCCACCGTGCGCACTCTCGCCACCGCCGAGGAAGGCGCCGGCGCGATCGCGATTCACTACGACGAGCTGGTACTCGCGCCCGGGTCCGTTTCCCGCACCCTCCCGATCCCCGGATTGGCCGAATTTGGGATCGGTTTCAAGACCGTCGAGGAGGCCATCGGTCTCCGTAATCACGTCCTGGAACAACTCGACATCGCCTCGTCCACCCGCGACCCGGACGTCAGGGACGCCGCGCTCACCTTCGTATTCGTGGGCGGCGGGTACGCGGGAGTGGAAGCACTCGGCGAGCTGGAGGACATGGCCAGGTACGCGGTGCGCTATTACCACAACATCTCGCCGGATGACTTGAAATGGGTGCTCGTCGAGGCCACCGACCGCATCCTCCCCGAGGTCGGCACGGAGATGGGCCAGTACGCGGTGCGCGAGCTGCGCAGCCGCAACATCGACGTACGCCTGGAGACGCGGCTCGAATCGTGCGAGAAGCGCGTCGCCGTCCTCAACGACGGCTCGCGGCTGCCCGCCCGCACCCTGGTGTGGACCGCGGGCGTCAAGCCGCACCCGGTCCTCGCCGCGACCGACCTGCCCACCGACGACCACGGCCGCCTGCCGTGCACCGCGGCGCTGCGCGTGGAAGGCGTCGAACACGCCTGGTCGGCGGGTGACGCGGCGGCCGTGCCCGACACCACGGCGGACACGCCCGACGCGCTGTGCGCGCCCAACGCCCAACACGCCGTACGGCAGGCCAAGGTGCTCGCCGGCAACGTCCTGGCCGCCCTGCGCGACCAGCCGCTCACCGACTACGCGCACCGCTACGTCGGCTCCGTGGCCTCCCTCGGACTCCACAAGGGCGTGGCGCACGTCTACGGCCGCAAGCTCAAGGGGTACCCCGCATGGTTCATGCACCGCGCCTACCACCTCAGCCGCGTACCCACCGTCAACCGCAAGGCGCGGGTGTTGGCCGAGTGGACCTTGGCCGGTCTGTTCAAGCGGGAGATCGTCTCCCTGGGCTCGTTGGAGAACCCGCGCGGCGAGTTCGAACTCGCAGCCGGCACCGGCCGCCATCCCGGGGCCAGTTGACCCCTGCCGCCGCCCTTCCGGCGGAGCCGGGAACTCCCCCGGCGCGACTGGCGTCTGACGGATGTCAGTCCGGTCGGTCACACTGGACGTGTGACCATGGGTGGACTCGTATCTACGAAGAGTGACAAGCGCGAGGATTTGGACGTTTGCTGCATTCCCCAGGAGCCCGGCCCCCGCTCTGCTGCCCGCCGCCCCGCGTCGGCGCGCCGTTCTGTCACGACTCCGCGAGGTAACCCTCTGTGAACTTCACGCGTTGGAGCGTTCGACTCCCCGGATACCAGCGCCGTACGGCCCGTGGCGACCGCGCCGCACGCTCGGCCCCCACCAGCACCCATGCGGTGCCGGCAGCCCGCGGCGACGGCGACCCCGGCACCGACACGCCGAGCACCCCGCCCGACCCCGGCGAGATCCCGAGCCTCGAAGCGCTCTCGGCGCAGGCCCTGGTCACCCAGGTACCGGCCCCGGTGGCGGTGGTCTACGGCCCCGACCACCGCATCGCGTACGTCAACGACGCCTACGCCGCCCTCTTCGGCACCCGCACCCCGGGCCTGCCCGCCCGCGAAGCGCTGCCCGAACTCGTCGAAGTGGGCCTGCTCCCACTGATGGACCAGGTGCTACGGAGCGGCAAGCCCCGCACGGTGAAGTCACGCCGCATCCCACGGGGCGTCACACCCTCCCTCCCCGGCGCGCCCGCCGCCGACCCCGCGCACGGCGAACCGTGCGCCCCCGGCCACCCGCCGATGCACCCCGACGCCGCACAGACGCCACACCCGACCGCCGCACCGGCACCCCAGGCCGCCACCCAAGCAACCCTCGATGGCACCACCACCCACACCCCGGGACCATCGACCCCCACCCCGGGCGCGCCAGCTCACACCCCGGGAGCACCAGCCCAGGCGACGGGGGCACCCACCCCGGCCACGGCCGCGGCCACCCCGGTCGTCACCCCCGAGCCGCCGTCCGCCACGCCAGCAGAGCCGAACGCCCGCACCAACCCACCCACCGGCGCGCCCGCGACACCACTCCTGACCCAGGCCGCCACCCACCCCGCACCCCTCGGCGCCACCCCACGCCCCGCCACCACAACCTCCGCCACCCCGGCACCCGGTCCGACGCTCGCCCCGATCCCAACGGGCAGCCCCGTACGCACCACTGCCGAAGCCCCCACCAGCACCACCACCCAGGCCGCAGCCACCCATAACCCGGCCACCCAGAACCCCACCGAAGCGAGCCCGGCCGCAGAGAACCCGGCCGCCCAAGCCCAGGCCACCGAGGGCTCGGCCGCCCAGGCTCCGACCACCCCGGGCCGGCCCACCCCAGGCCAGCCCACCCCGGCCCGGGCCACAGCCCCAGCCGACCAGGCCCCAACCAAACCTGGCGCAGACCACACCCCCCACCCCAACCAACCCACCACCGGCCATCACCCGGCCCACCCCACCGCAGGCCACCCCACCCCGAGCGGCCCCACGACCACGGGCCGCCCCACCGAGCCCCCAGCCACCGCAGTCCACCCCACAACCGGCAACGCCACACCCCACCCGGCCCCGGCCAACCCGGCCACGGACCCGTACGGGGCCACGCCGTACGGAGCAACGCCACCGCCCGCGGCCCACCCAGCCCACGGCAACCCCACCGGCACCGTCGACCAACCCGCGGCCCCCGCACACCCCGACCCCACGGTCGGCCCGATCGGGGGAGCGGCCGGGGAAGCGACCACCGACCCCCACATCGCGCTCGCCGCCGCCCTCGGCCACCACGCCGAGCCGGCCAACCCCGCACAACCCACCGACGAGCGCACCGCCGGCCCCCGCGCAGCGGTCTCCCACTGGCCCTGGACGTCCCGCCACGACCTGCGCGCCGCCACCGCCCTCGCGCTTCCACCCGGCCCCCGCACCCGCGACAGCTACTACACCTTCACCTGCACCCCCATCCAGGTAGCGCCACCTCACCAGCCCGCCCCGGCACCGGCAGGCCCCTCGACGCCCCACCTCACCCCGGAGACCCCCGCGGCCCTGCCCGCCGACCCGACGTCCCACTCGGGGACGCCCACCACACCCGTACCGGCCGCCCCCGCACCCACCGCACCGGGCCAGCCGGAACCGAGCCAGTCCGAACCCGTCCCTAGGCCAGCCGCGGACGCACCACCCCAGGTCACCGCAGCCCCGGACGGCCCGCACCCCCGCCCACCGGGGACGACCACCACAGTCGCCCCCGCCGCCACGCCCACGGCACTCCCCACCACGGTCATCAGCGACCCCGCCGACGGCCACCGCCCGGCGAACCACGACGGCCACCAGACCGACGTCCCCGCCCCCGCCGCCGCCCGCCACCACCCCACCGCAGCCGCGACCACCCCCGAAACCGTCACCCCGGCACCGGCCCCACCGGCCCCCGCGCCCGCCACGCTCCACCGGGGTGTCCTCGTCTACGCCGCCGACGTCACCGACCAGGTCGAGGCCGTCGAACGGCTGCGGGTCAGCGAACGCCGCCAGCGCGAGGCAGCCGTCACCCTCCAGCGCAGCCTGCTCCCGCAGGAACTCGAACAACCCGACGACCTGCGCGTGGCCGCCACCTATCAGCCCGGTGGCACCGACGCCGCGGTCGGCGGCGACTGGTACGACGTCATCACCCTCGGCGCCGGCCGAACGGCCCTGGTCATCGGCGACGTGATGGGCCGGGGCCTGCGTGCAGCGGCCGTCATGGGCCAGCTCCGTACCGCCGTACGCGCCTACGCCCGCCTCGACCTGCCGCCGCACGAGGTGCTGCAACTGCTCGACGGCCTGGCCGCCGAGATCGACGCCAGCCAGATCGCCACCTGCGTCTACGCCGTGCACGACCCCAACGAAGGCCGCCTCATCTACGCCTCCGCCGGGCACCTGCCCATCCTGGTCCGCGACCCCGACGGCACGGTGCGCCGCGCCGCCGAACCCACCGGACCACCGCTCGGCACCGGCGGCTGGCTGCACGCCTCGGGCTCGGTACCGCTCGGCCCCGGCTCCAGCGCTGTGCTGTACACCGACGGGCTGGTGGAACGGCGTGACCGGGACATCGACGAAGGCGTGGCCGATCTGGAACGGGCCTTCCAGGGCGCCGCCGGCTCGCCCCAGGTGATGTGCGACCGGCTGATCAGGTCGCTCGGCATCACCGCGGACCACGACGACGACGTCGCCGTACTGGTACTCCAGCACCCGGCCCGTACCGGCCACGAGGCGGAGCTCTTCCACAACGCCGCACTCGAACTGCTCGGCGGCATCGAGGCCGCGCCCCGCGCCCGCGCCTTCGCCTCCGGAGTCCTCGCAAGCTGGCGCTTCCCCGCACAACTCCGTGACCTCGGCGTCCTCGCCGCCAGCGAACTCGTCGCCAACTCGCTCCAACACGGCACACCCCCCATGCGCCTGCGCCTCCGGCGCACCGACCGTCGACTGATCATCGAGGTGACGGACGGCGACGACCACCTGCCCCGTCGCCGCCGCGCCGAGCCCGCGGACGAGGCGGGCCGTGGCATCTCGATCGTGGCCACCATCGCCTCGTCCTGGGGCTCCCGCCGCACCCCCGACGGCGGCAAGGCCGTCTGGTGCGAATTCGCCCTACCCCGCAGTTAGCCCCCGACCACCCCGCCCCAGCAGGGGCCGTGACCACCACCGTCTTACGCGGCCGTGGTCACGGCCTCCTGCCCGGGCTCGGCTATCGCCTCGTGGGACGCGCCACCCGTACGGGGAGCCGGCACCGGCGCGGTCGCCCGGGCCAGAGCGGCCCGGTACGGGCTGTCCTGAGCCGGCGTGAGCCGCCGCCCCATCCGCAGCGCCAGCACCGAGATGCCGAGCGAGCAGCCGATGAGCATCACGATGTACGCCGTATACAGCCCCGCACCGGCCATCAGGCCACCCACCGCAGGTCCCACCGCCAGGGCGAGCTGCTTGACCAGGGCAAACGCCGAGTTGTACTGCCCGACCCTGGCCCCCGGGGCCAGATCGGCCACCAGCGGCGCGACGGTCGGCGACAACATCGCCTCACCGAGCCCGAACAGCGCGTACGTCGAGATGATCGCGGCCGTCGCCATGGCCTGGCTGCCGTGGATCAGACCGGAGGCCCCGGCCGCCACCCAGGCGACGGTCCATATGAGCCCGACCAGCGCGATCACCCGGCTACGCCGCCGCTGCTCCACCAGCTTCAACACCACGAACTGCGCCACCACGATGACCGCCGTGTTGGCGGCCAGCGCCACCCCCAGCGTCGCGGGCGAGATCCGGGTGACCTCCACCGCGAAGGCGGAGAGCCCCGACTCGAACTGTCCGTAGCAGGCGAAGAACATCACGAAGCCCAGGACGCACAGCTGCACCATGGCCCGGTCGGCCAGTAGCACGCGCCAGCCACCCTTGGCGCTGTCACCCGTAGGTATGGAGTCCTCCACCTTCGGCACGTGAGGCAGCCGCACCGTGGCCACCGCCGCTCCCAGCACCAGGAACATCACGGACTCGATCGCGAACAGGCGCACGAAGCTCGCCGGGTGCGAGGTGTCCACCAGCAGCCCGCCGAGCAGGCCACCGAGGCCGAGGCCGAGGTTGTTGAGGAAGAACTGGGTGGCGAAGGCGCGCGAACGCGTCGTCGGCGTCGAGCACCAGACGATCATCGTGGCGAGAGCAGGCTGGATCACCGCTATACCGGCGCCGAGCAGCCCCGCTGCCGCGATTACCGCCGGCTCGCGGGACGCGAGCCCGAGCCCTATGGAGCCCGTGGCAGCAGCGACCGACCCCGCGAGGGCAACGGGCAACGGCCCCCGCCGGTCGATGACGCGACCGGTGAAGGGGAGCACGACGAGCGCGGCAACGGCGAACGTCGCGAGCACCACGCCCGCGGTGCTCGCCCCCAGATTGCGCACCTGCGCCACGTAGACGAACAGGAACGGAACCGTGAAGCCGTTGCCGAACGCGCTCAACGCGTTGCCCAACTGGATCCGGCGCAGCGCGGCGCCCATCGCGGTGGTCACACTCACCTGCCTAGGTCGTAGAGGTCGAAGAGGTCATCGGGGTTCGCCGGGAAGGCGAGGGAAGAGCTGAAGCCTGAAGACTTCAGCCCTAAAGTTCGACGCTTAAGAGTACACATGGAAGGACTTCGATGCCAATGAGATGCGTGCCATACTGCGCCGCATGCCCGAGACACCCACGCCGAGCGGCAGCGCGAGCGAGCCGACCCTTGAGGAACAGATCGCGGCCTACCAGCGCGAGTTCCGCGACCTCGACCCCCAGGTCGAGCAGGTCGTCTCCGCTCTACAGCGCCTGAACCGCCGGATGAACGTCGCGTACGGCCGCCAGACCGCCACCCTCGGCATCAGCAACACCGAGTGGGAGGTGCTGAAGGCCCTCGTGCTCTCCGGTGCCCCGTACCGCCTGGGCCCGGGCGACCTGGCCAAGCGGCTCGGACTCACCCCGGCGGCCATGACGCACCGCATCGACCGCATGGCGGCCGAGGGGCTGGTGACGCGGGAGCGCGACGAGAGCAACCGGGTACGCGTGATCGTCGAGCTCACCGACCGGGGGCGGGAGCAGTGGCTGGAGGCCATGCGCATGGCGACGGTCTTCGAGGAGGACCTCTTGCAGGACCTCACGACCGTCGAGCGCCACCTCCTCGGCGAGCTGCTGACCCGGCTGTTGCGCCGGGTGGAGGAGGCGCAGCCGGACGCCGGCGGGCGACTCAGCGACCTCGACTGACGCAAGTTGACACCTCCTGCGCCCGTCCGTAGTGTTCTCCGAGTTGCCACGGCGCTGTAACGGTTCTGTGGCAGCTCATCGAGCCGCACCGGCGGCACACCACTACTGCACGGCCCCTTATCGGGATGGATTTCGGCATGCCGGAATTCGGTT
>NZ_JBLIWA010000047.1:32362-51762 GCF_047525675.1 Streptomyces sp. 796.1 | reverse complement strand
GCCGCGGGTCGGGCCCGGGCGCGGGGCCTCGGCCGGCTGCGGGGCGGTGGGCACGGGCGCGTACGCGGCGGGGCCCGGGGCGTCGGCCTGCGGGCGGCGCCGGGGGCGCGGCACGGCGGGCGGGGCGCGGTGGGGGGCGGGCGCGCTGTCGGGACCACTGGTCGTGCCGGTGTCGCCCGTGCCGGGAGCGCCGGCGGGGCGGGGGAGCCAGCGGTGCTCGTACGCGTGCCAGCCCAGTTGCAGCCGGGTCGTCACGCCGGCCAGGTCCATCAGGCCCTTCACCCGGCGCTGCACGGTGCGCAGGCCCAGATCGAGGTGCTTGGCGACGCTCGCATCGGTGAGGCCGGCGAGCAGCAGCGACAGGATGTCGAGGTCCGTCGGGTCCGGGCAGCCGGGCTCCGCCGGCGGCGCGGTGGGCGCGTCGCCGGGCGTGTCGAGCCGTAGCGGGACCGCCTCCCGCCACACCGTCTCGAAGAGCGTCAGCAGCGCCACGAGCAGCCCGCTGGGGCGCACGACCAGCGCATCGGGCTCGCCGACCGCCCGCTCCTGCGCTCCGGGGCGCGCCCCGTCGGGCCGTTCGTCGGCCGACCACCGTGCCGCCGGCGCCCGCGAGGTGTCGTACGGGCCGGTGCCGGGGCAGACCGCCGGGCCCGCGGCGGGCTCCGTCCGCGTGGGGCGCTCCAGGGTCACCAGGGCCAGCCGGCCGTCCGCGGCCAGCAGGGTCGTCGGCAGCCGGTCGACCACGCGGATCTGGGCGCCGTAGCCGGCCCCGAGGGCGGCGCAGAGTTCGCCCAGCGCGGTGGGGCGGGCCAACAGCGCCCGCTCCAGCACCACGCGGTGCCGCACCCCGTACCGCGCGGGCCCGCCCACCGGCAGCCGCTCCGTACCCGGTATCAGGGCGCACAACTCGTCGTCCGCGGCGGCGAGCAACTGCTGTGCCCGGCGGCCGATGGCGCCCGCACCGCAGGCGATCTCGACGACGTCGGGAGCGTCGGCGCCGGTCGCGCAGCCGCTCCGGTACGCGTCGGCCAGCGCCGCCGCGGCCTGTTCGGCGCGCGCCAACTCGTCCCGGCGCTGGGTGAGCAGGGTGCCGAGCGCGGTGTTCGGCGGTACGGCGAACCAGCGCCTGGCCGGGCCCGACGAGCGCGCCGCGAGCCCCTGCCGCTCCAACTGGTGCAGGGCCTGCTCGGTGTCCGCCTCCGCGCGGGTCAGCAGGCGGGCGAGCGCGGGAACCTCGACGCTGCCGAGCCGCACCAGGGCCCGGTAGGCGGACTCCTGCACCTCGTCCAGACCCAGTGCACTCAGCATGCGCGCCCTCCAAGAAGCCGGTTAGCGAAAGCCGGTGAACGAAACCTGGTCGATGACGAACGGCGACGGGAACGTGCCGCGAGCACATCCTTGCACTGGGCGGCGCGTTCCTGACCAGTCGTTCGGCGGGGAACGGCGCGACGGGGCGATGCGGCCCACGGGTCCCGCCCCGGTCGGGGACGTTCTCGGCTTCCGGTCCGCGGACGGGGCGCGCGGTGGACAATGTGGGCCATGAGCCAGCAGGGGGAAGATCGGCACGGCCACGAGGACGACTGGTGGCAGCAGTTGTACGAAACGGACCAGGGGGACACCGGCCCGGCCGGTGCGCGGGATTCCCTGGACGACCGCTACGACTCGGCAGCCCGGGCATTCGTCACGCCCGATGCGCCCACGGACACTCCGGCCGATGCCTCGGCCGATGCGCGTTCCGCGGCGCCTGCCGCGGCCTCGCAGGCGCCTGCCGCGCCGCCGCACTCGGTGCCGGCGACCCCCGCCGCGAGACCGCCGCGGGCACCGCGACCGGGCGGGGCGACGGGACCGGTTGCGCCGGCTGACCCAGCCAAACCGGTGGGCGTCGGGGATTCGTCGGAAGCCAACGGGTCGGTGGGGCCCGTGCGTAGGGCGGAGGGAATTGGGGCGGCGGCTTCGGCTGATCCCGCTTCGGCTGCTCCTGGCCCGGCTGCGGCTGCGGCTGCGCCGGCCGCGCCCGCTCCGACCGTGTCCGCCCCGACTGCGCCGGCTGCCCCGACCGCGCCGGCCGCGCCCGCGCAAGCCACGCCCACCCCGACTGGCCCGGCTGGGCCGATCGAGCCCGCTCCGGCCGCCCCGGTCGGGCGGGCGCCGGGGGAGGAGCCGGCCGGGCCCGGGGCGTCGGCCCCGTCCGCCGCCGTGGCGGGTTCGCCGGGTTCGGACGAACCGGTCCAGCCGTCCGCCGCGACCGAATGGGAACGCCTGGTCCAGGCGGTGGACCCGTCTCCGTCCGTCCCCGTACCGCCCGATCCGCCGGCGCGCTCAGCCGTGGCCCCGCCGCCCCCGTCCCCGCAGCGTCCGCAGGACCGGGAAGACGAGCAGGGCCAGCAGGGCCAGGAGAACCAGGAGAGTCCACGAGGCCGGCAGGGCCGGGAAAGCCAGCAGGACCAGCAGGACCAGCAGGGCCAGGAGAACCCGCAGAGCGGGCGGGGGCCGGCCGCCGGACCCTCCGTGGCGGAGCCCGCCACATCCGCCCCGGCCGCCCCACCGCAGTCGGCGGTGGCTCCGGCGCCGGGTGAGCAGCCGCAGGACCAGCCGACGCCACCGGCCAGGACCGAGGTGCCCGACGACCTGGCCGAACCCGACGACCTGGCCTGGTGGGAGCAGCCCGCGGCCGTACAGGCGTTGGCCTGGTGGGAAGGGCCCACCACGACTGAGGACCCGGCGCCCCCGGCCCCGCCCGAGGCCCAGCCCGCGGCCCCGTCTCCGGCGTCGTCCCCGGCCCCGTCCGGGCAGGACCCCGCGTACGAGGGCACGTCCTCGGCGCCGTACGGCGACTCCCCGCAAGGTGACCTTCCGCGAAGGAGCCCGTCGCACGGCCGAGACGTCCCGTACGACCAGACTCTGGACGACCAGGTGCCGTACGACCGAGTTCCGTACGACCAAGAGTTGGACGACCAGGTTCCGTACGGCCAAGCTCCGTACGGCCAAGCCGCGGACGGCGAGACCCTGGAGACCCCGGCGCGCACGGAGGCCCCGGAGACCACGGAGCGCGCGGCGCACCCGGCCGCCTCGGCACGCACCGACGGCCCGGAGGAGCCACCGGCGTCTGACGCCGGACAGCCCGTCAGCCCCGGACAGCCCGTCAGCCCCGGGCAGCCGTCGGCCTCCCCGGCCCCGCCCACCACCCAGTCCCCCTCCTCAGCCACACCGTCCTCCCTCACCCCAACCCCAACCCCAGAGCCACCCCCAACCCCGACTTCAGCGCTCACCCCGGCCCCTGCCCCGGCCCCCGCTCCCGACGCCGTCGATGGCCCGTCGTCGGGCGAGCCCGCGCCGTGGGAGGTGGGCGCTGCCGGTCGCGCGTACGGAGCCGGTGCGGAGACGGCGGCGCCGGGCCGGATGTTCGGGGCGGACGCGTGGGACGCGCGGATATCCGGCGACGGTGCGGGTGCCGGCCCCGCCGGCGCGACCGGCGATGAGGGCCGGCCCAACCCCGCAAGCGCCAACCACCCCACCCCCGCAAGCGCCAGCCACCCCACGCCCACGGACACCAGCCACCCCACCCTCGTGGGCACCGACGGTTCCGTCGCCGGGGCGGTCAGGCCCGCGGCCGGTTGGCCGTGGGACGTCTCGTTCGGTGGCGGGCCGCGTGCGACCGCCGGGCCGGAAGCAGTACGTGGCCCGGGGGCGCAACCGGCGGCGCCCGGCGGCCCCGCCCCAACAGCCAGCTCCGTGCCTGCCGCGCGGGCGCCGTGGGAGCCGCCGCTGCCGCCAGGCTCCGGAGCCGGCGCGCCCGGTCTGCCCGGCTACGGGACGCCCGCCGGGTTCGCGATGGCCAGCCCGACGACGCCGCGTAACGCCCTCGCCGCCCCCGCGGCGGCCGGTACCCGTCCCGCGCCGGGCGACCCCGCGGCCGGCCCCCGCCCCGTGCCAGGAGCCACCGCGGCCGGCACCACCGCCACCCCGACGAGCCCCACCACGGCTGCCAGCCCCACCGCAGCCCCGGGGCCCACCCACCCCGCCCACGGCGCCAGCACCAACACGGGAGCCACGGCCGGCCCGGGCCCCGTACCGCCCCCCGCCGCCGCAACCGAAGCCATCACGAGCACCACCACCCCCAGCACCACCACCCCCAGCACCACCACCCCCAGCACCACCACCCCCGCCCCCGTCGCGAACGCCGCCCCCGCGCCGGACGCCACCACCCCCGCGAACCCCACCCCCGACCCCACGGGCCACCTCGCGGCAGCGCCCGCCAGCACCCCCGGCACACCGCCCCCCACGTCCCCCGGTGCGCCCGCCGACACAGCCCCAGCCACGCCCGTGACGCCCGCCGCGGCCACCCCCGTGCCCGCCCCCGCCGCGGCCGACGCGCCGCCGCAGCCCGTCGACCCGTCCGGGGCCCGCCCCTTCCTGCCGGGTCAGCCGCGGGGTGAGGGGGAGTTCATCGGGGTCAGGCCGCCCACCTACGAGGCCCAGCCGACCGCGCTGCCGCAGGCCGACGCCGCCGATCTGGACGGGCTGGTGCCCGACACTGCGCTGGACGGCGCCCGGTACGGGCCGCTGACCCTGCGCGCCGCCTCCTCGCGCGGCGACTCCGCCAGGTACCGCGGCGAGCCGCGCCGCGACGCGCTGCTCACGGCTCGTTTCGGCACCGGTGACGACGCGCTGCTGCTGGTGGCCGTCGCCAGCGGGGTGCGGGCGGCGCCCGACGCGCACCGTGCGGCCCACTACCTGTGCACCGCGATCGCCGGGGCGATCGGCCGCAGTGCCGCCCGACTGGCCGACGACATTCGCGGCGGACGCCGGGCCGCCCTCAAGTCGGGGCTGCAACGGCTCACCGACCGGGCGTACGGGCGGCTGCGCGCGCAGGCCGCCGAGCGCGGGCTCGACCCGGCCGAGCACACCGCCGCGCTGCGCTGCCTGCTGCTGCCGGTCGCGCCCGGCTGCCGGACCCGGGTGTTCTTCGGGGTCGGCGAAGGCGGTCTGTTCCGGCTGCGCGACGGCGCCTGGCAGGACCTGGAGCCCGCCGTCCCGGACTCCGACGCGGGGCCGCTCGACGAGCCGACCGCGGTCCTCGCCCGCCGCCGCCCCGGCGCCGGCCCCGCGGCCACCGCGGCCACCGCGCCCACCCCGGGCCCGCTGGCCGACCCGCGGGTGGCAGCCGCCCCGCCGGCTGCCGACGCGTACGGCGCCGAGCCCGCGTCGACAGCCGCGCCCGCGCCCGCGGCCGGTGCCGCAGACGCCTCGCCCGCCGCCCGGGCCGCGGAGCCGTTCAGGTTCCTGGCCTCCGTCGCCCGGCCGGGCGACGCGCTGCTGTTGTGCAGCCCGGGCCTGGCCGAACCGTTCAGCGGCGTCCCCGCGTTCGCCGACGCGCTGCGTCAGCGGTGGTCGCAGGGGGAACCGCCGGGTCTCGCCGCCTTCCTCACCGACGTGCGGCTGCGCGTCAAGGGGTACGCGGACGACCGTACGGCGGTCGCCGTCTGGGAGGCGTAACCACGCCGTTCGTGGGTTGATGGGAGGAACCGGGGGCACCCGGCCACCGTGCGGGTGGCCGGCCCCGGCAGCCCGGGACCCAGCGGAAGGGGCGAGCGCGCGATGGCGAAGCAGACCGTGGCCGAGCAGGTGGTGGACACCCTCGTACGGGCCGGGGTGCAGCGGATGTACGGCGTGGTGGGTGACAGCCTCAACCCGATCACCGACGCGATCCGCCGCAACGCGGACATCGACTGGGTGCAGGTGCGCCACGAGGAGACGGCCGCCTTCGCCGCCGGCGCCGAGGCCCAGCTCACCGGCTCCCTCGCGGCCTGCGCGGGCTCCTGCGGGCCGGGCAACGTACACCTGGTCAACGGCCTGTACGACGCACACCGCTCGATGGCCCCGGTGCTCGCCATCGCCGCCCAGATCCCCAGCAGCGAGATCGGCACCGGCTACTTCCAGGAGACCCACCCCGACCAGTTCTTCCGCGAGTGCAGCCACTACAGCGAGCTGATCTCCAACGCCCGACAGATGCCCCGGGTGCTCCAGACCGCGGTGCAGCACGCCATCGGACGCGGTGGCGTCAGCGTGGTCGCGCTCCCCGGCGACGTGGCCGCCCAACAGGCCCCCGAACGGGCCGTCGAGCACGCCCTGATGACCTCACGGCCCTCGGTGCGCCCCGGTGACGCCGAGATCGCTGAGCTGGCCAGGCTGGTGGACGGGGCAGAGCGCGTCACCCTCTTCTGCGGCAGCGGTACGGCTGGCGCCCACGACGAGGTGATGGAGTTCGCCGAGCGGGTCAAGGCGCCGGTGGGGCACGCGCTGCGCGGCAAGGAGTGGATCCAGTACGAGAATCCTTTTGATGTCGGAATGAGCGGCCTGCTCGGCTACGGCGCCGCCTATGAGGCCACCCACGAGTGCGACCTGCTGATCCTGCTGGGCACCGACTTCCCGTACAACGCCTTCCTGCCGGACGACGTGAAGATCGTGCAGGTCGACGTGCGGCCCGAGCACCTGGGGCGGCGCTCCACGCTGGCGCTCGCCGTCTGGGGCGACGTGCGCGAGACGCTGCGCTGTCTGACGCCGATGGTGCGGGTCAAGAACAACCGCAAGTTCCTCGACCGGATGCTGCGCAAGCACGCCTCGGCACTGGAAGGGGTCGTCAAGGCGTACACCCGCAAGGTAGACAAACACATCCCCATCCATCCGGAATTCGTCGCATCGGTACTGGACGAAGAGGCGTCCGACGATGCGGTCTTCACCGTTGACACCGGGATGTGCAACGTCTGGGCGGCCCGCTATCTGACGCCCAACGGCCGGCGCCGGGTGATCGGTTCCTTCACCCACGGCTCGATGGCCAACGCGCTGCCGCAGGCGATCGGCGCCCAGTTCCTCGACCGGGGGCGGCAGGTCGTCTCCATGTCGGGCGACGGCGGGTTCTCGATGCTGATGGGCGACCTGCTCACGCTGGTCCAGTACGAACTGCCGGTGAAGATCGTGCTGTTCAACAACTCCTCGCTGAACATGGTCGAGCTGGAAATGCTGGTCGCGGGCCTCCCGGCCTACGGCACGGGCAATCACAACCCGGACTTCGCGGAGATCGCCCGGGCCGCGGGCGCCTACGGGGTGCGCGTCGAGAAGCCCAAGCAGCTCCGCGGCGCGCTGCGGGACGCCTTCGCTCACCGCGGCCCGGCGCTCGTCGACGTCGTCACCGACCCGCACGCCCTGTCGATCCCGCCCAAGATCCGCGCGGAGATGGTGACCGGGTTCGCGCTCTCCGCCAGCAAGATCGTGCTGGACGGCGGGGTGGGGAAGATGGTGCAAATGGCCCGTTCAAACCTGCGCAACCTTCCCCGTATCTGAACATCCGTCCGGGCGTGCGGCCCCCTTGAACGGGCATGCATGTTCGGGAGCGCGCGTTCGATTCACCACGTACGCCTCACCGCGTACGTCGGAACTCGGGGATCAAGAGCGGACGTCGGGGCGGGGAGGTATGGAACGTCAGGCTGCGCGGCTGGGCGAAGCGGACTTCCGACGGACGGCCGGGATGGCCACCGTCGGGCGGGACGCCTCGGGGGAGACCGCACGGATCACCAGGCAGACCGGGAACGTCGCGGGGGAGGCCGGAAGGAGTGCCGGAGCCGTAGGAAGCAGCACGGCCGGGGAGCCGGGCGAGTGGCGCGGTTCGGCCGCGCCGGTCTTGACCTGGCGACTGGACCGGGGAGAGCTCGCCGGGATCGCGGATGTCCGGCGGGGGCTGCGGGAGTTGTTGCGCGGGTGCGGCGCCGACCCCGAGCGCAGCCACGTCGCCGAGGTGCTGATCAGCGAGTTGGTCACGAACGCCCTGGTGCACACCGACGGCGGCGCCGTCGTCCGGGCCCGGCTGCTGACCGGTGCCTCCGCCGCGCGGGGTGAACGACTCCGCTTCGAGGTCAGGGACTTCACCCGGCGCGCACCGCAGCCGCGCAAGGAGGCGACGCACGCCGGCACTTCGGGCCGCGGACTGCTCCTGGTCGACGCGATGGCGGACGCCTGGGGCGTGCGCGAGCACGGCGTGGGCAAGGCGGTCTGGTGCGAACTGGGCACGACCGGGAGCGAGGACTGACCACCGCCGGGCCGCACGGCCCGTACGACACCATCCGCGTTCCGGGCGCCTGACCCCGCACACGACCGCGGGGCCCGTACGGAAACGTCCGTACGGGCCCCGCGGGTGCTGGGTGGCCTGACTCAGCCGAACTGACGCTCAATCTCCGCCAGCTTCTCCTCCAGGGAGTCGAGCCGCGGAATCGTCAGGGTGTCGTCCTCGGCGGTCAGGTCAACGGTACGCGGGCGGCCTGGGGCCGCCGCGTCACCCTCCTTCTCCGTCTTGGTGACCGACTGCAATGCGGGTCGGGAGAGGACGGGAAGACCGCTAGCTGGCCGATCGTGGCCGGACGACTCCGGTATGGCGCTCTCCGAACTCAACTGCCCGGCCCCGGCCGGCAGCGCGCCCGAGGCGTCCACCTGCCGACCGCCGCGCCGGCCCCACATCCGGTGTTGCCGGTTGTAGGCCCGGATGCGGGCCCGGTCCAGCTTGTCCTGGTCGCGGCGGCGCTGCCGCTCCTGCTCCTTCTGCCGGCGGTCATCGCGCACCTCCTCGACGGCCTCGTCCAGCGTCCGCACGCCCTCCAGCAGCATCAACGACCAGGCGGCGAACGTCTCGCGGGGCGCGCGCAGCCAGCGCACGATGCGGATCTGCGGCAGCGGGCGCGGCACCAGGCCCTGCTCGCGCAGGGCGGCCCGGCGGGTCTGCTTCAGGGCCCGGTCGAAGAGGACGGCGGCCGACAGCGACATGCCGGCGAAGAAGTGCGGGGCGCCGGCGTGGCCCATGCCGCGCGGCGCGTGCACCCAGTTGAACCAGGCGGCGGCGCCGGCGAACGTCCACACCAGCAGTCGTGAGCCGAGCGCCGCGTCACCGTGGCTCGCCTCGCGCACCGCCAGCACCGAGCAGAACATGGCCGCGCCGTCGAGCCCGAACGGGACCAGGTACTCCCAGCCGCCGTCCAGGTTGAGGTTCTGCCGTCCGAAGCCCACCAGACCGTGGAAGGAGAGCGCGGCGGCGACGGCCGCGCAGCAGAACAGCAGCAGGTACGAGGCGCTGCCGTAGACGGCTTCCTTGCGCCGCCGGCGCTCCTCGCTGCGCTCCCAGGAGTCGACCGGCGCGGCGTCCTTGGCGGCTGCCTTCTGGCCGCGTGTCTTCAACGTCACCGCTACCGCGACTCCGACAACGGCTACGGCGACCGGCAGCGCCCAATCAAGCGATGTGTCGGTCAGTTTCATCCGATGCCCCTTGCCTCGCTTCCGTGACGTTGTGGCCGCAGTACGACCTATCGCGGGTCATCTTGACGGAACCGGGCCATGTCCTAGGGCGTTTCCGGGCAAGAGGACGCCAACGGAGACCTGGGGCATCCGGATAGGTGCGATGCGGGCCGAACGCGGGCACGAAGGCACCGCGTCGCGTTCGAGTCGCGAAACCCGATGGGGTGAATCTACCGCAAGTGATTGGTGTGATTGACCAGTTGGAGGGCGCTGAGCGGCGACGAATCTCGGCCTCGGCGGTGCATCGGCGTGCCGGGGGGCGTGCGTCGCCGACTGGCGGCGTGTCAGGGTCGTGATCCGTCCCGCGTGCGGGCTTCCGGCCCACCCGGACCGGTGGTTGACGCATGGTCAGTTCGCCGTCATGCGTCGCAGTCGCTCCGCGTCATCCGTGCGCGGGCACGTCACGCAGGTCTCGGCTGGGCGCAGCGTGTAGAAGAGGCAGCAACTCGCCCGGTCCCGGGTGCGCAACGGCTCCCCGGTCGGCCCGGTCAGCGTGCGGAAGCCCGCGCCGCCGACGTACGGGGCGGTGCCGCCCGGCAGCAGCGCGCGCACCGCGGCGAGCGTCTCCTGCTCCGCGCCGGTGAGCTGCCCGATGTGCCACAGGCCCTCGACGACCTCGTCGGTCGCCATGCCCCACAGGCCGCGACCGCCCCGGCGCAGCCGTGGCCGGAAGCCGTCGAGCACCGGCCCGAGGTGCTCGGCCGCCGCGGCCCGCACCGCGGCGCGCAGCGCCTCCTCGTCCGGCACCACCCGGGCGCCGGGGGTGGCGGCCAGCGGATCGTCCGGCAGGCAGGCGAACTCCGTGATGCGGACCGTCATCCGCCCCGACGTCCGGTGGAAGGAGACCCGCCCCACCGGCACCCGCGGCACCCGGCGCTGGAACAGCCAGGGGACGGTGATCAGCAGGGCGGCCGGCCAGGCGTAGCGGTGCAGTCCGAAGCTGGCGACCACGTCGGGCCGGCCGCGCTGCCCGTAGTCGCGCTCGATCTGCGCCGCGTCCCAGGTGAGGAAGGCGTCGACGGCGGGCCCGCCGGCGGCGAGTTCGGCGGCGGTGACCCAGCCGCCGCCCGAGCGCGGGTCCTGGTCGAGCACGGTCAGGGCGGGGTAGACGTCGGTGAGGCGGTCGTACGCCGCGAAGAGCGGGGCGGGCGGGGGGAGGGTCGGCACGGACACGGTCATCGGGACCACCGATCGCACGAGTCTCATCAGGTAAGGCTTACCTTACGCGAATGGATCGGTGTGGGAATTACCGCGCTATCCACCTATGGTGCAGGAAGCCTGGAAAGTCCAGGCCAAGGCTGAGCGGGACGCGGTAGGAGGACCCGAGTGGAGCAGCGCGCCCCACGGACGTCGGCGAGCGGCCGATCCGCAATGCCCGTCGCGCCATCCCCGCCGGCGGTGCTGCACCGTTTCTCCGTCCGCGACCAGGTGCTGGACGCCCTGCGCACCGCCCTGCTCGTCGGCGAGCTGACGCCGGGGCAGATCTACTCCGCGCCCTCGCTCGCCGACCGTTTCGGGGTCTCGGCGACACCGGTGCGCGAGGCGATGCAGCGGCTGGCGGCCGAGGGCGCGGTGGAGATCGTGCCCAACCGCGGCTTCCGCGTCGCCCAGCACTCCCCGCAACAGAGCGCCGAACTGGCCGAGGTGCGGGCGCTCCTCGAAGTCCCGGCGATGCTCCGGCTGGCCCGTGCCGTCCCCGCACCGCGCTGGGCCGCGCTCCAGCCGCTCGCCGACGCGGCGGCGCTCGCCGCCCACCGCGGCGACGCGGCCGGCTACGCGGACGCCGACCGGGCCTTCCACGGGGCGGTGCTCGGCCTCGGTGGCAACGGTCAACTCGTGCTGATCGCCGAGGAGTTGCACCGGCGTGCCCAGTGGTCGCCGCTCTCCGTTCGGGAACCGGCCGACCTCGTCGCGGACGCCGCCGAACACACGGCCCTGTTGAGCGCGCTCGCGGTGAGCGACCTGGCCACGGCGGAGAGCCTGATCCGCGCTCACTTCGCGTGGGGGTGACGGGCGGCGGCCCGGCCGTTGCGGGCCGGCTCGCCTGTGTCCCCGTCGTGCTTGCGCCCCGCCCCGTCAGCGGGCCGCCCCGCGCGGTGGCCCGTAACCCGCGCGTTCGCCCGTACCCGCGCGTCGGCCCGTACCCGCTCTTTGCGCACTGGCCCGTGCGTGCGACTGCCCGTACCCGCTCTTCGCACATCGGCCCGTGTGCGCGGCTGCCCGTAGCCGTCCGGCCGGTTCATGCCCCGGGTGCCGGCTCCTGCCCGTACGCCCGCCCGCACCGGAAGAGGTACGGGCGGACGTGAGTCCCGTCGGCAGGGTGGGCCGAGTGCGTCGGGCGAGCGGATGCGTCAGGTGTTTCGGGTGGGTGCGATGGTGCGGTGCTCGGAGTCCGGCGTGGTGCTCGGGGTGCCCGAGTACCGGGGTAGGGGGTCAGGTGGCCGGGGCGCTGGCGTCCGGTGCGGGTGGGGCCGCCGCGTCCTGGACTGCTTGGAGGCGGCGCGCGAGCCAGGTCGGCACGCCGCCGAGTAGCCGTACGAGCCGGGCGGCCTCGGCGCGCAGCCGGGCCGCCTCGGGTTCGGGCTCGACGCTGGCCAGGGCCACCAGGGCTGGGGCGATGCCGATCAGGTACCCCAACTCCTCCCGGATGCGCAGGGATTCGGCGAATCCGTGGCGTGCCTCCGCGCGGTCGCCGTTCTCCTCGGCCATGGCGGCCAGGTGCCGCCAGGTGAAGGAGCACAGCAGCGTGTCGCCGCGGGCCAGCGCCGCGGCGTGGGCCCGTTGGAACGCGGCCTGGGCGCTGGTCGCATTGCGCGACAGGTGCTGGGCCAGCAGGCCGCGCCGGAAGTCGAGCAGCGGGCGGGACCGCGAGTCGGGGCCGAGCAGCGCGGCCGACCGGCCGAGGGCGGCGCGTGCCTCGTCCGCCCGGTCGCGGTTGCCGAAGAGCGTGGCCGCGTAGGCGAGATGGCCGCGCTCACAGGCCGCCGCCCCGCGCTCGTCGTCGGTGTGCGCGATGGCCTCGGCCGCGCGCAGCGCGTCCTCGGCGGCCTCCCAGCCACTGGTGGTGAACATGCACTGTTCCGTCAGTACGGAACTGCGCAGGCGGGCCGCGGCCGGGTCGGTCGTGGCGAGCGGGCTGAGCAGTTCCGCGGCGTCGTGCCAGCAGCCGCGGGAACGCAGCCGCCATACCGCCGTGTGCAAGGGGTCGTCAGGGAAACCGGCATGGAACCCGCCCCCCGGTCCTATTACGGATTCCGACGATCCAGAACGTGACATGGCGGTGTCCGCCACATTGCCCTCCCCAAGCGCGCCATCGAGCCGGAAGTCGTGCGCGCATCTCAACACGGAATCCGGGGCCCGGCCAAGAGGTAGGTGTGAATTGATTCACAAACTTGGATCGCGGCTGACCAGGTATGGGCGCCCCACCAGTGGTAATGGGCCAGTCCCGGTGTCGACCGCCGGAAACGGCCTGCGCGGGCGGCGCGGACGGCTCCGCCGCGGCGCGCCACCGCCACCGCCCGGGCCGCGAAACGGCCGGCGGGGACGGGGGCGCGCCGGGCGCGTAGCCCGCCGGAGTCACCGCGCCGTGAACGGTGTCAACCACCTTGCAGAACAGGCGATTTCAGCCGCGCCGCGGCCCCAGTCACGACGGTGCGAGGAGCGTCACGGGCGCCGCGTACCCGTGCCGTACGGGGCGTCGCCGGCGTGCGGTCAGCGGACGCCTGGCGGCGTCGCGGCCGGTGCGCCGGGCGCTGCTGCGGCGCCGGTCGCCCGCCGGACCGCGGCCCCGGTGGCGCGCATGACCAGGGTGAACGCCGGGCACACGGCGACGCGGTGGCGGCCGGGCCCGCTCCCCGCGGTATCGCTTGTTCACCTCGGCGACGCCCGCGCGACGGCCCCACGTCCGGGACCGCTGTCAGGGTGCCGGCGAACCGCATGTCGCGGTTCGCCCAAGACAACGCCGCTGACGCCCTGGCCGAAAAGAGGCCGGCGGAACGCTTCGCCACAGTGCGCGAGCGGTCGAGAGTCGCTGAGGAGTGGACGACGTGTTCAAGGTGTCTAGCCGATCCCGCGCGCTGCGCCCCGCCGCGCTGGCGACGGTGCTCGTCGCGGCGCTGGTGGCGCCCGGCGCCACCGCCCAGGGGGCCGACGGCCCGCAGCGCGCCGCCTCCGACGCGAGCGCCACGCCGGCCCGGCACGGCGGGCACGGCCCGGGCAACGTCCCCGGGCCGCTGGCCGGCTGGGACCGGGACCGCCTCGCCGCCGGCGTCGACCTCTACCAGGGCGTGCTGGCCGGCAAGCCGGGCGCCGACCACTGGACGGTGACGGTACGCGGCGCCGCCGGTGCGCACCTGGTGTCCCAGGAGGCGGCCGGTGAACTGGCCGAGCGGCTGCGCGCGGCCGGCTTCCAGGCCAGGACCGAGCGCGTGGACTACCCGCGCGGCGCCGACCGCAGCGGGCTGCTCGGCGTACGGGTACGGGTGGGCGTCTTCGGCGGCCAGAACCAGGCCGACGCCCAGCGCAAGACCGTCGCGGCGGCCGGCTTCGACGCGGTCACCGAGTGGACCGGCGGCGACGGGACGCGGGGCACCGGCCTCGCGCAGGTGAAGGTGGCCGTCATCGACCCGGCCGCCTTCCGCGGGAGCCTCACCGGCAGCTACGGCACCCACGTGGCCGGGCGGGAGAACGTCAGCGACATCGCGGCGCAGACCGGCGCGCTGGTCGCGGTCAACGCCGGGTTCTTCGTCATGGAGGGCCGGGACGGGGTGCCCGGTGCGGCGGCGGGCATCGCCGCGTACGACGGCAAGCTCCAGAGCGCGGCCACCAACGGCCGGGTGGCGATGGTGCTGCGCGGCAACGGGCTGCGCCCGGAGTTCCGCCACCTGAGCACCGAACTGCGGGTGCGCGCGGGCCGCGCCGCCGAGGTCATCGACGGCATCAACCGCGTCCCCGGCAAGATCCGCAACTGCGGCGGCACCGGCGGCGACCTGCCCACCGAACGCCCGCTGCACGACGTGACCTGCACCGACCCGGACGAGATCGTCCGCTTCACCGGCGAACTCGGTGCGGACACCCCGGCTGGTGACGGCATCGAGGCCGTCATCGACGCCCGCGGGCAGGTCAGCGAGGTGCGCCCGCGCGGCGGCGCGGTACCGGCCGGCGGCAGTGTGCTGGCCGGCATCGGCGAGGGCGCGAAGTGGCTCCAGACGCACGCCACGGTGGGGCAGCGGGTCACCGTCGAGGAGAAGATCGTCGACGAGCGCGGCCGACGAGTACGGATCGGCCGGGGCGACGACATCGTCAGCGGCGGACCGCAACTGGTCAAGGACGGCCGGGTGGCCCTCGACTTCGCGGCCGACGGCACCGACCGTCCGGGCGAGCCGACGTTCGCGTACACCTGGGCCCTCAAGCGCAACCCGCGCACGGCGGTCGGCGTGGACGCCCGCGGCCGGCTGCTCCTGGTGACGTCGGCGGGCCGCCAGCCCGGCTACAGCGACGGCCTCGGCCTGCACGAGATGGCCGACCTGCTGCGTTCGCTGGGGGCCCGTCAGGCGATGGGCCTCGACGGTGGCGGCTCCTCGGGCATGGCCGTCAACGGCAAGCTGATCACGATGCCGTCGGACGCCACGGGCGAGCGCGCGGTGGGGGATGCGCTGCTGCTGAAGCGCTGATGCGCTGACGTGTTGACGCGCTGACCCGCTGACGCGCTGACCCGCTGACGCGCTGACGTGTTGATGCGCTGACGCGCTGGAGCGCTGACGCTTCGATGCGCCGATGTGTCGCCGTGTCGCCGGGCCGCTGGAGGGTGGCCCGGCCTCCGCGGTGGGCGGGGCCGCAGCCGCCAGTGCGGCCCCCCACCCCATGGCCCGGTCCCCCTTCGCGCGGGGACCGGGCCGCGGTCCGTCCGGCCGCGGTCCCGCCGCTTTCCCGCCGCCGGACGGGGGCGCGCGGCCCCGGCCCCGGGCAGCCACCTGTAGCGCCCGCCCGGGGAGCGTCGACCGGCCGTCAGGTCAGCCGCAGCGCCAGGAAGAAGTCCAACTTGTCTTCGAGCCGCGACAGGTCGCGGCCGGTGAGCTGTTCGATGCGGCCCACCCGGTAGCGCAGCGTGTTCACGTGCAGGTGGAGCCGGGCCGCGCAGCGGGTCCAGGAGCCGTCGGCGGCGAGGAACGCCTCCAGGGTGGGGATCAGTTCGGCCCGGTGGCGGCGGTCGTACTCGCGCAGCGGGTCGAGCAGCCTGGCGGTGAAGGCGCGCCGTACGTCGTCGGGGACGAACGGCAGCAGCAGGACGTGCGAGGCCAACTCCTGGTGGCCGGCCGCGCAGACGGTGCCGGGGCGGGCGGCGGCGACCCGGCGTGCGTGCCTGGCCTCCTCCACGGCGCCGCGCAGCCCCTCGGCCGACAGCACCGCCGCGCTGACCCCGATGGTGAGCCGGCCGTCGTCGGCCAGGCCACGGGCGAGCGGTTCGCACACCGCAGCCAGCAGCGCGTCGGCGTGCACCGTCGCATCGGCCCCCGGCCCGTCGCCGGCCAGCGCGGGCAGCGGCACCAGCGCCACCGCCTCGTCCCCGGTGTGGGCGACCGCGATCCGGTCCGAAGGCTCGGGACCCGGCGCCGCCGGGTCCACCAGGATCTCTTCGAGCAGCGCCCGGGCCACGGGCCCGCCCGGCACCTCGGCGCCGGCCCACT
This sequence comes from Streptomyces sp. 796.1, assembly GCF_047525675.1. Lineage (NCBI taxonomy): Bacteria > Bacillati > Actinomycetota > Actinomycetes > Kitasatosporales > Streptomycetaceae > Streptomyces > Streptomyces sp. 796.1. Next base: position 35,740 of record NZ_JBLIWA010000047.1, on the reverse strand, counting down.
CCACCCGGGCCACCACCACCTGCCAGTGCGGCGCGCTGCCGAGTCCGGGCAGCAGCACCGGGGCTGCGACCCGCAGCCGCGCGGCGACCTCCGCCGGCGGTGCACCCGTCTGCACCAGTTCGAGCACTTCCTGGGCCAGCCGGCGCCGCACCGTACGGGCCGCGTCCCTGCGGTCGCGCTCGACGGCGATCAACTGGGTCACCCCGTACAGCAGGTCGAGCCGTTCCGCCGGCCAGTCGCCGGCGTCCGCCTCCACCGCCAGCAGCCAGTCCGACAGCACCGTCTCGCGCACCTCGCCGGCGGGCGCGCCGCGTCCGCTGTTGTGCACCGGGAAGAGCGAGTACGTGCCGGCGCCCGTGGTCAGCCGGTACGGGGGCGTGCGCCCGGCGCGCACCGCGGCCAGGTGTTCGCCGGCGAGCCTGGCCCGCAGCGCACCGGTCAGCGCGGGGCCCTCCCCGGCCACCGCCGAGCCCGCGATCTGCCGGCCGGCGGCCGACAGCACCCAGGCCCGCAGGTCGAGGTCGGTGCCGAGCAGGTCGAGCACCACCTCGGGGCCGCCGCCGGCGGGGCCCGAGGTCATCAGCCGGCGGTGGCGGTCGACGACGGCGGCCAGGTCGCCGGCCCGCTCGCTGGAGACCTGCCGCACCACGTGTTCGGTGATGGAGGCGAAGGCGACGTCCTCGACGACCGAGAACAGCGGCAGCCCGTGCCGGACACAGGCCAGCACCAGGTCCTCGGGGACCGCGCCGAGCTCCGCCTCACCGGCCGCGAGCCCGGCGACCCCGGCCGCCGTCAGGATGCGGACGAAGCGCTCGGAGTCGGCCGGCTCGCGGCGCCAGGCCAGGCCGGTGAGGACGAGTTCGCCGCCGGAGAGATAGCGGCTCGGGTCGCGCAGGTCGGTGGTCATCACGCCGCGCACGGTGCGGTCGAGCTCCTCCTCGCCGCCGAGCAGGCGCAGGCCAAGGGCGTCGGTTTCCAGCAGGGCGCGCAGCCGCATCGTCTCGTCAGCCGATCTGTCTCGTGGGGCGGGCCCGGGCGCCGGGCCGTGGGGCGCGGCACCCGGTGGGGTGGGCGTGTGGGGGCGTGCGGGGGAGGGCGGGTACGGCGCGGAGCGCGCGTACCCGGCACCCGGCCGTGCGGATCGGCCGGTACGGGGTACTCGTAGCCCAGGTCACGTGGGGCGATCGCCAGAGCCCGCGCTCCATGTCGTTCGTTCGAATCTACAAGACCGGGCTGCTGGCCAGCCAACCGCTGCCCGCACCGCTGCCCGCAGGGGCACGCACCGCGCCCGGTGCGGAGGCCCGACGGCCGCGTCGGACGGGCCGATGCACAGCCGTTCGCGCCCGATCAGTGCCCCGTACGGCCCGTACGGGATGCGCGTCGTACGCGCCGGACGCACGACGGGGGTACGGGCCGGGCGGATCAGTGAGCCGGACGGGTGAGTGAGCCGTGCGGCTCGTACGGGCGCGGGCCGTACGCACCGTACGAAGGAGAGGTCTGACGCACCGTACGAAGGAGCGGGCCGGCGCACCGGACGGGCGGGAGCGGGACCGGCCGGACGAGTGAGAAGCGCACGCGGAGAGCACGGGAGAGCACGAGCATGGAGTTCCTGCGCCCAGCCACCTGGGACGACGCGCTGGCCGCGAAGGCCGCGCACCCCGCCGCGGTGCCGATCGCCGGTGGCACGGACGTCATGGTCGACATCAACTTCGACCGCTGCCGCCCCACTCACCTCATCGACCTCACGCGGATCGGCGACCTGTACGGCTGGGAGGTCGGCGCGACCCGGGTGCGGCTCGGTGCCGCCGTCCCGTACGCCCGGATCACGGCCCGGCTGCGCGGCCCGCTGCCGGGTCTGGCGCTCGCCGCGGACACGGTGGGCTCCCCGCAGATCCGCAACCGCGGCAGCGTCGGCGGGAACCTCGGCTCCGCCTCGCCCGCCGGTGACTGCCATCCGGCCCTGCTGGCCGCCGGCGCGGAGGTGGAGGTGGCCTCGGTGCGCGGCACCCGGCTGATCCCGATCGACGCCTTCTTCACCGGCGTCAAGCGCTCGGCGCTGGCGCCCGACGAGCTGATCAGGGCGGTACGGATCGTCCGGGCGACCGGCCCGCAGCAGTTCGCCAAGGTCGGCACCCGCAACGCGATGGTGATCGCGGTGTGCGCGTTCGGCCTCGCGCTGCACCCGGCCGAGCGGCGGATCGGCACCGGCATCGGCTCGGCCGCGCCCACCCCGGTACGGGCCGGGGCAGCCGAGGAGTTCCTCGGGGCCGCGCTCGCCGAGGGTGACCACTGGACCAGCGGTCGGCCCGTACCGCCGGCCGTCGCCCGGCACTTCGCCGCCCTGGTCGCCGACGCCTGCCAGCCCATCGATGACGTACGCGGCAGCGCCGCCTACCGCAGGCACGCCGTGACGGTGCTGGCCCGCCGCGCCCTGGACCTGGCCTGGGCCGAGTACCGGGCCACGGGCGGCGACGCGCACCGGGCCGCGGACGGCGGGGAACCGGAAGGGGGCGCACCACGATGCGCGTCAGCATGACCGTCAACGGACGACCACAGACCGCGGACGACGTGTGGGAGGGCGAGAGCCTGCTGTACGTACTGCGTGAACGGTTCGGCCTTCCCGGCGCCAAGAACGCCTGTGAGCAGGGCGAATGCGGATCGTGCACGGTACGCGTCGACGGGGTGCCGGTCTGCGCCTGCCTGGTGGCCGCGGGCCAGGCGCACGGGCACGAGGTGCTGACGGTGGAGGGCCTTGCGGCGTACGCGGCGGAGCGTGCCGCGGCGGCGGGTGCGGGCCCGGGTGCGGGTGCTGAGGGTGCGGGCCCGGGTGCGAGTTCGGCGGGCGTGGGTCCGGCCGGCCCGTTGTGGCGCCCCGGGCAGGCAGCTTCGGAGTCCGGGGCTGCTGCTGGGCCTGGGGCTGCTTCGGGGGCCGGGCCTGCTGCGCAGTCCGGATCTGCTGCGCAGTCCGGATCTGACCCGGGGCCCGAGCCCGCTCCGCACCCAGGGCCCGCTCCGGCCCCCGGCCCCCATCCTGACCCGGCCGCCGCCGCCCCCGGCACCAGTCTCGACGCGGCCCGGCGTTGGCGGGCCAGGCCGGACGGGCCGGACGGCGGTGCGCTCGCCCCCGTCCAGCAGGCGTTCCTCGATGCGGGCGCCGTCCAGTGCGGGTTCTGCACGCCGGGGCTGTTGGTGGCGGCCGACGAACTCCTGGAGCGGGAGCCGGCCCCCTCCGACGCCGACGTGCGCGAGGCGCTCGCCGGCCACCTGTGCCGCTGCACCGGCTACGCCACGATCCTGGCCGCGGTCCACCTGGCCGCCGCGCGCACGGCGGGTGGGGACCGCGCCTCCCGGGCGGGCGGCGCGGGCCCCGCCGACCGG
>NZ_JBLIWA010000047.1:0-32243 GCF_047525675.1 Streptomyces sp. 796.1 | reverse complement strand
GCGCGGCGGGGTGGCATCACGGGGACCCCGCGCCCCGCACGGCCGGTGACGCGGGCGACGGGGACCGGGGCGGGGACGCCGGAGACCCCGCGCCCCGCGCGACCGGTGAGGGCCCCGCAGCCCGGGCGACCGCACCGGCCCCGACCGCCCGCGCGACCGAACCGGACGGAGCCTGACCCATGCCCGCGCCCCGCCCCCCGAACGGCCCGCCCCCGGCGGGCACCACGCCCCCGCCAGGCACCACCTCGCCGGCCGGCGCCACCCCGGCCGGCGCCACCTCCAGCACCACATCACCGAGCCGCACCACATCACCGAGCCGCACCACGTCGCCGAGCCGCACCGCCCCCGCGGGCGCCACCCCCACCCACTCCAACAGCGGCAGCCCCGGCACCGTCGGGGAGTCCGCGCCCCGGCCGGACGGCACGCTCAAGGTCACCGGTGACTTCGCGTACGCGTCCGACCTGTGGCACGAGGACCAGGTGTGGGGCCACACGCTGCGCAGCCCGTACGCCCACGCCCGGATCGTCGGCATCGACGTCGGGCCCGCGCTGTGCGTCCCCGGCGTGTGTGCGGTCCTCACCCACCGGGACCTGCCCGCCGCCACCCACTACGGCCTGGAGATCTCCGACCAGCCCGTGCTGGCCGGGGACGTCGTGCGGTTCCACGGCGAGCCGGTGGCCGTCGTCGCCGCCGACCACCCGGAGACCGCGCGCCGCGCCGCCGCCCGGATCGTCGTCGACTACCGGGAGCTGACCCCGGTCACCGACGAGGCCGGCGCCCTCGCCCCGGACGCCCCGGTGCTGCACCCCGGTCGCACGGATGCGCACGCGGCGCACGTGCCGCACCCCAACGTGGTGTACCGGCAGCCCATCGTGCGCGGCGACCTGTCCGCCGCCCGGGCCAGGGCCGCCGTCGTGGTCCGCGGCGACTACTCGGTCGGCATGCAGGACCAGGCGTTCCTCGGCCCCGAGGCGGGGCTCGCGGTGCCCGCCGACGACGGCGGTGTCGACCTGTACGTCGCCACCCAGTGGCTCCACTCCGACCGGCAGCAACTGGCCCCGGTGCTCGGCCTGCCGCCGGAGAAGGTGCGCATGGCGCTCGCCGGCGTCGGCGGCGCGTTCGGCGGGCGCGAGGACCTGTCCATGCAGGCCCACGCCTGTCTGCTGGCGCTGCGCACCGGCCGCCCGGTCAAGATGGTCTACGACCGGTACGAGTCGTTCTTCGGCCACGTCCACCGGCACCCGGCCCGCCTGCACTACGAGCACGGGGCCGACGCCGCCGGCAGGCTCCAGTACCTGACCTGCCGCATCGTCCTGGACGGCGGCGCCTACGCCTCCTCGTCACCGCTGGTCGTCACCAACGCCGCCGCGCTGGGCGCCGGCCCGTACGCCGTCGACGCCGTGGCGATCGAGGCGCTCGCCCTGTACACCAACAACCCGCCGTGCGGCGCGATGCGCGGCTTCGGCGCCGTCCAGGCGTGCTTCGCGTACGAGGCGCAGATGGACCGGCTCGCCGCCGCGCTCGACCTGCACCCGGTGGAGCTGCGCCGGCGCAACGCCATGGCCGAGGGCACCGCACTGCCGACGGGGCAGCGGGTGGACTCCCCGGCGCCGGTGGCCGAACTGCTGGCGCGGGTGCGGGCCAGGCCGCTGCCGCCGGAGCGGCCGTGGGCGCTCCCGGGCGGGCGGGTGGACCTGCGGGAGCTGCCCGGTGGCCGGTCCGGGGCCACGCACGGCGAGTCGGTGGTGCGCGGCGTCGGCTACGCCGCCTGCATCAAGAACGTGGGCTTCTCAGCCGGGTTCGACGACTACTCGACGGCCCGGGTGCGGCTCCAGGTCGTTGCGGGCGAGCCGGTCGCCGCGGTGTGCACGGCGCTGGCCGAGGTCGGCCAGGGCGGCGTCACGGTGCAGGCCCAGATCGCCCGTACCGAACTCGGCGTGGAGCAGGTGACGGTCGAGCCGGCCGACACCCGCATCGGCTCGGCCGGCTCCACCTCGGCCTCCCGCCAGAGCTATGTCACCGGCGGCGCCGTCCAGCACGCGTGTGCCCTGGTCAGGGAGCGGGTGCTGGCGATCGGCCGGGCCCGCTTCGGCGCCGGCGACCCGGCGTGGGCGGCGGCCGGACTCACGCTCGCCGGCGGCGCGGTGGTCGGCGCGGACGGCACCGCCGTCGCCGACCTCGCGGACGTCCTCGGGGACGAGGTGGTCGAGGTGGAGCGGACGTGGCGGCACCGGCCGACCGAGCCGCTGGACTCGCGGACCGGGCAGGGCCGCGCCCACGTGCAGTACAGCTTCGCCGCACACCGTGCGGTGGTGGACGTGGACACCGAACTCGGCCTGGTCAAGGTGGTCGAGCTGGCCTGCGCCCAGGACGTGGGCAAGGCCCTGAACCCGCTGGCGGCCACCGGCCAGGTGCAGGGCGCCGGCGCCCAGGGCATCGGCCTCGCGGTCCTCGAAGAGATCGTGGTCGGCCCGGACGGCACGGTGCGCAACCCGTCCTTCACCGACTACCTGGTCCCCACCACGCTCGACACCCCGCCGCTCCCGGTCGACCTGCTCGAACACCCCGACCGGCACGCCCCGTACGGGCTGCGCGGCGCCGGCGAGGCCGCGACCCTCTCCGCCACCCCGGCCGTCGTCGCGGCGATCCGGGCGGCCACCGGCCGCGAGCTGACGCGGGTGCCGGTGCGCCCGGAACACCTCGTCGCACTCGACGGCCCGGGCCCGGACCCGGACCTGGGCACGGGGGCGGGTACGGACAGGGGAGCGGGTACGGCGGCCGGGGCGGGGCCGGTGCCCGATGCGGGGTAGTCGGTGCGGCGGGGCGGTGCCGGCCGCCGGACGACGAAGGAGCTGATGCCATGTTGGACATCGCCGCCGCCCTGCACGGGTGGTGCGCGCAGCGCCGTGACTTCGCCGTCGCCACGGTGGTCGCCGTGCACGGCAGCGCACCACGGCTGCCCGGGGCCGCGCTGGCCGTGGCCGCCGACGGCGAGGCGCTCGGTTCGGTCTCCGGCGGCTGCGTGGAGGGCGCCGTCTACGAGCTGTGCCGGCAGGCCCTGGACGGCGGGCACAGCATCGTGGAGCGCTTCGGCTACAGCGACGACGACGCCTTCGCGACCGGGCTGACCTGCGGCGGCGCCATCGACGTACTGATCACCCCGGTCCGCTGGGGGAGCGTCCGGGACCGGCGCGCCGCAGGTCGGGCGCGGGTGCTCGCCGCCGCGGTGGCCGCGGCGGCCGACGGGTACCCGGCCGCGCTGGCCCGGGTCGTCGCGGGGCCGCCCGAACTCGTCGGCGGCGCGCTGCTGGTGCGGCCGGGCCGCCCCGTGACCGGCTCCGTCGGCGGGCCCGCCGCCCTGGACCGGACGGTGGCGCGGGAGGCCGCGGCCCTGTTGGCGGCGGGCCGCACCACCACCCGTACGGTCGGCGCGGCCGAGGCCGGATGCGGAAGGCCGGTCACCGTGCTGGTGGAGTCCAGCCTGCCGGCGCCCCGCATGATTGTCTTCGGGGCCGTCGACTTCGCGGGAGCGCTGGTGCGGGCCGGCCGCTTCCTCGGCTACCGGGTCACGGTCTGCGACGCGCGGCCGGTCTTCGCCACGGCCCGCCGCTTCCCGGAGGCGGACGAGGTGGTCGTCGACTGGCCGCACCGCTATCTGGACCGGCAGACGACCGCACCCGGCACGGGCGGCCCGGCGGACCCGGACTACGGGCCGCACCTCGGGCCGGCCAACGGACGCGAGCAGGAAGGCGGTTCAGCCGACGGCCAGGGCAGCGCGTGGGCCCGCGGCATCGACGGCCGCACCGCGCTGTGCGTACTCACCCACGACACCAAGTTCGACGTGCCGCTGCTGGTGCGGGCGCTGCGGCTGCCGGTGGGGTACGTGGGCGCGATGGGCTCCCGGCGCACCCACCTGGCCCGGCTGCACCGGCTCCGTGAGGCGGGCCTGACCGCGCGGGAACTGTCCCGGCTGCACTCCCCGATCGGCCTGGACCTCGGGGCCCGTACGCCGGAGGAGACGGCGCTGTCCATCGCAGCCGAGATCGTCGCGGCCCGCCGCGGCGGCAGCGGCACCCCACTGACCGGCACCCACACCCCGATCCACCGGGACCTGGCGCTCCCGCCGACCTGAGCGCCGCACGGGCCGCGGGCCCCGCCCCGTACGCGCCCGCGGGCGGAGCCGTACGGGGCCCGGGCGCGGGCCCGCGGCGCCCACCGGTGTCGAACACCGACGCGCACCGGGGCCCGCCCCACGCACGGCCCCGTCAGGCGCCCCTGCGGTACTGCGCCGGCGAGTTGAGCGTCCGCCTGTCCTCGTACGCGCCCGCCTTCCCGCGGTCGATGTGGAAGGTGGTGAGCGTGGAGACCGGCGACGCCGGGTCGCGGCGGTCGCCGATGACCCGCATGTGGGTGCTCCAGCGCCGAGGCGTCACCTCGTACACGTCGTAGCCGTACCGGTTGCCCTCGAAGTACTGGAGGTGCGGGTTGGCCGCGCCCATCAGCGGGCCGTTGGTCTTGTTCCAGTCGGCGCTGTAGGCGCCCGAGGTGATCGAGTGGGCGGTGAACTCGGTGCCGATGACGGGCGACGAGGTGTCGTCGTAGTCGGGGCGCACGTCGTCCACGAACGCCGAGTGCCAGTCGCCGGTGATCACCACCAGGTCTTCGAGCTGCGCCCGCTGCACGTGCGAGAGCACCTCCTTGCGCTCGGCGAGGAAACCGTCCCACTGGTCGGTGAACATGTAGCCGCCGCCGGGCCGGCCGCGGAGCTGGCTGAGCATGATCGAGTTGGCCCAGCAGTGCCAGGCGTCGCCGGCCCGGTCCACGCCGCGCTTGAGCCACTCCTTCTGCGGGCCGCCCAGGATGGTGCCGTCCTTCAGGTTCTGCGCGGAGCGGTAGGAGCGCAGGTCGAGGATGGTGAGCTCCAGCAGGTCGCCCCAGCGCCGCACCCGGTGGATCTCCGGGTCGGGCAGCGCCGAATCGCCGGCGTCCCGGTGCGGCATGTGCTCGTACCACGCCTGGTACGCGGCGGCCCGGCGCTGCATGAACGGGGCACCGCCGCCGGTGCCGCTGTAGTCGTTGGCCACCTCGTGGTCGTCCCAGGTCAGGAACCACGGGTGGGCGGCGTGCGCGTCCCGCAGCGAGGCGTCGCCCTTGTACAGGGCGTGCCGCACCCGGTAGTCGGCCAGCGTGAACACCGGCGGCGCGTTGTGGTCGCGCACGTGGTCGCCGCCGACCGGGCCGTGCTCGTAGATGTAGTCGCCCAGGTGCATCACGAAGTCGACGTCCTCGCGCGCGATGCCGCGGTGCGCCGCGTAGAAGCCGTCGTGGAACGCCTGGCAGTTGGCGGCGGCGAAGCGCACCGCGGGGACGCGGCCCACCGGCGCGGTCTTGGTGCGGCCCACCCGGCTGCGCTTGCCCAGCGCCCGGAAGCCGTACCAGTAGTGCCGCCCGGGGTGCAGCCCGTTCACCGGCACGTGCACGCTGTGCGCGAGCGTCGCGGACGCGGCGACGGAGCCGCGCGCCACCACCCGGCGCAGCCGCGGGTCGGTCGCCACCACCCAGTCGACTTCCACGATCTCGGGCAGCTTCTGCTCGGCGGCGAGCGGTTCGGGCGCCAGCCGGGTCCACAGCACCACGCTGTGCGGCTGCGGATCGCCGGAGGCCACCCCGAGGGTGAAGGGCGCCGGGTCGTACTGGGCGCCCAGCGCCTCGGCTGCCTCCCTCGCCTGCGCGGGCGTGAGCCCCGCGCTCAGCGGCCAGACGACGTTCAGCGCACCGGCGGCGGCAGCCGCCTTCAGCAGGTCACGACGGTTGAGCTTCACGACCGGCCTCCGCGGGTGTGGGTGAGGGTGAGGGAGACGGCGTCGGCGTAGCCGTCGTTGGACGTGCCGCCGCCGGTCCGGGTGAACACCAGCAGGGCGCGGGCGGTGCGCGCGCCCGGCGGCACCGTGCCGGTGCTGGTGCGCTCCACCATGCCGGTGCGGCTGCCGCGCTCGGCCGCGGTCACCGGGCCGAGCACGCTCAGCGCCAGCGGCGTGCCCTGCGCGTCGCGGAACTCCACCGAGAGCCGCGCCCCGTCCTGCTGCCCCGCGTACCCGCCGAGCCAGCCGGCGACGGTGAAGCGCACCCGGCCCCGGTCGACGGCGTGCCGCCCGGTGCGTCCCCTGGCCGGCAGCCGCACGTCCTGCACCAGTGCGGTACGGGGCGAGTTGCCGCCGGAGAAGAACCGGCTGCCACGCGGCGTCGGGCCGGGGTCGGCGGGCGTCGGGTAGCCGGTGCCGACGTCGTACCCGATCAGCGCCGGCGCCCCCTGCACCACCCGCCAGCCGGTCACCGTCTCGACCGGCTCGGGGCTGCCGCCAGGCCCTGCCTCGGCGTCCCCATTGACCAGCAGATTCATCCGCGCCTCCAAGGTGCTGAGGTGACGCGGGTGCGTCACGCGCCAGGCATCCCACCAGCGGCGCGTGAACAGCAGTCTGCTTGTGGGGGAACGTCCGCAGTGGGCTGGCCCGGACGGCAGCGGGGGCGGGGCGGACGGTCAGCGGTGCCGGCCGGCGCGACCCGGCTGGGTCAGCCGGCAGCGGATCCGTCGGCAGCGGACATCGCCGCCCGCAGCCCGTCCCGCACCAGGGAGCGCAGCCAGGCGTGCGCCCGGTCGTCCTCGTACCGCTGGTGCCAGGAGACGTAGACCGGCACCGGGTCCGCGTCGAGCGGCAGCGGCAGCAGCCGCACCCCGAGCGTCGTGGCCACCGGGCGTGCCATCCGCTCGGGCACGGCGACCAGCACGTCGCCGTACTCGGCCATGCGCAGCGCGGCCGTGCTGGTGGGTACCGAGGCGACCACCCGGCGCTGCCGCCCCTGCGCGGCCAGCAGGTCGTCGACGGGGTCCCTGAGCCGGCCGCGGCGGGAGACGGTGACGTGGTCGGCGGCGGCGTACGCGTCGAGCGTGAGCCGGTCCCCGTACGGCGCCCGCGGCCCCACCGCGACCACGAGCCGGTCCTCGGCGACCTGTTCGTAGCGGATTTCGGGCAGCGCCGGCCGGGCCGCGCTGACGGCGAGGTCCACCCGGCCGTGCCGCAGGTCGGCGGTGTCCGTGGGGGCCTCGGCCAGCATCCGCAGCCGCACCCCGGGCGCCTGCCCGCGCACCGCGTGAAGCACCGCCGGGCCCACCGCGTGCGTGATCGTGTCGTGCCACTGGAGCGTGAACTCCCGCTCCAAGGTGGCGAGTTCGAGGTGTTGGGCGGGGGCGAGCACGGCGTGGGCCTGCTGGACGATGCGGTGCACCTCGGCCCGCATGGCCAGCGCCCGCGGGGTGAGCGTCATCGTGCGGCCGGTGCGGACCAGGATCTGGTCGCCCGTCGCCCTGCGGATGCGGCCCAGCGCCCGGCTGACCGCCGGCGCGGTGAGCTGGAGCCGCTGGGCGGCGCCGGTCACGCTGCCCTCTTCCAGTAGGGCGTCCAACGCGGTCAGCAGATTCAAATCCAGTTGCATGGCAGTCATCTTAGGCGTGCCGAACTTGCATTTGACGACAATCCAGCCGCCTTCCTAGCGTGGCAACTACCAGGAAAAGCACCCCAGTTGGGCCATCGGCCCGAAGGGAGACAGCCATGTCCACGTACTCGGAGAACGCCGCCCGCCCGGCGTTCGACCAGGCCGACAACCCCCATCGCGCCGCGGACCGCGCCCTGCTCGCCGAGGTGGTGACGGCGGTACGGGCCGCCGGCGCCGCGGTGCACGCCAGGTTCGCCGCGCCGCAGCGGCTGACCGGCCTGACGGCCGTGCTCGACGCGCTGCACGCCAACGACCTGGCCTCGCTCCGGCCGCTGCGCGCGCCCCTGGAACGGCTGCGGCCCCAGGCGGGCTGGATCGAGGACGAGTTGGACCGCGGCCCGCTGCCGGACGGCGAGTGGTGGATCACCGACCCGGTCGAGGGCAACATCAACCACGTACACGGCATGGCCGACTGGTCCGTGACGGCCACCCTGGTCCGCGACAACCAGCCCGTCCTGACCGCGGTGCACGTCCCGCTCACCGGGCAGACGTACACGGCGGTACGCGGCGGCGGCGCCCACGTCGACGGCTGCCCCCTGCGGACCAGTGCCAAGACCGAACTGGCCGCCGCGTACGTCGCCACCGGACAGGCCGCACCCGGCGAGGACGCGGCCACCCTCGACCGGATCGGCGCCTCCTACGCGGCCCTGCTGCGGCACGCACTGGTCGCCCGGGTCGCGGTGCCCGCCACCATGCAGTTGATCCAGGTGGCGGCCGGGCAGTTGGACGCGTTCTGGCAGTACAGCGACGTTCGTTCGGGGCTGGTGGCGGGCGGGCTGCTGGTCGCCGAGGCGGGCGGCACCGTCACCGACACCGAGGGCCGCCCGTGGCACCTCGGCAGTACGGACTTCCTGGCCGCGGCCCCGGCCCTGCACCCGGCCGTACGCGCGGCCCTCGCGGAGGTGCCCTGACCCGGAGAGGCCGCGCCGCGCCGCACCAGGCCAGCCCCCACCCCGTACGCCAGCCCCACCCCGTACGCGCCCCAGCGGGAACGCACCGCCACCCCGCACCCCGCAACCTGCACCCCGCGCCCGCGCCCCACGAGAGAAAGCGAATCGAAGCAATGCGACCGGCAACAAGCCACAGAAGCAACCGATATGAGGACGAGAACCCGGCCATCGCCGTCATCGGTGGCGGCATCGGCGGCCTCGCCCTGGCCCGCATCCTCCAAGTCCACGGCATCGCCGTGACCGTCTACGAGCGCGACGCCTCACGCACCGCACGCCCGCAGGGCGGCAGCCTCGACCTCCATCCCGCGTCGGGCCAACGCGCCCTGCGCAGCGCCGGTCTGTTCGCGCAGTACTGGGCGGTGGCCAGGCCCGAGGGCCAGGACCTCAAGCTGGTCGACAAGGACGGCACCGTGCACCGGCAGGAGCGCAGCGAGGACGCCGGGACGGTGGAGCCGGAGATCGACCGGGGCGCGCTGCGCGACCTGCTGCTCGACGCGCTGGAACCCGGCACCGTCCGGTGGGGCCACGCCCTGGACCGGGCGGTGCCGTTGCGGAACGGCCGCCACCGGCTGTACTTCGCGCACGGCGCGGTGCACTCCTGCGACCTGCTGGTGGGCGCCGACGGCGGCTGGTCGCGGGTCCGCCCGCTGCTGACCGACGCGGTGCCCACCTCGACCGGGGTCAGCTTCGTCGAGATCAGCGTGGCGGACGTGGACCGCCGCCGGCCGGAGCTGGCCAGGTGGGTGGGGCGCGGCAGCCTGTTCGCCTTCCGCGACGGCAAGGCGCTGATGGCCCAGCGCAACGGCGACGGCTCCGTCCGCACCTACGTCGGGCTCCGCGCCCCCGACGACTGGCTGGACACCTCCGGCATCAGCACCGGCACCCCGGACCACGTCAGGCGCGAACTCCTCGGCCACTTCACCGACTGGGCGCGCCCGCTGACCGACCTCATCCGCCACTGCGACGACTCCTTCGTACCCCGCCGGCTGCTGATGCTCCCGATCGGCCTGAGCTGGCAGTCCAGGCCCGGCGTCACGCTGCTCGGCGACGCCGCCCACCTGATGTCGCCCTTCGCCGGCGAGGGCGCCAACCTCGCCCTCGCGGACGCGGCGGCGCTCGCGGCGACCGTCGTCGAACACGGGGCGGCGGACGCCGCGGCCCTGGCGCGGTACGAGGCCGACCTGGTGCGCCGCGCCACCCCGGCCGCCATCGCGTCCGCCGCCGGCCTCGACCTCTGCTTCACCCCCGAGGGCACCCACGCGGTGGCGGCGGCCCTGGCGGAACGCGACGGTGCGGTGGGGGCGGTCGAGCGGGGGCCTGCCGGGCTGGGGCATGTCGGCCGGGGGTCGGCCGCGCCGGGGTCTGCTGGGGTGGGGCCCGCCGGGCCGGGGCATGTCGGTCAGGGGCCGGCCGAGCCGGGGCCCGCTGCCGCATCAGCCACTCCCATCACCCCCGCCGGGCAGGCCAGGCGGGCCGTGCGGTGATCGACTGGATGGGGCTGGCTACCTCGCTGGTCACCTCGCCGTGGTTCTACCTGGTGCTCGTCGCCGTGTCGCTGCTCGACTCCTTCCTCCCGCTCATCCCGAGCGAACCGGTCGTCGTCATCGCCGGTGTGTACGCGGCCGACGGCGACACCGAACTGGTCGCCTGCATCGCGGCGACCGCACTCGGCGCCGTCCTCGGCGACCTGGTTCCGTACGTCGTCGGCCGCTCGCTCGCCGAACGCGTCAGGGCTCGCCTGCGGCCGGGCACCAGGCGCCGGCGGGCCCACGATTGGATCGCCGCCGAACTCGCGGCCCGCGGCAGCTACACCCTCGTGACCTCGCGTTTCATCCCCGTCGGGCGCTATCTCGTCACGCTCTCGGCCGGCATGGTGGGCTACCCCTGGCGCCGCTACCTCGCCGCCACCGCGTTCGCCGGCCTGTGCTGGAGCACGTACACGGTCCTCATCGGCTACGCGGGCGGCGCGCTCTTCCAGGACAACGACCTCATCGGCATGGCCGTGGGCCTCGGGCTGGCCTTCGCGCTGAGCGGCACGGTCGAAGTCGTACGCCGCCTCCGGCGCCGCCCCGCCCCTGCGCCCCCGAGCGCCCCGGGGCATAATGCGGCAGCCGCCGATGTGGTGCGCCCAGCGTGCGGGCCGCAGCCGGCAGTTGGCCGGAATGCGGTGCGGGCGGGACGCGGCGGGGCGAGGCCGAGGACGTCGTCAGACGGAGGAGAGCTGGATGCTGGACATACGTAGGGCGGGCCGGGCCCGTGCCCTCGCCGTCATGGGCGAAGGACCCGCGGCCCGGGCCGCCGGTCGGGCCGGCACGGCGGTGCGCAGATGAGGGCCGGCCGGCGTGCCGCCACCGTCTGGGCCGGCCTGTGCCTGGCCGGCCTCGGCGCCACCGCGGCACTCAACATCGGCTCGGACACCGCTCGCCCGAGCACGGGTGGCCCGGACTCCGAGGGATTGACGGTGGAGATCAACGGCACGGAGGCCGGGACCTGCGCACGGATCATCCGGGCGATCGAGGAGGCCCGCGCCGGGGCCCTGCCCCCATCGGAAGCGGCCCTGAACGCCAAGGGGTCAAGCAGCGCACAGGTGGACACCTTCGTTATGGACTCCGCGGTGCCCGGCGAGTGTGAGAAGGAACTCAAGGCCCGGGGCCTGACGCAGGACTGAGCGACCACGAAGCCACCGCAGTCCCGAACCGGCCCCAGCGGGGCGGGCGTTGGGGAAATTGCCCGGAAGCCCTGGGTGCGGTGGCCGCCCCCTCACCCCGCCGCGGCCAGCGCGTCGGAGATCATGCGGGTGGCGAAGTCGGGGTCGCCGGTGAGGCCGTTGATGTGCTCGGCGAGCAGGGTCGCGGTGGCTTCCAGGGGCGTCATCTCGGCCTCGGTCCAGTCGCCGTACTGCTTGCGCCACAGATTGGGGCTCAGCTCGGTGCCCGCCGCGATGACCAGGCCGGCCATGGTGGGGATGACCTCCGGGCTGATGCTCGCCGGCATCATGCGCATCGTGGCCACCAGAGGGGGCACCACGTTCTCGATGACGTCCTTGTCGTGGCGCTCGTACGCCGAACGCAGCCAGGTCATGTACATGAAGATCAGGGTGCAGGCGCCGTCCAGTACGGCGTTCGCCCCCTTGCGGTCGAGGGAGGCGGTGAACTCCTCGATCATCTTCTGCTGTTCGGGATCGATCTCGGCCTTGCGCTCGTGCAGGCACTTGAGTCGCGAGTCGATCATCAGCAGCGCGGTGACCACGTCACCGGCGGGAGCGAGCGCGGGATCGCAGGACGAAGACACGGGAAGACCTCCTCAGGAGACCGCGCTGGGTGACGCGGCGCATCCGTACGGTAGTCCTCCGGCGGGGTGGGGGTTGACGATTCCCTCGAAGGGGCGATAAGTGCTCACCCGCGCCCGCCGCCGCCGTGCGCCCGGCGCTCGGTGCCTCATGCGCTCATGCCATAGCCCAGTTCCTCGGCGCCGACGTGCCAGAAGGAGTTCTCATCGGCGACGGCCGCGGGATCGAGCGCTCCGAACCGTTCCAGCAGGGCCTCGGTGAGCTCGTCCGCGGCCTGCTCGGCCAGGTCGGCGGCCTCCTCTTCACCCAGCCCGTCGCCGGGGCCCTCGTACGCGGCAGCCTCGGCGGCAGCCTCCTCGTACGCGCGGTTGCAGGCGACGAACGCCGCAATGCTGGAGTTGACGAACTGGGCGGCATCGCCCTCCGGCAGGAACCACAGCGAGCCGTCCTCACGCCGTAGGGCCAGCGCGCTCAGCTCTGGATCGACGGCGACCACGGCATAGCGCGTCCCACTGACCGAGCGTTCCGCAAAAGGGGAGGGCTGCCACGCGCCGGGGTACGGGCAGCGGGCGCATCCGGCCAACAGCGCGGCGGCTTCAGCATCGTTCATGCCGCGAATCTAGCCCGCCCCGCCGGCACCCGAGCCGGTGGGCCCGTGCCGGCAGGGCACTACCGGGGCCCGCGGCCCGCCTGCTAGTTGGCGAAACCACCCTGCGGCTGGATGATTTCCAGATTCGTTCCGTCGGGGTCGTTGAAGTAGGCGACCTTCGTGCCGAGCGCCGCATCCGGGGTGACCTCCCCGGCGGTGAACGTGTAGCCGTCGCCGAGGAATTCGTACCCGGCCTCCTTCATGCGCTCGTACACCGCGTCGAAATCGTCCACCTTGAAGCACAGGTGCATGGACCCGGGCCGGTTCGCGGCCCCATTGGTGCGCAATGCCACCGGTTCCTGGAACTCGATCAGATCAATGCCTAGGCCATCGATATTGATCGTGGCATACCGCAAATTGGCATCGGAAAGCCCCTGCGCCTGCCCGAACGGCACGCTGTGCATCGTCTCGCCCGCCACCACGGGCTCGCGCCCGGTCAGGGCCCGGTAGAAGTCGATGGCGGTATCCAGGTCCGATACGGAGATCCCGACGTGGGCGGCCCGGGTGAGGTTTATCGCGGTGTCGGTGACGGCCATGAGGAGTCAAACCCTCTCGCTCTTGGATCACATCACGGGCGTACGAAATCCATTGTCCTGGGGATCGGCCGGGGCGCATCTTGTTCGGGTGGGTGGGGTGATTCTTTTTGGGGCTGTGTGTAGGCGCACCGTACCGCCGACGCCGAACGTCGCCAGCGGTAAGAGACGCCCCCCGACACCCCTACAACCAATCCCGCCGCTTGAAGATCACATACAGGCTCGTACACACCACGGCCATCAGCACGATCGCGAACGGATAGCCCAGCGTCCAGTGCAACTCCGGCATGTGGTCGAAGTTCATGCCGTAGATCGTGCCGACCAGCGTGGGGGCGAAGAGGATGGCTGCCCAGGACGAGATCTTCTTGATTTCTTCGTTCTGTTCGAAGCCTGCTTCGGCCAGGGCGCGCATTTCTGCGTTCTGTTGCTGGGTGACCAGGGTGGCGTTGACCGCGAGGATTTCGGTGAGGGCCGAGCGGAAACCGTCCACGCGCTCGCTGGTGTGGGTGACGTGGTCGGCGACGTCGCGCAGGTAGCGCTGGAGTTCTTCGTCCGTGCGGTACTTGTCGAAGCCGGCCATCAGCGCTTGCAACATGCCCACCAGGGGGCGGGTCGCGCGTTGGAACTCCACCATTTCCCGGGAGAGTTCGTAGATGCGGCGGGAGACTTCGGGGTCGCCGCGGAAGACCTCGGTTTCGATTTCGTCCAGGTCGTTCTGCACGCCTTCGACCACCGGCGCGTAGCCGTCCACCACATCGTCCAGGATGGCGTACAGCACCGCCTCCGGGCCCAGCCCGATGAGTTCCGGCGTGGATTCCATGCGGGTGCGGACCGCGGACAGGTCGGGGGCGGCGCCGTGCCGGACGGTGATGACGAAATCCGGGCCCACGAACAGGTGGAGTTCGCCGAATTCCACCTCTTCCGGCGCATCCAGATAGCGCGCCGCCCGCAGGACGACGAACAGCGTCTCGCCGTACCGCTCCAACTTGGGGCGCTGGTGGGCTTCCAGCGCGTCCTCGATCGCCAGTTTGTGCAGGTCGAATTCGCCGGCCAGGGAGAGGAGTTCCGCCTCGCTCGGCCGGTGCAGCCCGATCCACGCCATCGAGCCGGGGAGTTCGCGCAGTTCGCGGAAGGTTTCGGCGAGGCTGGTGGGGGAGCCGATGCGCAGGCCGTCGCGGTAGAGCGCGGCGTCGATCAGGCTGGGGGCCTCCGGGGCCGGGCCGCGCGCCTCGCGGTCGGGTGCGTTCGGGGTGGCCGGTGTGGTGCCGCGGCCGGCGGTCGGCCGGAGCCAGGAGTGGCGTCGGCCACCGTTCGCGGGCTCGCCGCCCGCGGGCTGCGCGCTGCGCGCGGCGGGCTCCGGTGCGCCCTTGCGCGCGCTGCGGCGCGCGGTCATCGCGGAGAGGGGGGTACGGCTGCGGCGCTCGGCCATGGTCGGTCCTTACGGTCGCGGGGCTGGGGGACTCCAGGCGCACGCGCGAGCGCCACCGCGGGCCGGCGTGCGGGCCGCGGAGCGCGGGCCCGGTCTAGCTGCGGCCGGCGGTGGTGCCGCGCGGCGGGCGACTAGGGGGTTCACCACTCACGGCGGACCTCACCTCCTCCTCGCACATATGACGGAACCGTCGAACAGGATATACACCCCATAGGGGAGCGGCCGTGCCGCGGGTGCGTCCCCATGCGTGCCCCGTGTGCCCGCTGCCCGCACGCCGCCCACCCGTTGCCCGCCCGGCCCCTGCCCGATACCTCGCCGATCCGCACCCGGCCCGTCCGATCCCCGCCTTGCCCCCTCCGAACGGTGCCACGCGGCCAGTCGCCCCATCGGGCCGTGCCGCGCCCCGGTGGGTCCGGGACGCGGCACGGCCGCGGTGTCCGCCCTGGTGGGCGGCGCGGTGGGGAGGGAAGGGCGTCAGCGCCGGGGAGGCGCGGGCCGGGCGGTCCGCGGGGGTGTCACCTCACGTAGCGCGTTGGTCGCGCAGTGCACCTCGCCGCCGCCCAGGTGGGCCCAGGAGAAGTTCTCCACCCAGCGCACCCGTACCCCGTTGGCGGCCAGCCGGCGTTCCGTTTCGCGTTGGAACAGGTCGACGCCGGCGACCTTCGGGCCGTGCGGGACGGGGGCGGCGAAGTCCCGCGCGGTCAGCGAGAGGCCGTTGGCGAGCGCCGGGGTGAGGGCGTACGCGCGGCGCGGCTGGTCGGCGGCCATCCGGGTCTTGCCGTACAGCACGGGCAGCATGACCAGCTCCTCCGCCCGCAGCCCGGTCGCCGCGAGCAGCGTGCCGACCTGCCGGTCGATGCGGCGCGCCACCTCCTCGTTCTCCGTCAGCAACTGGCGGGAGGCCAGCACCTCGTCCACCGTCGGCCGGTCGCGCCCCGGGACCTCGGTGCCGGTGAACAACCGGCCCCCGCCCGCACCCGCCTGCTGCGCCCGACGCAGCAGCCGCACCGCGAGCCGCGGGTCGGAGAAGGCCAACGTCCAGCCGCGGGCGTTGTCCGCGCGCACCACGTGGAAGGTCTCGTCCACGTGCCCGACCAGCAGCCAACTCGTGTCGAGCACCACGGGCGGCTGAGCCTGCGCGTGCAGCATTCGGGTGAAGGACGGGTCGGGGCGACGGGCGGCCGTCGCGCCGTAGACGACCCGGCCGTTCGGGTAGCCGGCGTACGGGGGCAGTGCCTCGACGTTGCCGGTGTAGTTCAGCAGCTCGTCGACGCTGGCGTCACGGTCGGTCGTGTACTGCTGGACCACTCCGACGTCCGGGCCGCGCAGGTCGCGGTAGAGCAGCCGGCCGGAGCGGCGCAGGCTGGCGGCGCGGCCGTCGGTGGACGCCCAGTAGTTGGGCGAGCGCAGCAGCAGGCGCATGGTGTGGTGGCCGCCGCCCGCGGTGGGCAGGACGGCGTAGCCGGGTTCCGCGACGTCCTGCCGCCACACGTCCCGCCACCACTGGTCCGTGCCGGCCGCGAAGCGCAGCGCGCGATCGGGCAGGCCGGCGGCGCGCGTCGCGGTGCGCAGCGTGTTGGCGAACGCCCGCCACTGGTCGGGGCGCCGGTCGGCGACGGGGACCTCGGCGGGGATGCCGGCGCCGGGGCCGGGGGCCGCGGCGAACACGTGCTGGGCCCGCTGGAGGTCGTGTTGGAGCAGTACGGGCGCCACGCGCATGCGCAGCCGGTCGTGGCCGGTGGCGCCGCCGTCGGTGACCGACAGGGTCAGGGTGATCCCGCCGTCCCAGCGGGCCGGGTCGCGGACGATGTCCCGGCCCTCGATCGCGAGCCGCACCCCGGCCCGCAACTCCTCGGCGCGCAGCCGCTCCCCGAAGCGCAGGACGACCAGCTTCCCGCCGCGCTCGACGAAGAGCCGTACGAAGCGCTGCTGGCCCGCCGGGACGGTGACCGTACCGGTGGCGCCGTCGCTCACCCGGAGCGGGTCGGTCCGCAGCGGCGCCAGGTCCTTGACGTCCGCGGGGCCGTCGACGACGTCGTTCGCCGCGTCGTTGCAGGCGGCGAGCCGCCGGTCGACGGCCACGTCGAGCCGGTCCAGGTCGCCCGGGCGCAGGGTGCAGCGGCGCTGGTCGTCATCGAGGTTGGGAAGGAAGGTCGGGCCGTACGGGGCGTGCAGCGCGGGTGCCGGCGGCCCGGACGCCGCGGCCCCGGCGGTCGCGGCCGTGCCGGGCAGCAGGGAGCCGGTGAGCGCCGCCGAACAGACCAGGGCGCAGACCGCCGCGCGGTGGCGGGCCGGCCGGTGCGCGGCGATGCCTAAGGGCGGGTGCGTGGGCGGACGCGTGGCGGGCTGGTCGGCCGGCCCCGGGGGTGGTTCGGCGCACGACCTGGCCGGTGGCCGGGTGCGTCCGATGGGCAGTCGAGCGAACATGGTGGCCTCTCGTCTCAGCAGCCGCGGCGCACCTGGGGCGGGTTCCCCACGCCCCGCCCCGCGGCCCCCGCCCGGCCCGCACCTACCCGCACCGAGTCCCCCCGTACGCGACCGCGCCCCGCGCGACGGCTCGCGGCGGCGCCACCCGAACCCGACGGCGTCGGCCGCTCCGCTGCCGGCGGCTCCGCTGTGGCGGTTCCGGCAGGGGCGCGCCTGGTCGGTGGCCGGTAGCTGGTGGCCAGCGGTGGGCGGTGGTGGATGGGGGAGCGGGGGGTGCGGGGACGCTAGGAGCGGAGCGGGGGAGGCGCGGGGAGGTGCGGGCGGCTCGGAAGGGTGTGCTTGGGCCTTCATCGTGGCCGCGCGGAGTGCCCGCGGACGTCGTCCGGCGGTAGCGAGCCGCGTAGTCCCTTCGATCCAGTGGGCCGGATGCGGAATCGACCATTCGACGGATCGCCCCCCGCATGACCTGCGGATTTCTAGCTTTCTGCCGCGTACGAACCCCTGTGCGGGCCGTCCTTCGTTGGGGTTACCCGCGGCGTGCGGCGTGCCGGAACGCTCCCGTAGCACCGGGCCCGTACGGCGCTGCCGCGCGCGCAGCGATGCCTCTCGATGCCCCGCACCCGCACGCTCCGAGCACCCACCGCGGAGCCCCTCACCCGCACCGTGCCCCAACCCTCACCCGGGTTCCACCCGCCACCCCACACCCACACCCAACCACTCCCACCCCACACCCCACCCCAGCACAACCAAGCGAGCCCCAACACAACCAAGGCCACCCCAGCCACCCCGCAGACACCACCCACCCAACCCAGCAGACCCACCCACCCCTAGGGCAGCAGCCCCGCTCGGCGGGCCGACACCACGGCCTGGAGGCGGGTGTGGGCGCCCAGTTTCCGCATGGACGAGCGCAGGTAGCTCTTGACGGTCTCCGGGCGCAGACCGAGGCGGTCGGCGGTGGTGGCGTTGGTGGCGCCGGACGCCACACAGGCCAGCACGTCGACCTCGCGCGGGGAGAGTTCGACGCCGATGGGCGGCTCGGGCGTCCGGGCCGCTGCCGCGCCGGGCGGGGCCGCCGCCAACCGGCCGAGCGCGGCCAGCAGTTCGTGCCGTAATGCCTGGTCATGGACGCGTTGAGCGAGCGCGCGCAGTTCGCCGTGGGCCGCCCTGACCTCTTCCCAGGCCGCCGGGTCCGCCTCGCTGGGATGGCTGGTAGCCGCCACCACCCGGCGGGCCTCGTCCTGGGCGGCGTCGCGTACGGCCAGGGCCTGTTCGAGTTCGCGGGCCGCCTCGACCGCGACCGAAAGCGTGCGGTCGCCGAGCGCCATCGGCTGCCGCAGCGCGCCGTACAGCACCCCCCGCACCCGCCGCCGCACCACCACCGGCACCGCCAGCACGCAGCGCAACCCCTCCGCGGCGACGGCGGCGTCGTACTCGTGGCTTATCACCCGGGAGGCGGGGTAGTCCGCGACGCACACCGGCCGGGAGAGCGCCATGGCCTTGCCGCCCAGGCCGTTGCCGGTGGTGATGGTGAGCCCGACCAGGACCTGGGTCGCCGTCCCGGCCAGTTCGGCGATCCGGAACTGGCGGGTCCCCTCGAACAGTCCACCGAACGCGACGGGCAGCCCCCCACCGCGCCGCATCCGCTGTAGCGCGGTGCGCAGGTCCACGGCCCCGTACGTATCCGCCACCGACACCTCCCCGTAAATACCATCACCCCCATCCGGGGGTAGTGAGACTCAGATCACTCGTCGCACGATGCTAGCGAGCGCTTTGGCAATGAGGAGGACATGTGGCGGCAATCGGTCCGACCGAAGAGTTCCGGGCTGCGCGGGATTTCCTGCTCCAGCACCGGGAGGACTACGCGGCTGCCTACGCAGGGTTCCAGTGGCCCCGGCCGGCGGCCTTCAACTGGGCGCTGGACTGGTTCGACCCGCTGGCCGAGCGGGTGGACAGGACCGCCCTGCACATCGTCGAGGAGGACGGCGCGGAGACCCGGCTGACCTTCGCCGAACTGCGGGAGCGGTCCGACAAGGTCGCCAACTGGCTGCGCGCGCAGGACGTGCGGGCCGGCGACCGGGTGGTGGTGATGCTCGGCAACCAGGCCGAGCTGTGGGAGACCGCACTGGCCGCCATGAAGCTGCGCGCCGTGGTCATCCCGGCCACCCCGCTGCTCGGCCCCGCCGACCTCGTGGACCGCATCGAGCGCGGCGGCGCCCGGCACGTCATCGTCCGGGCGCTGGACGCGGCCAAGTTCGACGAGGTCCCCGGCGACTACACCCGGATCGAGGTGGGCGGCACCGGCCTGCGCCCGGGATGGCTCGATTACGCCGATGCCTACGCCGCTCCCAGCCGCTTCACGCCCGACGGGCCGACCCGGGCCGACGACCCGCTGATGCTCTACTTCACCTCCGGCACCACGGCCAAGCCCAAGCTCGTGGAACACACCCACACCTCGTACCCGATCGGCCACTTGGCGACCCTGTACTGGATCGGGCTGCGGCCGGGCGACGTCCACCTGAACATCTCGTCGCCGGGGTGGGCCAAGCACGCCTGGTCCAACCTGTTCGCCCCGTGGAACGCCGAGGCGACCGTCTTCGTCTTCAACTACACCCGCTTCGACGCGGCCCGGCTGATGGCCGAGATGGACCGCTGCGGCGTCACCACCTTCTGCGCGCCGCCCACCGTCTGGCGGATGCTCATCCAGGCCGACCTGCGCGCGCTGCGCACCGCGCCGCGGGAGGCCGTCGCGGCCGGCGAGCCGCTCAACCCGGAGGTCATCGAGCAGGTCAGGCGGGACTGGGGGGTGACCATCCGGGACGGCTTCGGCCAGACCGAGACCTCCGTACAGGTCGCCAACACGCCCGGGCAGCGGCTCAAGACGGGCTCCATGGGGCGCCCCACGCCCGGCTTCGCCGTCGCGCTGCTCGACCCGGTCACCGGGGAGCCGGGCGACGAGGGCGAGATCAGCCTGGACCTCTCCGCCCACCCGGTGGGCCTGATGGCCGGTTACGCGGGCGACCCGGAGCGCACCGCCGAGGCGATGGCCGGCGGCTACTACCGCACCGGCGACATCGGTGCCCGGGACGCCGACGGCTACATCACCTACGTGGGCCGCGCCGACGACGTCTTCAAGGCGTCCGACTACAAGATCTCGCCGTTCGAGCTGGAGAGCGCGATGCTGGAACACGAGGCCGTCGCCGAGGCCGCCGTGGTCCCCGCGCCCGACCCGGTGCGGCTGGCGGTGCCCAAGGCGTACGTGGTGCTCGCCGAGGGCTGGGAGCCGGGGCCGGAGACCGCTCGGGTGCTGTTCGCGCACTCCCGCGCGGTGCTGGCGCCCTACAAGCGGGTGCGGCGCATCGAATTCGCCGACCTGCCCAAGACCGTGTCCGGCAAGATCCGCCGGATCGAGTTGCGCGAGCGAACCGCCCAGGACGGCGGCGCCGCCGAATACCGTGAGGAGTCCTCATGACCGGCCCCGCCACGACCGGCCAGAGCGCCGATCCCACCACCACCGGGGAGCCGGCACCCGCCGCGGGGCCCGCGGCCGGCGCCGCACAGTCCGCTCCGCAGCCCACCCCGCAGCCCACCGGCGAGGCGGCCCCCACCGGCCAGAACCTGGCACCGGGTCGCGTCGAGTCCGGCCAGTCGCCGCCCGCCCCGTCGCTCTCGTACGCCAGCGGCCCCGGTGACACGCCGCTGCTCGGCCAGACCATCGGCGCCAGCCTCGACGCCGCCATCGCGCGGTTCGGGGACCGGGAGGCGCTGGTGGACATGGCCAGCGGCCGGCGCTGGACCTACACCGAGTTCGGGCGGGCGGTGGACGAGGTCGCGCTCGGCCTGCTCGCCAAGGGCGTCGGCAAGGGCGACCGGGTCGGCATCTGGGCGATCAACTGCCCCGAGTGGGTGCTCGTGCAGTACGCCTCGGCCCGCATCGGCGCCATCATGGTCAACATCAACCCGGCCTACCGCGTCCACGAGCTGCGCTACGTGCTCGACCAGGCCGGCATCCAGGTCCTGGTCTCCTCCATCGAGCACAAGACCAGCGACTACCGCCGGATGGTCGAGCAGGTGCGCGCCGACTGCAAGGCGCTGCGCGACGTGGTCTACATCGGCGACCCGACCTGGGACGGCCTGGTACGGGCCGGGGCGACGGTCGACCCGGCCCGGCTCGCCGACCGGCAGGCCCGGCTGACCAGTGACGACCCGGTCAACATCCAGTACACATCGGGCACCACCGGCTTCCCCAAGGGCGCCACCCTCTCGCACCACAACATCCTCAACAACGGCTACTTCGTCGGCGAGCTCATCAACTACACCGAGCGCGACCGGATCTGCGTGCCGGTGCCCTTCTACCACTGCTTCGGCATGGTGATGGGCAACCTCGCCGCCACCAGCCACGGCGCCTGCGTGGTCATCCCGGCCCCCTCCTTCGACCCGGTCGCCACCTTGCACGCGGTCGAGCGGGAGCGGTGCACGGCGCTGTACGGGGTGCCGACGATGTTCATCGCCGAACTGGGGCTGCCCGACTTCGCCACCTACGACCTGTCCACCCTGCGCACCGGCATCATGGCCGGATCGCCCTGCCCGGTGGAGGTCATGCGGCGGGTGGTCGCCGAGATGCACATGGCGGAGGTCGCCATCGCGTACGGCATGACCGAGACCTCCCCGGTCTCCACACAGACCCGCGTCGACGACGACCTGGAGCGCCGCACCGCCACCGTCGGCCGGGTCATGCCGCACATCGAGGTCAAGGTGATCGACCCGGCCACCGGCGTGACCGTGCCCCGCGGCGAGGCCGGCGAACTGTGCACCCGCGGCTACAGCGTGATGCTCGGATATTGGGAGCAGCCGGAGCGGACGGCGGAGGCGATCGACGCGGCGCGCTGGATGCACACCGGGGACCTGGCGGTGATGCGCGAGGACGGGTACGTGCAGATCGTCGGGCGGATCAAGGACATGATCATCCGCGGTGGCGAGAACGTCTACCCGCGCGAGATCGAGGAGTTCCTCTACTCGCACCCGAAGATCGCGGACGTGCAGGTGGTGGGCGTGCCGGACGAGAAGTACGGCGAGGAGATCGCCGCCTGCGTCGTGCTGCGCGACCCGGCCAACCCGCTCACCCGCGACGAACTCGCCCGCTTCTGCCGGGGCCGCCTCGCCCACTACAAGGTGCCCCGCTACCTGCACCTGGTCGACTCCTTCCCGATGACCGTCAGCGGCAAGGTCCGCAAGGTCGAACTCCGCGACCAGGCGGCCCGGGCACTCCTCCCCGAGCAGCCGGCGGCCCCGGCCGCCGAGTCGCGGCCCGCGGCCCCGCAGCGCTCAGTCGCCGAAGGGGCCGGCCGGTCATGACCCTGTCGTACGCGAGCGGCCCGCACGGCGCGCCGCTCACCGGCGAGACCATCGGCGCGGCGCTGGCCGCGGCCGTCGCCCGGTGCGGGGACCGCGAGGCGCTGGTGGAGGCGGCGGGCGACCGCCGCTGGAGCTACGCCGAGTTGGACCACGCGGTGGCCGAGGTGGCCGGCGGGCTGCTCGCGTACGGCGTGGCGAAGGGGGACCGGGTCGGCATCTGGGCCCCCAGCAGCGCCGAATGGGTCATGGTGCAACTCGCCGCGGCCCGCATCGGCGCCATCCTGGTCAGCCTCAACCCGGCCTACGCGCAGGACGAGTTGGCGTACGCGCTGCGCCAGTCCGGCACCAGCGTGCTGGTCGCCGCCGACGAGTACCGCGGCGTCGACTGCCGGGCCGTGGTGGCCGCCGTCCGCGCCGACTGCCCCGCGCTGCGCACCGTGGTGCGGTTGGGCGACGCGTCCTGGACGGAGCTGCGCGCGGCCGGCAGACGCCGCCCCGTGCACGAACTGGTCCGCCGCTCGGCCGAGTTGGGCTGCGACGACCCCATCAACATCCAGTACACCTCGGGCACCACCGGCTTCCCCAAGGGCGCCACCCTCTCCCACCACAGCATCCTCAACAACGCCCGGGCGACCGGCGCGCTGCTCGGCTACACCGAACGCGACCGGATCTGCATCTCGGTGCCGCTCTACCACACCTTCGGCATGGTGGTCGGGGTGCTCGCGGCCGTCGCGCACGCCGCCTGCGCCGTCATCCCGGCCCCCACCTTCGACCCGGCCGCGACCCTGCGCGCGGTGGAGCGGGAGCGGTGCACGGCGCTGTACGGGGTGCCGACGATGTTCATCGCCGAACTGGGGCTGCCCGACTTCGCCACCTACGACCTGACCTCGCTGCGTACCGGCATCGTGGGCGGCTCCTCCTGCCCGGCCGAGGTGATGAAACGAATCGTCGGCGAGATGCACCTGGCCGACGTCGCCATCGCCTACGGGATGACCGAAACCTCACCGATCGCCACCCAGAGCCTGCTGCCCGCGGCGGGGGAGAGCGGGGAGTTGACGCTGCGGCGCCGCACCGAGACGGTCGGCGTGGCCCATCCGCACCTGGAGCTCAAGGTCGTCGATCCGGGCAGCGGGCTGACCGTGCCCCGCGGCACGGCCGGCGAGCTGTGCGTACGCGGCTACAGCGTGATGCTCGGGTACTGGGAGCAGCCGGAGCGGACGGCGGAGGCGATCGACGCGGCGCGCTGGATGCACACCGGGGACCTGGCGGTGATGCGTGCCGACGGGTACGTGCAGATCGTCGGGCGGATCAAGGACATGATCATCCGCGGCGGCGAGAACGTCTACCCGCGCGAGGTCGAAGAGCTGTTGCACACCCACCCCAAGGTCGCCGACGTGCAGGTGGTGGGCGTGCCGGACGAGAAGTACGGCGAGGAGATCGCCGCCTGCGTCGTCCTCGCGGCCGGCGCGCAGCCGCTGACCGCGGACGAGGTCGCCGCGTACTGCACCGGCCGCATCGCCCGCTACAAGATCCCGCGGCTGGTGCGGACCGTGGACGCCTTCCCGCTCACCGCGAGCGGCAAGGTCCGCAAGACGGAACTGCGCGCGCAACTAGTACGGGAGCTGCGCGGCGCCCGGGCGGTGTCCTGAACCAACACCCTTGACCAAGCTGGGAGTTGACGGACGCGGGGGAAGGTGTTCGGTGGGCGGCCTCGCCCGGGTGGCCCTGCCCGGGCGGTCGTGGATCGGACGGCCGGGGAGTGGGCAGGCCTGCCCCGGGGGTCATGCCTGGCGGCCATGGGTGCGGGGCGCGGACCGGGCGGCCACGCCTGCCGGTCACACCTGCCGGCCACGCCTGGCGGACCTGCCCGGCGGTCACACCTCGGGCGGGCCCATCCGGATCAGGTCGTCCGCCGGGTCGTTCACCGGCTGCGGAGTCCCCGTCAGGTCCATGACGAACAGCGGGAGGTAGAGCTCGTCGGCGCGCGAGCGCGCGTTGCGCGCATAGCCGGCCAGCGAGAAGAAGACGCTGACGGCGGCCTCGCTCAGGCCGTGCAGCCACAGGCACTCCACGTCCCGCACACCGGTGGGGCGGGTCGTCGGATCGACCTGGGCGACCAGCCCGGGCCCGCGGAGGTCGACCCCGGAGGGCGCGCGGTCCTCCACCCGGCGCAGGCTGGTGAAGCCGAGCCACTTGAGGTACTGCGCGGCGGCGGTCACCACGTCCCGGCCGGTCCGGATCGTCACCGGCTGGAACGCCGGGCGCAGCACCGCCGAACTGGGGGCCGGATGTGCCCGCGCGGCGCCCGCCTGGCCGGGGCCGCCGGCCGTCGCCAGACTGCGCCCGCTGCCCTCCGGGGCCTTGGCCACCGGGAGCCGCACCACGGTGCCGCAGGGGCAGCCGAGTTCGGGCTGCGGCCAGTGGTCCTTGCGCCCGCAGGAGTGGCAGCGCATCGCCACCCAGGACTCCTCCCACGTGCGGTAACGCAGTTGGGCCACCGGACCGGCCAGCACCGGGAGGGTGAGCGGTGCGCCGCACGCGCAGGGGAAGGTGGGTGGCGTGAACGAGTGCTCACGGCTGCACGCCGGGCACCGCACCGGCACGCTCTTGGCCATCGTCGGCTCCAGCATGGACACAGAGTTCGAGTGAAGCAGTACGTGTCCATCGTCCACGATGTGGCCGGTGTTGGGGAGACAGCCGTCTGGTTTCGGCCGCGCCGGGCGACCGTCCGTGCGTGTCGCGGACCGTTGTGTGGGCGCGTACGAGGCGGTGGGGTGCGCAGAGTCAGGGATAGGCAGGAATAGGGGGGTACGGGGATGTGGACAGGGGTGTGCGGGGTGGTGCGGCGGAATTCCCGCGCGCCGGGTGGGCGCCCCCGCCGCTGAGCCGCCGGTCAGGGCCCCGCGATCGGCCGCACTGGTCTGGACCTGGGTATTGTCCCGGGCGGAACGCGGGTCCAAGCTCACACCATGGACCTGGAGATGCGGCATCTGAGGGCGATCCGGACGATAGCCGAAGCGGGCAGCCTCACCCGGGCAGCCGCCACGCTCGGGCTCGCCCAACCGGCGTTGAGCGCCCAACTCAAACGGATCGAAAGCGCCCTGGGCGGGCGGCTGTTCGAGCGGGGCAGGTACGGCGTGCGAACCACCGCACTGGGCGAGTTCGTGCTGGACCGGGCCCGCATCCTGCTGCCCGCCGTGGGACAGCTCCAACAGGAGGCCGTACGGCTGACCCAGGACGGCGAGCAGGCGCCCGCCTTCCGGCTGGGTGGCACCCACGGGCCGCTGCTCGGCGCGGTCGTCGACCGGCTGTCCGCCGCCCACCCGGGAGTACAGGTGACCACCCGGATCTCCTGGTCGGACCGGGAGATCGCGGCCTCGGTCGCCGACGGGCGGCTCACCCACGCACTCATCGGCACCTGCGGCGAGAGCACCCCGCCCGAGCCGGAGCGGCTGGCCTGGCGACAGTTCGCCGCCGACCCCATATTTGTCATGCTCGGTGCGGAACACCCGCTCGCGCAGCGGCCGGAAGTGGACCTGGCGGACTTCGCGGACGACGCCTGGGCCGTGGTGCCCGGCGACGGCTGTTTCGGCGAGTGTTTCACCGCCGCCTGCGCCCGGGCCGGGTTCCGCCCCGGGCGGCTCTACGAGACGGACGTCGCCTCCTGCGTGTACCTCGCGCAGGTCGGACGGGCCGTCGGGCTCTGCCGCGCGACCCTGCCCACCCCGCCGGGGCTGGTGACCCGCGCGCTGACCGGCACCCCGCTGATGTGGCGGCACCTCATCGGCTGGGACCCGTACGGGCCGGCCGCGCAGTCCGCGTCCGACGTGGTGACGCACGCCCACGCCGCGCACACCGACGCCATCACCCGCAGCGAGAGCTACTCCGCCTGGCTCGCCGCGCACGGCGCGGACGCGGCGGGCCCGGGGCCGGACGGAGAGCCGGCGCCACCCCTGTCATGTGGGAGATCCCTGTGATGCGAGCCGAACCACGCACCCGCCGCACGGCGCCGCGCCGGCTCCCGGTTGGATGGTGGCGGGCGCGCCCCGTGCCGGGCGCCGGCGGCCCGGCGGGGCGGGCCGGCGCCACAGGTCCATACCGCGATGCAGGGGTAAATCTGGAATCTTCTGCGGGACAGATCGCGCCACCTACGGTTTCGGCATCCCCCACCGAACCGAGGAGACTCCCCATGCCCCAAAGACACGCCACCATCGCGTGTGCCGCGGCAGCGGCGGTCGGCGCCCTCGCCCTCAGCCTGCTGCCTGGCACCGCTTCCGCCCGGTCGGCTGACGCGGCCCCGACGGCCGCCGAGACCATGAGCGTCGCCGACACCTCCCCCGCCGTCCTCGCGGCGATGCAGCGCGACCTGGGCCTGAGCAGCCCCGGTCAGGCCAAGGAGCGGCTCGCCAACGAGGCCGAGGCCGGCGCGCTGGCCGGTCGCCTCCAGCAGTCCCTGGGCCGCGACTTCGCCGGCGCCTGGGTGAGCGGTGCCGAGTCCAGCACGCTCACCGTCGCCACCTCCGACCGCTCCGAGCTGGCCAAGATCAAGGCCACCGGCGCGAAGGCCAAGCTCGCCGCGCACACCCTCGCCGAGCTGGAGGGGGCCAAGGCGGCCCTGGACCGCGCCGCGGTCAAGAACGGTTCGTCGGCCGTGCCGATCTGGGCCGTCGACGTGCGCTCCAACACCGTGGTCGTGCAGGCCGTCAAGCCGGCCGCCGCGCAGAAGCTGATCGCGGCCAGCGGCGTCGCCCGCGACCTGGTCTCCGTCAAGACCATCGCCGAGAGCCCGCGCCCGCTGTACGACATCCGCGGCGGCGACGCGTACTACATGGGCAGCGGCGGCCGTTGCTCGGTCGGCTTCGCGGTCACCCGCGGCACCACCGAGGGCTTCGCGACCGCGGGCCACTGTGGCCGCGCCGGCACCACCACCAGCGGCTTCAACCAGGTCAGCCAGGGCACCTTCCAGGCGTCCACCTTCCCGGGCCGGGACACCGCCTGGGTCGCGGCCAACAGCAACTGGAAGGCCACCCCGTACGTCAAGGGTCAGGGCCAGAACGTGCAGGTCGCGGGCTCGACCCAGTCGGCCGTCGGCGCCTCGATCTGCCGCTCCGGTTCCACCACCGGTTGGCACTGCGGCACCGTCACCCGGCACAACACCAGCGTGACCTACCCCGAGGGCACGATCAGCGGCGTGACCGAGACGACGGTCTGCGCCGAGCCCGGTGACTCCGGCGGTTCCTACATCTCCGGCAGCCAGGCGCAGGGTGTCACCTCCGGTGGCTCCGGCGACTGCCGCACCGGTGGCACCACCTTCCACCAGCCGATCAACCCGCTGATCCAGGGCTACGGCCTGACGCTGAAGACCAACGACGACGGTGGCCCCGGCCCCGGCCCGGGTGAGGGCACCTGGGCGGCCGGCACGGTCTACAACGCCGGCGACACGGTCACCTACAACGGCTCCACCTACCGCTGCCTCCAGCCGCACCAGGCCCAGCCCGGCTGGGACCCGGTGAGCGCCCCGGCGCTGTGGGAGCAGGCCTGAGCCACACTCCGGCGATCGCCTAGCTGATCGGCCCCGGCCCCCATCCGGAACCGATCGACCGGGCAACCCGGCCTCGGCGCCCCAGCGGCGCCCGAGCCACAGACCATCGCCGAGGGAGAAACGGGCGGTGCGGGACAGAGGGGTCCCGCACCGCCCGCCTCCGTTGCACCGCCCGTCCCCGCTGCACCAACCCGCCTCCGCCGCACCGCCCGGCATGTGTGTCGCCGCACCGGCCGCGGAGCGCGCCGCCGCTGCCGCCCGATCCGCCCCCGTACCCACCGCTCCCGTATCCACCGTTGCCCGCACTGGCCCGTGCCGTGCGGGCAGCAGTCGTACGGACTGGCGACGCGCCCCGTGGCCTACGGGCCCACGGGGCCGGAGCCGTACGGGCCCACGGGGCGTGGGTCAGTCGTCCGGGGCGAGCAGGTGCAGATCGGCCGGGGTGTCGACGTCCGCGTCCGATGCGACGTCCGCGCACTCCACGCAGGTCACCTCCGCCGCGCGGGCGCACAGGAAGTCCCGCGCGCCCCGGTCCCCGTGGGCGCTCGCGGCCACCGGCGCCCAGTGCTCCCGGGCCAGCAGCACCGGATGCCCGCGCCGCCCCGCGTACCCCGCGCAGACGAGACCGGCGCCCGCCCGGTGCGCGGCGATCACCCGCGCCACCGCGGCGGCCCCCACCCCCGGCTGGTCCACGAGCAGGACCAGGACCGCGGAGGCACCAGAACCTGATGCCGATTCAGCTCGCGGCCGTAGCAGCGTCCGTGACTCTGTTTCGGGTTCCGGCTCAAACCTCGGACCGGGCCCCGACGCGGCGCGGGCCGCGGCCAGGCCCGCGCGCAGGGACGAGGCGAGGCCGGTGGGCCAGTCCGGGTTGTCGACCAGGACGCAGCCCGCCAGATCGGCCCGTGCGCGCACCTGTTCCGCCGCCGCACCGAGCACCACGTACACCGCCGGTGCGCACCCGCCCGCGCGCAGGGCGCGTACCGCTCGCTCCACCAGCGGGCGTCCGCCGTGGTCGAGCAACGCCTTGGGGCGACCACCGAGCCGGCGCCCACCACCCGCGGCGAGCACAAGCCCGAGCACCGGGCCCGCGCCCACGGCAACGCCCGTGGCGTCCGCGGCACCCGCGTCCCCGGCCCCGCCCGTACCCGTATCGCCGCCCGCATCCGCCGGCCCTCGCATCGGTGCCATGCCCCCTGCCTACCGCACCGCCCGGGGTGCGGGCCGGCAGCGCGCGCCGTGCCGCCGCACGTCACCCCGGACCGCACCCCACCACCTCGTTCCGGGACCCCGCCCCACCGACCGCGGTAGCTGTCGAGCCACCGGAACCGCCCGCGTACGGTGCGCGGACGCTCGGCTAAGGTCGGGGCGTGCGGTTGTGAAACGGGGAGGACGAAGGTGGCGGAGGTCTTCAAGGCACTGGGGGAGAAGGACCCGCGCCAGATCGCGGGCTACCGGCTCGCCGCCAAGCTCGGCTCGGGCGGCATGGGCAAGGTCTACCTCTCCTACACCCCGGCCGGTCGGCCGGTGGCGATCAAGGTGGTACGGCCCGACCTGAGCGAGGACCCGGAGTTCCGCAGCCGGTTCCGCCGTGAGGTGGCGGCGGCCAAGCGGGTGCACGGCCTGTACACGGCGCCGGTCATCGACGCCGAGACCGAGGGCGACACCCCCTGGCTGGCCACCGCGTACGTGCCCGGACCCTCGCTCCAGTCGGTGGTCGCCGACCACGGCCCGCTGCCCGTGCCCACCGTGCTGCTGCTCATCGCCGGGATGGCCGAGGCGCTGGCCGCGGTGCACGAGGCGGGCATCGTGCACCGCGACTTCAAGCCGTCGAACGTGCTGCTCGCCGCCGACGGGCCGCGCGTCATCGACTTCGGCATCTCCCGGGCCGTCGACTCCAGCTCGCTGCTCACCAGCAGCGGCATGACCATCGGAACCCCCGCCTTCATGGCGCCCGAACAGGCCGAGGCGACCGACATCACGGTGGCCACCGACATCTTCGCGCTCGGCCAGGTCGCCTGTTTCGCCGCCACCGGCGCCCCGGCCTTCGGCGACGGCACCCCGCACGGCGTGCTGTACCGGGTGGTCCACAAGGAACCCGACCTCAGCGGCGTACCCGAAGAGCTGCGCGAAATCATCAGCCACTGCCTGGCCAAGGAAGCGGCGGACCGGCCGGACCCGGCGCAGATCATCGCGATGTGCCGGGCCGCGGCCCCCGGCGCCGAACTGCGCAGGTCGGACGATTGGCTGCCGCGCGCGGTCGCCGCCGACCTCACCGACCGGACCGCGGGCCCGGCCCCCAGCGGCGCCTCGCCGCACGAGGAGACCGTGGTCAGGGACCGCGCCGCCGCGCCCGCGGACCGGCCCGCGCCGGCCCCCGCCACCGACAGCGGCCAGCACCGGGCCCCCGCGCCCACCGGCGGCTTCGGCCCGCCGCCGAGCGACCTGGACACACCGCCAGCGACCCCGCCCCCGGGACCCGCCGGCCCGCCATCGGGACCGCTCGCGCCGTACGCGACGGACCCCCGGCAGCCCGCGGCGGCGAGCTCACCGATCACGACGGGTACGTCGGAGGCGGCGGGTCCCTCGGACCTGACCGGCGCCCCGGGCACGACGGGTTCCGGTACGGGCGCGACGGGAACGGGCGGCGGCGCGGGCCGGGGCGGGCGGCGTCGGACGGCCGCCCTGGTGGCCGCCGCCGTACTGGTCATCGGCGCGGGCGTGGCCGTCGCGTACCAGGTCAGCAAGGACGACGGCGGCAGCAACTCGGCCCAGCACGAGGGCGACCGGAAGACCCCGGGCGGGCCGCACGACAAGCCGTCCGGCGGGTCGGACGGCTCGGACGGCGCTGATGGTGCGGACGGCGCTGACGGCTCTGATGGTTCTGATGGAGCCGACGGTTCGGGCGACCCGACCGGTTCGGGCGACGGGGACGCGCCGGGCCCCGGCGAGGACGGGCAGGGCGCCGAGCCGACCGGCGTGCCCAGTGGCCCGATCGACCGCGGCCCCGGGGCGCTCAGCCCCAAGGGCGTCGACTACGACGACATATCGCTGCCCGACGGCTACCACCTGACCCTGGCCTCCGACCGGCTGCGCCCCGACGACTCCGCGGACACGGCCGACGACCTCCGGTACGCCAACCCCGGGGCGCCGGGCAGCGGTGGCGGCAGCGTACGCAGCGGCGATGGCGGAAAGTTGGTGTTGCTGCGGGCCGACGAGTACGGTTCGGCCACCTCCTGCCGGGACACCACCC
Organism: Streptomyces sp. 796.1; assembly: GCF_047525675.1. NCBI lineage: Bacteria > Bacillati > Actinomycetota > Actinomycetes > Kitasatosporales > Streptomycetaceae > Streptomyces > Streptomyces sp. 796.1. Next base: position 1,268 of record NZ_JBLIWA010000047.1, on the reverse strand, counting down.
GCTTCACCTCCGAGATCGGGCTCGGCCAGTTGGCGGCCGGCTCCCGGTTCTGCGTGCTCGCCGCATCCGGCGACGTCGCCCTGGTCACGTACCGGGGCGCGGCGCCGCAGGGCGACCCGAGCGACTACATCAGCCTCGATGTGACGGTGTGGCGGGCCGCCGAGCCCCGGTAGTGAAGGAGTCGCGGTGACCGCGTCAGCTCCGGTGGCGTAGCTGGCGACTTCCGATAAGGTCACCGCTGTCACATGCAAGGTTGAAGGGCTGCCCTTGACGGGCCGGGGGACGAATAGTCATGAATAGTGTGGATTCCGCGGGGGTTTTCAAGCCACTTGAGGGAGATGACCCGACCACGGTCGCCGGCTACCGGCTGAGCGCCAGGCTCGGCGCCGGCGGGATGGGCAAGGTCTACCTCTCCTACACCCTCGGCGGCCGTGCGGTCGCCATCAAGGTCATCCGGCCGGAGTTCAGCGAGGACGCCGAGTTCCGGCGCCGCTTCCGGCAGGAGGTCAAGGCGGCCCAGCGGGTGCAGGGCCTGTTCACCGCACCGGTCATCGACAGCGACCCCGACGGCCAGGTGCCCTGGCTCGCGACCGCGTACGTGCCGGGCCCCTCGCTCGCCGAATCGGTGGCCGCGCACGGCAGGCTCCCGGTGCCCACGGTGCTCTTCCTGGTCGCCGGCGTCGCCGAGGCGTTGCAGGTCATCCATGGTGCGGGCATCGTGCACCGCGACCTGAAGCCGTCGAACGTGCTGCTCGCCGACGACGGCCCGCGCGTCATCGACTTCGGCATCGCCCGGGCCGCCGACGCCACCTCGCTCACCAGCAGCGGCGTCACCGTCGGCACTCCCACCTTCATGGCCCCGGAGCAGGCCGCCGGCGGTCAGATCACCGCGGCCACCGACATCTTCGCGCTGGGCCAGGTCGCGGCGTTCGCGGCGATCGGCAGCCCCGCCTTCGGCGAGGGCACCTCGCACGGCGTGCTCTACCGCATCGTGCACGAACAGCCCGACCTGACCGGGCTGCCGGCCGAGCTCAGCGAGTTGGTCGGACGCTGCCTGAGCAAGGACCCGCAGGCCAGGCCGTCGCTGACGGAGATCCTCCAACTGTGCCAACAGGCTTCTCCGCAGACCCAGTTGCGCCGCCCCGAGGACTGGCTGCCGGGCGCGGTGGCCGCCGACATCACCGGCCGGGTACCCGCGCCGGCGCCCCGCCAGGTGCCCGCCCCGCCGCAGGGCGCCCCGCTGCCGCCGGCCCCGACCGCCGCCCCGC
>NZ_JBLIWA010000046.1:98554-107509 GCF_047525675.1 Streptomyces sp. 796.1 | reverse complement strand
GTCGCCGCCCGAGCCGCCGCGGGCGCTGTGCGCGGCCACGCCGCCGGAGACGGGGTTGGCGGGGCGCGGCTGGGCGGAGCCGCCGCCCCCGCCGTCGCCACCGCCGACCGGGGCGCCGACGGCCCGGTTGCTGTGGGCGTTCATGCCCTGCTTGACCAGGGCTGCCGGGGAGCTGACGATCGCGGCGGCCTGCCGGGAGGCGGCGTCGTTGCTGGCGTTGCGGCTGCTGATGATCTCGTCGCCGAAGCCGGGTACGAAGCGGTAGATCATGGCGCTGGCGAAGATGGCCAGGATGATGATCGACAGGCCCGAGACGACCGCGGAGAACGCGTCGGGCCCCTCGTCCCCGGAGAGCGCCCCGGCCAGCCCGAGCACGATGATGATCACCGGCTTGACGAGGATGACCGCGATCATGAGGCCGGCCCAGCGGCGGACGTGGCCCCACATGTTCTTGTCGACCAGGCCCGCGTAGACGGCGGTGCCGAGCAGCGCGCCGACGTAGAGCAGGGCGGCGCGGATGACGAGTTCGAGGCAGAGCACGCCGGAGGCGAGGATGGTCACCAGCGAGACGACGATGAGCATGATCGGCCCGCCGCCGATGTCCTCGTCCTTCTTCAACGCCTCGGCGAACGACCCGAAGAACGCGTCGTTGTCGGCCCCCGTGCCCGAGGCGATCACCTCGGTGACGGCATCGGTGGCCGAGACGACGGTGTACAGCACCAGCGGGGTGAAGGCCGAGGCCAGCACGGTGAGCCAGAGGAACCCGATGGCCTCGGTGATGGCCTCCATGAACGGCACCCCACGGATCGCCCGCTTGGCGACGGCCAGCAGCCACAGCAGCAGCGTGAGCACGGTGGAGGCGGCGAAGACGATGGCGTACTGCCGCAGGAACGTCTCGTTGGTGAAGTCCACCCCGGCCGTCTCGTTGACCATGTCGGACAACTTGCCGACCAGCCAGGAGGCGGCTTTGGCGCAGGAGCGGGCTAGGGAGACTGCGGGGTCGATGGGGGCGGTGGGGTCTTCGGACCCGGGAGCGTCTCCCTTCCCCTCGTCTCGGCAGAACTCTCTTCCTGAGCCGTGGATCTGGTCACAGACCTTGCGGTCATCAGACGTGGGCGTAGGCGTAGGCGTTGGGGACGGAGCGGCTGCAACCCGAGTGGCCAGCAGCACCAGAGTGGTCTGCAAGCCAGCCAGAATGCCTGTCAGGGTAAGGGCACGGCTTGACCTACCGGGCATACGTGAATCCTCCGTACCCTTCGACTGCCTCTGTGATTTGGTCAGCACCAGATACTGGTACGTCACCGCTCACGGGCGCGGGGCCATCCGTGAGTGAGTGAGCGAGGGCCTTCCAGTCGTTTCCTGTCCACGAGAGTTTGAGCGTGACGGTGAACCAGTCTGTCTTGACCGGACGCTTCGAGCCTTCGCCAGCGATGCCGGAGAGCCCAGTGCTCCACACGTCGATGGTGGCGGTGTTGGCTGAGTACTCCTTGATTTTGGTGCCAATGGGAATTGTGCGGGAGACGAAGGTAAGCCCCTCCGGGGCTTTGCCGTCCTTGCTCAGCCCAATCCTGTGCAGGACGTTCGACGAATAGGCCTTGTCGAGGACCTGCTCGAACTCAGGAATCGCTTGGGGCGCCGCCACCGTGTTCACGATGGCGTGCCGGCTCTCTCGCGTGTACATCTCCACCGACCCCAAAGCCACCGCGTAGTTCGCCGCGGCGCTCTGCGCCCCCTGTTCCGTGCGGGGGAAGCCGGTGGCGATGCCCGTGGTGGTGTCCTTGCCGCTGACGGGGCGTTGGCCGGTGGGGGCGGTGGGCTGGGCCGCTTCGTTCTTGTCGCGGGAGGACTTGCTTCCGCCGTCGCTCGCGGAGCCGTCGCCACCGCCGCCCCGGTTGGCGAAGGCGATGGCCGCGATGAGCAGGACGACCACGGAGACCACGGTGAGCAGGCTGCGGCTCGGCTTGGGGGTGGGGCGGGGCCGTCGGCCGCCGCCGAAGGCGTCGCCGTCGCCGTCGGGGAGCCGGGTGCGGGTCAGTCGCCCGTCGCCGTGTTCACCGCCGTAGGAGTCGTAGTGCTCGTCGCCGCTGGGACTCATCGTGCGCCCGCCCCTTCACCCGTGTGCCCGGTCGCTGCCGTGCGTGCCGCCCCGGCCCGGTCCGCTCTGTGCGGCGCCGCCCGGCCGTACGACGCCGGGGCGAGCGGCGGCTCGCTGGCCGTCGCTCTGGTGCCGCCCTGGTACGACGGTAGCGGCGCGCGACGGAGCGCGGGTGCGGTGGTGTGGGTGCACATCAAGCTGACACAACCTCAGCAGCGGGACCGGGGGGATGGGAGGGGCGGGGTGGTGCCGGCGCGACGTGCCGGCCGCCCGTTCCGCCCGCGCCGCGGTGGACGCGGCCGGCGGTCCGAGTGGCCTGGAGGTGTCGGCATCAGCGAGCGGCCTCGTGGGGAGGGAGGGGTGAACGGTGGTCGGTCGGGAGGTGGAGGCGGGCGGGGGAGGACGGGTGGGCCTTCGCGGCGACGGGCTCGGTGGCGGCCCGACGCTCGCTGACGTGCGGCGCGCGCGGCGCCGCACGGGTGGGACGAGGGGCTAGACGGCCATGCCGTACACGATGGTGAAGAGCGTGCCGAGCGAACCGATGATGAAGACGCCGGTCAGGCCAGCGACGATCAGGCCCTTGCCCTGCTCGGCGCTGAACGTGTCACGCAGGGCCGTCGCTCCGATGCGCTGCTTGGCCGCGCCCCAGATCGCGATGCCGAGGCACAGCAGAATGGATACGGCCATCACGACCTCGATCATGATGCGTGCTTCGTTACCCAAACTTCCGAAAGGCCCCCAGTCGGGGGCGATTCCGCCGATGATGGTGGTGATGTCGCCTTTTTCGGCTGCCAAGTACATGTGAACTCACCGCCCCTTATGGGTTGTTGTGTGCCCGTTGCCGCACGGCACGGGTCAGCCTCTATCTTCGCTGAAGTTGCCACTGTCGCATGTCGATTTGGCGGCATTTCTTGGCGGATCTTGTATCTGATCCGGCCACCGCCGCCCTGACCTGCGATCAAGCCGGGTGCAGTGAGTGAGACGAGGCGTCGACGGCTTCGGTTCTCGTCACGCTCTGCTTTGCGCGTCGTGAGGTTCCGTCACGTTCCGCTGCCGGGCTGGTGTGGACCTGGTCGGTGGTGGTGGGTGAGGGGAGCGCTGTCGCGGAACCGTGGCTCGTTCTGTGTCACTCGTACGGGCCGCTCGCCGGCCGGTCCTGGCCGGTCCCGTACGGCCGCGGCGCCCCGGGAGCCGTCGACCACTGCGGCGGCGTGCCCCCAGCCGCGGCCGTGCCCTCACTCGACGAAGCCGTCGAACTCCCCGGCCTTGACACCCTTGATGAACGCCTCCCACTTCGGCGGGGTGGTGATGACCACCTCGTCCCGGTTGCGGCTTTCCCTGAGGTAGATCCGGCCGTCCGGTCCCGCGGCCACCTCCAGGTACTCCGGCGGGTCCTCGCCCTCGGGGACGGCGGGCTGCCAGTCGAGCTGCTCCAGGTCCATGGCGGCGTCCTTGTCGCGGGTGCTGGTGGGGTGGTGACGGGGCGTGGGGTGGTGCGCCGGCCGCCGGTGACGCCGTACGGATCGGTGGCGTACGGCCGTGAGTCGGACTGTAGCCGGGGCCGGCGGGGCGGCAGTCGCACACCGGCCGCCGGGAGCCACCCGACGGCGGCCCGTGGCCCGGTGGGGCCGGCCGGAGCGCGGTGAGCAACCGGAGCCGACCGGAGCCGACCGGAGCCGACCGGAGCCGACCGGAGCCGCCGGCGGTCCGCACGAGGGCCGGGCCGACGCCCCCCCCCGGGACCGGCAGGTTCACCGCCGCAGCGCACCCACGCCCGGCCGGGCCGCCCGCCGCCCGCCGGCCGCCGTTCATCGTTCGTAGACCGGTCCGCGGGCCGGCCCGGTCGTGTGACGCATGCCTCCACCCGTGTGCTCCCGCCGTGCATCGGTGGACGTCAGACGCCCTCTCGCCAAGGTGGCGGGCGCCGTCGTACCGTGCCCACCATGTCCATGTGACCGCCGGATGGGGGAGGATGGCCCGGTGCGAAAGAAGGCCTGGCTCGCTGTCAGCATCGGTATGGGGCTGTCCTTTTCCCTCGTCGCCCTGCTCGTCCTGGCCACGTACATGGTCGCCAGCAAGCTCCCGGGCGGCGGCTCGGGCGGTTCCGTGCGGCTCGTGGAGGGGGCCGTGCCGGCGGAGTACGCGCAGCTGGTGGAGCAGCACGGCAACCGCTGCCCGGCCATCAACCCGGCGCTGCTCGCCGCGCAGCTCTACCAGGAGAGCGGCTGGAACCCGAAGGCCGTGAGCCCGGCCAACGCGCGTGGCCTCGCGCAGTTCATCCCCGGCACCTGGGACGCGTACGGGGTGGACGGCGACGGTGACGGGGACCGCGACATCTGGGACCCGGCGGACGCGATCCCGTCCGCCGCCGCGTACGACTGCGCGCTGGCCAAGTACGTCAAGGGCGTGCCGGGCGACCCCACGCACAACATGTTGGCCTCCTACAACGCCGGTTCGTACGCCGTGATCAAGTACAACGGGGTGCCGCCGTACAACGAGACGCAGAACTACGTGCAGCGGATCACCACCCTCGCCAAGAGCTTCGCGGCGCCGACCCGGCCGGTCGCCGCGTCCAAGCAGGCGGCTGCGGCGATCTACTTCGCACAGAAGCAGCTCGGCACGCCCTACCTGTGGGGCGGCAACGGGACGCCGGACCAGGACGGGCGGTTCGACTGCTCGGGGCTGACGAAGGCCTCGTACGCCACCGTCGGCATCGAACTGCCGCGCGTCGCCAACGACCAGTGGAACGCCGGGCCGCACCCCAGTCGCGACGAACTCCAACCGGGCGACCTCGTCTTCTTCGCGTACGACCTCCAGGACCCGCGGTCCATCCACCACGTCGGGATCTACGTCGGCGGCGGCAAGATGATCAATGCTCCGTACACCGGCGCGGTGATCCGTTACGACGACATCGATTCGCCGGACTACATCGGGGCGACCCGGGTCACCAAAGATGGCGCGAATGCGCTCCCCACTCCCCAGGAGCGGGCGGCCTCCTGACCGGTCGACAGCCGCCTCCCGGACCGGTTCGGGCAACGGAGCGGAAGCCGATCACGGGCACTTTTCGGGGCGTGGCGTGGCCGGAACCCTGCGTGATGCCGACTTTCTGAGCTGCGACGATGGGTCACCCTTCGATAACGTCCTGGTGATCGTTGGGTGGAGAGTGGAACGTGTTGCCCCACACAGGCGTTTCCTTCGAGTGGAATAGCAGCAGACTGGGTTGAAGGACTGCGGGGGCGGCCAGTTGCATGCAGCGACGGGCGTGACGGGCACACAGATAAGGGGCCGCGGCAGATGGCTGGACTCGCAGTGGAGTCCCCCTGGGCAGCAGAGGTCAGGGAGGGCTCGAACCCGGATGTCAGCCTGCTCTACGACATCAACGGCTGGGCACGGGACGCGCCGCACTGGTGCGACCGTGTGATGGAGTTCGTCGGCGAGTTCGGGGTCGTCTTCGCGCTGGTCGCGCTGTTGTTCGGCGCGTGGTGGAGCGCGCGCAAGCGCAGCGACGCGGCGAGCGCCACCGCCGGTCTGCTGTGGGCCCCGCTCGCCGCCGGCATCGCCCTGTTGGCCAACATCCCGATCCGCAACTTCGTGGAGCGGCCCCGCCCGTTCAAGGACCACCAGCGGGTGGTGGCCCTGGTGGACGGCAAGAGTGACTACTCGTTCGTCAGCGACCACGCCACGCTCGTCGCCGCCATCGCGGTCGCGATCTTCATGGTCAACCGCAAGTACGGGGTCTTCGCCCTGTTCATCGCGCTGGTCGCGGGCTTCTGCCGGGTCTACATGGGCGTGCACTACCCGACCGACGTGGTGGGCGGCTTCGCGCTCGGCACGGCCGTCGCGCTGTTGCTCGCCCCGCTGGCCATGATGCTGCTGACGCCGCTGGCCAGCGCGGTGGCCGACTCGCGGGTCGGCTGGCTGGTGCGGGCGAACGGTGGCCGCAGCCACCGGCCGGCCACCGGCGTCACCGTCTCCACCGAGCAGCACCCCACCGCCGGCCCGACCGTCACCCAGGTCAGCGACAAGCGACGGGACAGCGACCTGGCGGCCTGAGGCCGGATCGCGCGCGCCGCCGTTCCACCGCGCCACCACCGCGCTCCGTCGTGGCCCGCCGCGATCCACTCGCCCCGCGCCCCCGCGCCCCGTTCCCGGGGCGTGGGGGCGCGCCGCGTTGTGGCACCGGCGGGCGTCCGGCCGCTGCGGGGCGGGGCCGGGCTAGAGCCCCTGCGGGAAGGAGAACAGCCGGCCCGGGTCGTAGCGCTTCTTGAGGGTGGTCAGTCGGCCGGCGGCGGCGCCGTAGTACGCGGTGCGCCAGTCCTTCAAACCCGCGTCGGCGTAGTTCTGGTAGGCGGCGCCGGAGGCATGGCGGCGCATGGCCGTGTGCGCGCCGTCCAGCCAGGCGGTCTGCGCGCTGCCGGTACGGCCGGCCGGCCAGGAGGCGGTGTACTGCGCCAGCATCCGCGACCGGCGGTGGACGAACGAGGTGGCCAGCGGCGCGACCCGGTTGACGGCCCCGCCGAGCGCGGTCAGGGCGATGGTCACGGCGCCGTCCCCGCGGGACCTGCCGTACCGCTCCACCTGGTCCAGCAGGGTGCGTACGCCCTGCTGGCTGAGCGAGCGGTCGAAGAAGTCGGAACGGGCGCCGTAGGTCTCCCGCTGGAGCGTGCCGGCCGCCGTGCGCCCCGGGGTGGCGCCGGGCAGGTGGCACTGGGCGGTGCTCTTGGTGGCGCAGCCGGCGTACATCCGCATGGCGTCCAGGTAGCCGCGGCGGCGCAGGCTGACGCTGCGGGCGCTGCCCCCGGCCCGGTCGGCGAGCCGGTCCAGGGCGTTCTGGAGGTCGCCGTAGGTGCCGAGGGAGAAGGCGCTGACGGAGAGGGTCGGGGTGCGGCCGGGGGCGGCCGAGAAGTGGATCGCCGACCAGATCTCGTCGGGCTGCGCCGGCCCCCACTCCTGCCAGGCGCGGAGCACGGCCGCCGCCTTCGACCAGGGCCAGGTGAGGTACGCGCTGACGCCGGGCGCCGCCTTGTGGGTGCGGAAGCGGAGTTCGGTCACGACGCCGAAGTTGCCGTTGCCCGCGCCGCGCAGTGCCCAGAACAGGTCCGCCTCGCGGTCCTTCGCGGTCTGTACGGTCTTGCCGTCCGCGGTGATGACGGTGGCGCCGATGAGGCTGTCGGCGGTGAGCCCGTACGCCCGGGAGACCACGCCGTGGCCGCCGCCGAGGGTCAGCCCCGAGATGCCGACGGTGGGGCAGGAGCCGGCGGGGAGGGTGACGCCGTGCGCGCCGAGTTGGGTGTAGACGTCGATGAGCTTGGCGCCCGCGCCGATGGTGGCGGTGCCGGCGCCGGTGCGGATCGTCTTCAGTCGGGAGACGTCGATGATCAGCCGGCCGGTGCCGCCGGAGTGGCCGGCGTAGCTGTGGCCGCCGTTGCGGATGGCGACGGGGGTGCCGTGCCGGCGGGCGAAGGCCAGGCACTCGGTGATGTCCGAGGAGTGTGCCACGTACGCGATGGCGGCCGGGCGCTGGTGGTCGAAGCGGGTGTTGTAGAGCTTGCGGGCCTGGGCGTAGTCGGCGTCGGCCGGGCGTATCAGACCGCCGCGCAGGCCCTTGCCGAGCGCGGTCCAGTCGGCCGGCTTCGGCCGGCCCGCGCCGGCCGCTGCCGAGCGGGTGGCCGCCGGGGCGCTGCCGCGGGTGGCGCTGGTCGCGGGTTCGCCGCTGCCGCGCGAGGCCGCCCGGCTGGTGTCGTCGTCGCAGGCGACGCCCCAGGCGGCCGTCGCGGCCAACCCGGTGCCTGCTGCCAGCAGTGTGCGCCTGTCCATCCTGCCCCTCCGCTGCTTGTCGTGGCCCTCTCCTACAGAGGGCGCAGGGCGGGTGGCGGTTCCTTCACCGGGGCCGCGGGGCCAGAAGCCGGACGCGTTCATGACATTTTCGGCCGGGATGTCGGGGCGGCGGGGCTCGGGGATGCCGGGGGAGCGGGGCGGACCCGGCGGGTGCGGGGCCGGCCGGTGCGGGGCCGGCCGGTGCGGGGCCGGGGCCCGTTCGCGCCTGCCCGTACGCCCTGCGCGCGTGCCTGCCCGGACGCACCTGCCTGCCGCACGCGTCCGGCCACACGCACGTACACGTCTGCTCTGTTCTCGCGGCTCGCGCGTCCGTACGCGCACGTACGCGGCAACCCCGGCGGTACGCCGCCGGGCAGGCCCAGCCGCCCGGCGGAGAGGCCTGAGGGACGGACCCGGCGAACGGCGCGGCGAAGGAGCGTGGCGGGCGGGGCTAACGGCTGGGTTCGGGTGGTGGGGCGGTGGCCGCGGGCTGTTCGACCAGTGCCGCGAGGTGGAGGTCCGCGTCCGTACGCGCCCGGGAACGTGCCCTGCGGGCCGGGCCCAGCCAGCCGCAGGAACAGCGGGCGAGACAGAAGGCGCCCGTTTCCGTGGTGGTCGTCTCGTGTTCTTCAGAACCGAACTGAGGCACGCATCCACGCTACCGGCCCGTGACGGCCCGTAGGGGCGATCGTTGAACGGAACATATTTCACCGTCGTCTCCTTGCCACGGATCGCGCCGGCTCCGAGCGGGTGCGGACGGTACGGCGCGACGCACGGGGTATCGGGCGCGACAACGGTCAGGGGGTCGGACGTCGATGAGGGTCCAGAGATCGGTCCGGGTGCAGGTGCGGCGGCACCGGTGTGGTGGCGGTGCGGTCGCCGCCGTTGCGGGCGGCCTCGTCGTCACGCTGGTGGCCACGGCCGGGTGCTCGTCGCGTACCACGTCAGAGGCGGGCGACGGGTCGCTCGCGCAGGAGCGGGTGGCTGACGAGTGGGATGCCGACGGCGCCGCGGACGGGGGGGGGGGGGGGGGGGGGGGGGGG
>NZ_JBLIWA010000046.1:0-98507 GCF_047525675.1 Streptomyces sp. 796.1 | reverse complement strand
GCCCGAACAGGCATCGGACGAGCCCGCCGAGCGCGAGGTCGGCGCCGCGCCGACGGCGCTGCGGGACGCCGCGGGGGCGCTCGCGCAGGCGGGCAGCGCACGGATGCGCACCTCGGTGCAGACCGATGCCGGCGCGACCCGGGTCGCCATCGAGGGCAGCGGCGGCTACGACTTCGCTGCCCGCAGGGGCCGGCTGCGGGTCGTGCCGCCGAGGGACGCGGTGGGTGCGGCGGAGCAGCGGCCGATCATCGAGCTCCTCGCCCCCGCCGAACTGTTGATGTTCAACCGCGGCGCCGGGGTGCCGAGCGACCGCTGGTTGCGCGTCGACAGCACCCGGGTGGCGGACGGCAACCTGGTCAGCGGGGGCGCAACCGATCCACTGGTGGCCGCCCAACTCCTGCGCGGCGCGCGGCAGGTGAGCGTCGTGGGGCGACCGGCCCAGGGCCGCGGCGGGCTCTGGCACTACCGGGGCGTCGCCGATCTGCGCGCCGCCGCCCGGGCCGCCGAACCGTACGCGCGCGGCGTGCTGCGGGCCGCGGCCAGGGGGTTCGCCACCGACGCGGTGCGCTTCGACGCCTTCCTCGACGCCCGGGGCCGGCTGCGCAAGATCCGCCACCGGTTCACCATGACCAACACCGCCGGCGGCCAGCACCGGGAGACCGACGTGGTCTCGACGACCGAGTTGTACGGCTTTGGCGCGCCGATCGCCCTGCACACTCCCAAACCCGCGGATATCTATGCGGGTGCGGTCGACTCGCCGAAGAATTAGTTCCGTGAGGGGGCTTGCCCCATGGAAATGACCCATCCGTGCCATGTGCGCGGTGTGTGCCTGTCCCTACGCTGGATCGCCGGCTACGACGTCGGTGAAGCCGGCCGCGACGTCGGTGGCGTCGCCGACCGCCCGGTCGGCGCTCGAAGGAGGTGACACACATGGTGGCGCGTCAGGGCTCGTCGGTCTCGGACCATGTGGCCCTCGTCGAGATCGACCTCTACGGCGAGTTGATGATCGCGGCGTCGAGCGTGGACGCCGAGCGCATGAGCGCGGCCCACATCGACGCCGTCTTGCGCGTCCATGTGGACCGATCAAATCCCGCCACTTCCGAACCCGCGCCCGAGGCCGCCCGCGACCCCGGGCCCGAGCCCCTTCCCGAGCGTGGCCAGGGGGTCGGTCACCGGCCGCCGTGAGCCGTCCGGCGGCGCGGCTGGCGCGACACGGCCCCCTCCCGGCGGCGCGTACGACGTCACGGCGCGCGGCGACGGACGGGCCGATGCGGGGTGCGGGACCGATGGGCGCCGGCGGTGCGGCGCCCGGACCGTCCGGGGCGCGCGGCGCCCGGGCCGGGCGCCGCGCGGCACGCCGCCCTAGGTGCGCAGCAGTCGGGCGATGGCGGCGGACGCCTCGGCGACCTTGGTGTCCACCTCGTCGCCGCCCCGTACCGCCGCGTCCGCGACGCAGTGCCGCAGGTGCTCTTCGAGCAGTTGCAGTGCGAAGGACTGGAGCGCCTTCGTGCTGGCCGACACCTGGGTGAGGATGTCGATGCAGTACACGTCCTCGTCGACCATCCGTTGCAGGCCACGGATCTGGCCCTCGATCCGGCGCAGCCGCTTCAGGTGCTGGTCCCGCTGCTTGGCGTAGCCGTGCGGGCCGGGCGGGCTGCCGGCCGCGCCGTGCGCCGCCCCCGCTCCGTGGGCCGCGCAGGACGAGGTGGTGTCGCGGGTCTGGTCCCCGGCGTCGTCCGCGCGGGACACTGTGACCTGCGTCGCCGCCGTGACCTCGTCGGTTTCGGCTGAGGTGGCGGCGGGCAGGGCGTCGCTGGGAGCTTGGGGCTGGTCGCCATCGCGGGCGGCCCCGCTGTCGGCTGCCGTCGTCGTCATGGCGTCCTTCCGAACGGGTGAGAGTCGCATATACCCCTACGGGGTACATGGTATCGAATGGCGCTGATGGCGGCCGGGCCCCGTTATAGGCACTCTGCCCGATAGGCGACACTGGTGGAATGCCGGTTAGCCATGGCCGGATGTTGTGCCTAGCATCAACGAGACCGAATCCGCTGCACCCAGAGGATGCCCCAGTGCGCTTTCGTCTGACCCCCAGGGAGACGAGCTTCTACGACATGTTCGCCGCATCTGCGGACAACATCGTGACCGGCTCCAAGCTCCTCATGGAACTGCTCGGGGCGGACTCCTCCGCGCGGGCCGAGATCGCCGAGCGCATGCGGGCGGCGGAGCACGCGGGTGACGATGCGACCCACGCGATCTTCCACCAGCTCAACTCGTCCTTCATCACGCCGTTCGACCGCGAGGACATCTACAGCCTCGCCTCCTCGCTCGACGACATCATGGACTTCATGGAGGAGGCGGTCGACCTGGTCGTCCTCTACCAGGTGGAAGAGCTGCCGAAGGGCGTCGAGCAGCAGATCGAGGTGCTTGCCCGGGCCGCCGAGCTGACCGCCGAGGCCATGCCGAACCTGCGCACCATGACCAACCTCACGGAGTACTGGATCGAGGTCAACCGGCTGGAGAACCAGGCCGACCAGATCCACCGCAAGCTCCTGGCCCATCTGTTCAACGGCAAGTACGACGCGATGGACGTGCTCAAGCTCAAGCAGATCGTCGACGTGCTTGAGGAGGCGGCCGACGCCTTCGAGCACGTCGCCAATACCGTCGAGACCATCGCGGTCAAGGAGTCCTGACCCCCGGTGGACACCTTCGCGCTCGTCGTGACCATCGGGGTCGCGCTCTTTTTCACGTATACGAACGGCTTCCACGACTCCGCCAACGCCATCGCCACCTCGGTGTCCACCCGGGCCCTGACGCCGCGCGCCGCGCTGGCGATGGCCGCGGTGATGAACCTGGCCGGTGCCTTCCTCGGCAGTGGGGTCGCCAAGACCGTCAGTGAAGGGCTCATCGACACGCCCGAGGGCGACAAGGGGATGGGCATCCTCTTCGCCGCGCTGGTCGGGGCGATCGCGTGGAACCTCATCACCTGGTACTTCGGCCTGCCGTCCTCCTCCTCGCATGCCCTGTTCGGCGGCATGGTGGGTGCCGCGTTGGCCGGCGGCATCGATGTCATCTGGTCCGGGGTGATCGAGAAGATCGTCATCCCGATGTTCGTCTCGCCGGTCGTCGGCCTGGTCCTCGGCTATCTGGTGATGGTCGCGATCATGTGGATGTTCCGGAAGGCCAACCCGCACAAGGCCAAGCGCGGCTTCCGCATCGCGCAGACCGTCTCGGCGGCCGGCATGGCCCTCGGCCACGGTCTGCAAGACGCCCAGAAGACCATGGGCATCGTGGTGATGGCGCTGGTCATCGCCGATGTGGAGGACGCCGGCGACCCGATCCCGACCTGGGTGAAGATCGTCTGTGCGCTGATGCTCTCGCTGGGCACGTACGCGGGCGGCTGGCGCATCATGCGTACGCTCGGCCGCCGGATCATCGAGCTCGACCCGCCGCAGGGCTTCGCGGCCGAGACGACCGCGGCCTCCGTGATGTACACCGCGTCGTTCATGTTCCACGCGCCCATCTCCACCACGCACGTGATCACCTCGGGAATCATGGGCGTGGGCGCCACCAAGCGGGTCAACGCGGTCCGCTGGGGCGTGGCCAAGAACATCATCGTGGGCTGGTTCATCACCATGCCCGCCGCGGCGGCGGTGGCCGCCGTGAGCTACTGGATCGTCCAGCTCGCCTTCGGCTGACGCCGCGCCCTGACGGACGCCGCGCCCCCGACCAACGGCGATCCGCCCGCCACGTCTGCTGCGCTGGTGACCGGCGTCCGCCGTGCGTCGCCGTGTCTGCCGCGCCCGCCGCGCGTCGCCGTGCGCTGCCACGTACCCGTACGGCCTGATCCGTGTCGTACGGCTGCCGCATCACATCAGGTCCATCAGGTCCGACAACCGGCCCGTCGTGGGCCGGGCCCCTGCCGTGCGGCGTCGGGCGGGTGCCCCGGTGTGGGGCGGAAGGTGTGGGGATGGGGCGGCCCGCCCCCCGGGAGCCAGGGGGCGGGCCCATCGCCTTGCGGTGGCACCGCCATGCAGCACCGCAAAGCTGCTCTATCTCGGTCCGCCCCGGGGTCGCTGCCCCGGGGCGGGCGTCGGGCTCTTTAGCCGAAGCGGCCGGAGATGTAGTCCTCGGTCGCCTGGACGGACGGGTTGGCGAAGATGCGCTCCGTCTCGTCGATCTCGATGAGCTTGCCGGGCTGGCCTATCGCCGCCAGGTTGAAGAAGGCCGTGCGGTCGGAGACGCGGGCGGCCTGCTGCATGTTGTGCGTCACGATGACGATCGTGAAGCGCTCCTTGAGCTCGCCGATCAGGTCCTCGATGGCGAGGGTGGAGATCGGGTCGAGCGCCGAGCACGGCTCGTCCATCAGCAGCACCTCGGGCTCGACCGCGATGGCGCGGGCGATGCACAGTCGCTGCTGCTGACCGCCGGAGAGGCCGGAGCCGGGCTTGTTGAGCCGGTCCTTGACCTCGTTCCACAGGTTGGCGCCCTTGAGGGAGCGCTCCACGATGTCGTTGAGCTCGCTCTTGCGGTACGAGCCGTTCAGGCGCAGGCCCGCCGCCACGTTCTCGAAGATCGACATGGTGGGGAACGGGTTGGGGCGCTGGAAGACCATGCCGACTGTGCGGCGCACGGAGACCGGGTCGACGCCGGCACCGTAGAGGTTCTCGTCGTCCAGCATCACCTTGCCCTCGACCCGACCGCCGGGGGTGACCTCGTGCATGCGGTTGAGGGTGCGCAGGAAGGTGGACTTGCCGCAGCCGGAGGGGCCGATGAAGGCGGTCACGGAGCGGGGCTCCACGGTCATCGAGATGTCCTCGATGGCCTTGTGCGAGCCGTAGTACGCGGTGAGGCCGCTGACGTCGATGCGCTTGGCCATGTGAATCACTTCTTTTCTACGTCGACCCCGCGGGCGGAGCCGGAATACGGGGCCTCAGCGGCCGGTCTTCGGGGCCTTCCAACGGGCGATGCCGCGAGCGACCAGGTTCAGGATCATGACGAAGGCGATGAGCACCAGGGCCGCGGCCCAGGCGCGGTCGTACGACGCTTCGTTGCCGTTCGCCCACTGCTCGTAGATGTAGAAGGGCAGTGAGGACTGCTCGCCTTCGAACGGGCTGTTGTTGATCGCCGGGTTGCCGAAGACCAGCAGGACGATCGGGGCGGTCTCACCCGCGATGCGCGCGACGGCGAGCATGACGCCGGTGGTGATGCCGCCGATCGAGGTCGGCAGGACCACCTTAAGGATGGTGCGCCACTTGGGCACACCGAGCGCCAGCGATGCCTCGCGCAGCTCGTTCGGTACGAGCTTGAGCATCTCCTCGGTCGAGCGGACGACCACCGGCATCATCAGGATGGCGAGCGCCATCGAGCCGGCGAAGCCCGAGTAACCGAAGTCCAGGATGATGATCCACAGGCTGAGGATGAACAGACCGGCGACGATCGAGGGGATGCCGGTCATGACGTCGACGAAGAAGGTGACGGCCTTCGCGAGCTTGCCGCGGCCGTACTCGACCAGGTAGACGGCGGTCAGCAGACCGATGGGGGCGGCGATCAGGGTGGCGATGCCGACCTGCTCCAGGGTGCCGATGATGGCGTGGTAGATGCCGCCGCCCGGCAGGACGTTCTGGGTGCCCTTCATCGAGTGGCTGAGGAAGGCGCCGTCCAGCACCTTGGTGCCGCGCTTGATGGTCTCGTACATCAGCGAGGCCAGCGGGATGACCGCGAGGATGAAGCAGACCCAGACCAGGCTGGTGGCCAGCCGGTCCTTCGCCTGCCGCTTGCCCTCGACCCGGGCCGTGAGGCCGAAGGTGATGAGGACGAAGAGGAGGGCCGATATCAGGCCCCACTGGATCTTGCTGTCCAGGTCGGCGGCGAGGCCGATGCCGCAGCCGAGCCCGACGGAGAGGACGATCAGCGCGATCGGGGACCAGAACGGCAGCCGCGGCTGGTACAGCCTGGAGGAGCGTGGCGTGCTCGCGTCGGTCACCTTCTGCACGGTGGTGTTGCTCATGCCCCGCACCTTTCGATGATCACTGCGCCCGCACGGCGCGAAGGTGCGGTGGGCTGGTCCGTCTGCGGCCGGTGGGCCGGGATCAGGTGGCTCATGCGTTGGCCCCCGAGTACTCCTTGCGGCGCGCGACGATGAGCCGGGCGGCGCCGTTGACCAGGAGGGTGAGCACGAAGAGCACCAGGCCGGAGGCGATGAGCGCGTCACGGCCGGTGTCGTCGGCCTCCTTGAAGCCGCTCGCGATGTTCTGGGCGATGGTGCCGCCGCCGCCGTCGAGCAGGCTGGTCTGGATGTCGAAGCTGGTGGAGAGCACGGTGGCGACGGCCATCGTCTCGCCGAGCGCGCGGCCGAGGCCGAGCATGGAGGCGCTGATGATGCCGGAGCGGCCGAACGGCAGCACCGACATCCGGATGACCTCCCAGCGGGTCGCGCCGAGCGCGAGCGCCGCCTCCTCGTGCATCTTCGGGGCCTGGAGGAAGACCTCACGGCTGACGCTCGTGATGATCGGCAGGATCATGATCGCGAGCAGGATGCCGATGGTGAACAGCGACCGCGGCGTGCCGTCGTTGTACTCCAGGATGCCGGTCCAGCCGAAGTAGTCGTCGAACCACTTGTACAGCCCCTCCAGGTGCGGAACCAGGAAGAGCGCGCCCCACAGGCCGTAGATGATGCTGGGGACGGCGGCGAGCAGGTCGATCACGTAGCCCAGCGGCGAGGCGATGGCGCGCGGGGCGTAGTGCGAGATGAACAGCGCGATGCCGACGGCCACCGGGACCGCGATGACCATCGCGATGATCGCGCTGATGACCGTGCCGTAGAGCAGGACCGCGATGCCGAAGTTCGGGTCGGGCAGCTCCGCGTTCCACTCGAAGGTGGTGAGGAAGTTGCCCGTGTTCTTGTTGAGCGCCGAGGCGGCCCGGACGGTCAGGAAGACGGCGATGGCGGCCATGACGACCAGCAGCGTGATGCCGGAACCGCGGGAGAGGCCGAGGAAGATCCGGTCGCCGGGGCGGGTGGCCTTGCCCTTGCCGCCCTTGGTCAGGCTGGTCTTGTCCGCCGCGAGCGGCGGCTGCTTCTCAGGTGGTGGGCTGGTGGGGGAGGTGGGTGTTATGTCCATGTGTTTCTCCGGTCTGCGGAGTCCGGGTACGACTCCTGGCGCGGCGGTGCACCGGAAGGCGCGGCTGGCCCCGGCCGGCGCCGCACCCCGGGTGGGGTGCGGGCCGTCCGGTGGGACCAGCCGCGCTCGGGGTTAGGAGAGGGAGGCGACGGTGTCGCGGACCTTGGTGGCGACCTCCGCCGGCAGCGGGGCGAAGCCCAGCTCCTTCAGCGAGCTCTGGCCGGCCTCGCTGGAGGTGTAGCCGAGGAAGGACTTCAGAGCGGTCAGGCTCTTGGGGTCGTTGCCCTTGTCACAGGCGATCTCGTACGTGACCAGGGTGATCGGGTACGCGCCCGCGGCCTTGGTGTCGTAGGCGAGCTTCAGGGCCAGGTCCTTGCCGGTGCCGACGATCTTCGCCTCGGCGATGGCCTTGGAGGCGTTCTCGACGGTGGCCTGGACCGGGGTGCCCGAACCGGTGTCCAGGTCGACGGTCTTGGTGCCGTTGGAGGCGGCGTACGAGAGCTCGTAGTACGAGATCGCACCGTTGACCTGCTTGACCTGCGAGGCGACACCGGAGGAGCCGTCAGCGGAGCCGCCGCCTTCGCCCGCCCACGCCTTGGCCGGCTCGTAGGGCCACGCCTGCGGCGCGGCGGCCTTGAGGTACTTGGTGAAGTTGTCGGTGCTGCCCGAGTCGTCCGAGCGGTGGAACGCCTGGATCTTCAGGTCGGGGAGCTTGACGTCGGGGTTGAGCTTGGCGATCGCTTCGTCGTTCCACTTCTTGATCTTCGAGTCGAAGATCTTCGCGATCGTCTCGGCGTTCAGCGTCAGCTTGTCCACGCCGTCGACGTTGAAGCCGATCGCGATCGGGCCGCCGACCATCGGCAGGTTGATGCCCTGGCCGGACTTGCAGACCTTCTTCGACGTCTCGACCTCTTCGGGCTTCAGCGCCGAGTCGGAACCGGCGAACTGGGTCTTGCCCTGGAGGAACTCCTGGATGCCAGCGCCCGAGCCGGTGCCCTTGTAGTTGACGCTGATGTCCTTGCACTCGCTGCCGAAGTTCTTGACCCACAGGTCCATGGCGTCGCGCTGCGCGGACGAGCCGGAGGCGAGCAGCTTGCCGTCGCCCTCGCACTTGATCGAACCGGCAACCGGCTTCTTGGTGTCGCCGCCGTTCGAGTCGCTGTTGTCGTCCGAGCCGCACGCTGTGAGGACCAGAGCACCGGACACGGCGAGAGCACCGGCGGCAATGGCGCGAAGCCGGTTCTTGCGCTGAAGCTTCACTTTCGGGAGTTCCTTCCAGGAGCCGCCGGTGGGGACGGCGTGCGAAGAGGTTCGAGGTTCGTAGCAGGACTGTGTGAGTAACTGCTGCGTGCGGCGCGCATTGGTGGGTGCGTCGCGCACCGTGTAAGGCCGAAATTAGGCAGATCAGGTGAAGCCGCTGAAGGGCGTGAGTGAACGGAGGGTGAACCTCACCCGTCAGTGTGGTGGCCTACCCCGGGGTGCTGATGTCGGCGGTGGTTCAGCGGTGCTGAGCTGGCCCTTTGCTGGTGTGGGGGTGGCCGTGGGGCGGTGCGGCGCTAGTGGTGCGCTGGGGCTTGAGTGACTACGCGTACGGCGTGGGGTTTCAGGGATGCGCGGGTTGGTTGGGCTCTAAATGGCCTAAGTGATGTGTGTGGTCCGTGTGAAAACTGAGGGCCGTCGGTTGGGTGGGGGTCGTGTGGGGGACGGCGGGCGCAGGACGGAGCGTGCTCGTCCACAGCCCTGTCGCTCGCGGCCGTGGCGTGGCACGATCCGGCGTTACGTGGCAGTAGGTCCGCAAAGTGCTGCGGCGCGGGGCCGGCCGGTGCGGGGCTGCGGGTGGCTTCGGCACGGGGCTGTGGTGGGGCCTTGGCGCGGGGCTGTGGCGCGGCTGCGACGGGGGCTTCGCTGCGGCAGGTCGGGGGGGCGAGCGCCGTGCTCGGGGCGGGGCCGGGGCTTGGCCCTGGTGCTTTCGGGCCGTACCACCGCGGTAGTCGCGGGGCGCGGGTCGGGCGCAGAGAGGGCCGACTGCAAGGAACGCCGAGCACGCAGGGCGCGTCAGAGCAGGTGGGAGGCGTGGGGCGGGCGGGGCGCGGTAGGCACGTACAGACGCGTACGTACGACACGCACGGCGGCAGGCGGAGCGCGTAGGGCGGCAGGCGAGGCGCACAGCGCGGGCGGAGCAGGTGGGACGGACAGGGCAGGACGGGCGCGGCAGGTAGAGCGGGCAGGGCGCAGGGCAGGGCGTGCGGAGAACACCCAGATGGACCCGGAGAACGCAGGAGAGGGAGGTCGGTCGGTGCGACGGGGACGAGAGAGGGGCGGGCGGGGCGACGGCGGGGGCCGCGGGCGCGGCGTCGTGGCGGCCACGGCCCTGGTCTGTGCGCTGGCCGGCGTGGCGGTCACCCCCGGGGTGGCGCTGGCCGCCCCCGACCGGCCGAAGCCGGCGAAGCCGCGGAGCGCGGCGGAGCTCGCGGAGGTCCACCGCCGGGTGGAGGCGCTGTATCAGGAGGCGGAGCGCGCCACCGAGGCGTACAACCTGGCGGCGGAGCGGCAGCGCACCCAGCAGAAGCAGCTCGACCGCATCGCCACCTCGGTCTCCGCGGCGAAGCGGGAGATGGCCGCGCTGCGCCGGCAGGCCGGGGCGATGGCCCGGGCGCAGTACCGCAACGGCGGGCTGCCGCCCGAGGCGCACGTGCTCCTCAACGCGGACCCGGAGGCGTTCTTGGACGGGGTGGCGCTGGCCCGCAAGGGGCAGCACGCCACCAAGGGCGTCCTCGGCAGTCTGGCCCGCACCCAGGCGGACCTGGACCGGTACGCCAAGGACGCGACGGCCAAGTGGACGCGCCTGGAGCAGACCCGCACCCAGAAGGACGCCGCGCGCAAGGACGTGCAGGCCAAGCTGAAGGCGGCCAAGAAGCTGGAGTCGCAGCTCGCCGCCGAGGAGCGGGAGCGGCTGCGCAAGCTGGAGGCGGAGAAGGCGGCCAAGGCGCAGCAGGCGTGGTTGCGCTCGCGCGCCGCGCAGGACGTCA
Organism: Streptomyces sp. 796.1; assembly: GCF_047525675.1. Taxonomy (NCBI): domain Bacteria; kingdom Bacillati; phylum Actinomycetota; class Actinomycetes; order Kitasatosporales; family Streptomycetaceae; genus Streptomyces; species Streptomyces sp. 796.1. The sequence goes on along the minus strand of NZ_JBLIWA010000046.1, from coordinate 88,357 downwards.
AGGACATAGGGGACGGGAAGGGCGCCGCGGGCGCGCAGGACGGCGTGGGCGCCGGTCGGGACGGCGGGGCGAACTGGCAGGGCGCCGACGGCGTCGAGAGCGAGACGTCCCCGGCTGCGAAGCGGGCGATCGCCTTCGCCACCGGCCAGATCGGCAAGGCGTACGAGTGGGGCGCCGAGGGCCCCGACACCTTCGACTGCTCGGGTCTGACGCTGCGCGCCTGGGAGGCGGCCGGACGGTCGATCCCGCGCACCTCGCAGGAGCAGTGGCGGCAACTGACCCGGGTGGACCTGAAGGACCTGCGCCCGGGCGACCTGATCATCTACCACAAGGACGCCAGCCACGTCGGGATGTATGTGGGCAACGGCACCATCGTCCACGCCCCGCGCCCTGGCCGGAATGTGACGCTCGCGGGCGCCGGCTCCATGGAGATCCTCGGCGTGGTCCGCCCCGACGCCCCGAAGGAGTAGCGCGCCGCCCGGCCGCGGCCGACCGTGCTGGTACGGGCGGAGCCTCGGGTGGTACGCGGCGCGCGCCCGGCCGGTCGCGGGCCGGGGCGGTGCGGCGCGGGCCCGGCGGGGTCACGGCCGTGCCCGGTGCGCGGCCCGCGTGCCGGGCGGGCCCGGGCTCCGGCTTGGCGCGTACCCGCTGCGCGGCCGGCCCGCCCATACCCGTACGGCCATGGCATATGCCCCTGGCCAGCGGGTCGGGTGGCATTCCACTCCACGGCCCGGGTTCGCTAGGGTCGGCTGGCAGTAACCGGCGGGACACCGGGCCCATCGCCCAGCGACACGGGGCCGCTCGCCGGTGCGGACGGCACCACGTCGTCCGTGGCCCGACCGCCTGTCTGCCGCAGGCCGCTCCGCGCGGCCGGCGGGGCCTGGCGAGCGGGCCACCGGCCCCTCCGCACCATGGGCTGGTCGCAGCACGTGCCGTGCGTCACGGCCAGCGGTCGTGGCGGGCGGCGCGACGCCGCGGCCATGGGCGGGCCGTTCTGCGCCTCGGGGGAGACAAGGAAATGGAGCGATGCCCGTACCGGCACCCGCACCCGTGCCGCGCCAGCGAGAGGCATCGGCTGCCGCGTTATCCGTACCGTCAGGCCCGCTTCCGGAGGCCGGGATCAGCCTGTTGGTGATCGAGAACGACCCTTCGGGGGCGCTCACGATGCCCGAGCTGACGGACGCCGACGGCAAGCCGGTGCGGGTCAGGTCCGCCCGCAACCTGACCGAGGCGCAGCGGCTGCTCACCGACGAGGCCCAGTGCATCGTCCTGGACCTGGCGCTGCCGCGGCCCACCGACGACGACGAGGGCGCGGGCGCCGGCCGCCCGGACGCCGACGGCGATGACGCGCTGGCGACGCTGCGCGAGGTGCTGCGCATGGCCCCCGGGCACGCGGTGCTCGCGCTGACCGCCGAGGGGGACGCGGAGCGCGCGGCCGAGGCGGTCCGGGTCGGCGCCCAGGACTACCTCTTCCGCGACGAGCTCGACGACCGGGTGCTCAGCCGCGCCGTGCGGTACGCGGTGGAGCGCAAGCGCGCCGACCGCGCCCGCCGGCTGCTCACCGAGTCGCGGCTGCGCGCCCGGGAGAACGCCCGTCTGGAGCGCGGGCTGCTGCCCACCCCGCTGCTCGACGGCTCCGACCTGCGCTTCGCCGCCTGCTACCGGCCCGGCCGCAGCCGGGCACTGCTCGGCGGCGACTTCTACGACACGGTGCGCACCCCCGACGGCGTGGTGCACGCCATGATCGGCGACGTCTGCGGCCACGGCCCGGACGAGGCCGCGCTCGGCGTCGAGCTGCGCATCGCCTGGCGGGCGCTGACGTTGGCCGGGCTGAGCGGCGAGGCGCTGTTGAGCACCCTCCAGGAGGTGCTGGAGCACGAGCGCGACGACGACGAGATCTTCGCGACGCTGTGCACGGCGGACATCGCCCCCGACGGCCGCAGCGCCGGCCTGTTCCTGGCCGGCCACCCCGCTCCGCTGCTCGCCCGCCCCGGCCAGCCGCCGACCCTGCTGCCGTACGAGGACGGCGGCCCCGCCCTCGGCCTGCTCCCCGGAGCCCGCTGGCCCTGCCGGACGGTGGAGCTCGGCGCGGAGTGGAGCCTGCTGATGTACACCGACGGCTTGATCGAGGGCCACGTCGGCACGGGCTCGGACCGGCTGGGCGAGGAGGGCATGGTCGAACTCATCGGCTCCCTCCTCGCGGCCGGCCTCTGCGGCGAGAAGCTGCTGGACACGGCCGTCATGCGGGTGCGCGAACTCAACGGCGGCGAGCTGACGGACGACGTGGCCGTCCTCCTCCTGGGCAGCGCGGACCCGACCCGTCCGGTTGATCCGTCCGGTTGACCTGACCTAGCGGCCCGGGCCGTACGGGGGTGCGGTGCTGGGTGCCGCTGGCCGGGGCGGGTCGCCCTTTCGGCGGGCGCGGCAGGGGCGTACGGGCGTGGCGGGCGGTACGGGACGCGGCGCGCGCGTGCGGGCGGGCGGTGCGGGTACGCGCGCGAGGCGGCGGGGGTAGGGGCCGGGTCGTACGCGTACGAGGGCGAGCGCGGGCGCGTGGGGCGGAGGCGGGTCCGGCCGTGGGCGCGCGGGGCGCAGGCCCGGACGGGGGTCGGGGCGACGGGCCCGGTGTGGGCGGGGCGGTGGCGGCCGGACGCCCTGTGCGGCAGGTGCGGCAGGTGCGGCAGGTGGGACGGGTTGGCGGTGGCCGGCGGGAAGGCGGGGCGGGAGCGGCAGGGGGGGGCCGGTGGGTGGCCGGTGGGGCGGCGCGGGGCGGGGTCCCGGCAGCCCTCGGTCGGCCTGGTCGGCCCGCTGGTCAGTCCAGCAGCCGGTCGGCCGGTTGACCGGTCCGCGCACGCGGGTGCGGGGAGACCGGTCGGAAGGGGGGCGCGGGGGTCAGCGGCCGTTGAACGGACCGTACGGCCCGTCGGAGCTTGAGCCGCCGCGGCGGCCACCCCCACGGCCGCCGGAGACCTGCCGGATCGCCGGCCGGGCGTCCACCATGTACACGATCGTCGCGATGAGCCCGATGATCGGGATGAAGGACATCACCGACAGGAACAGGTTGGCCGCCGTCGCGATGCCCAGCAGGATCAGCCAGAAGGGCTTGGTCTGCTTGTCCGCGGCCCGGTACGCGTCCTCGCGGCGGATCGCCGCGTCGATGAAGGCGAACAGGCTGAAGAGCAGCAGGCCCCAGGAGACCCAGAACATCAGCTCGTTGAATCCCTGCACTAGCACGTCATCCACCGCCTGAGATGTAGTGATCGACCGTCGCGTCCGTCGGGCGTGTCAGCGGCAACGGTACCCGTACGGCGGAACGGGCACGTGGTGCACGCCCGGCCTGCTGCCAGACCGTTGTCACGACCTGCCGAACCGATCCGCCGCGCGGCCCGGCGGGCGCCGGTCCCGGGCCGGGGCCCGCGCCCGGACCGGCTGCTCCGCCGATTCGCCTACTCCACGGCCCGCCTACTCCGCGGACTTGGGCGCGTCCTGCTCCGGCGCCGGCTGCCCTGCCGTGGTCTCGCCGGTCACGGTCTCGCCGGCCGTGGCCGAGCCGGAGGCGGCCTGCTCCGTGGTGGCCTTGCTGGTCACGGGCTTGTCCGCGGCGGCCTCGGCCGCGCCGGGCGTGGCGGGCGCGGGGGTGGCCGGCGTGGCGGACCCGCCGGTGGGGGCGGCTGCGCCGGCCGGGCGGGCCACGGGGCGCGGCGTGGTGCCGGCCTTGCGGACGGGCCGGACGCCATTGGTCGAAGCAGAGGAAGCAGAGGAAGCGGAGACGGGCGGGGTGGCGATGCGGTGCGTGGGGCGGGTGCGGCGCGGGCTGGTGTCGCGGGCCGTGGCCACGCCGGGCGCCTCGATGGCCTCGGCCGTGGCGTCGGCGGGACCGTCGGTGTCGGTCGCGTCGTCGGCGTTGTCGCCGCGCCAGTTCTGGACTGCGCCCCGACCGCGTTCGGCCAGCTCGTCGTAGGTGTCACGGGCCCGTACCGCGTACTCGGCGACCCGCCCCACCCCCTGCAACGTGAGGTCCTGCGCCGTCTCGCGGAGCTTCTTGATGTCCGTGTCGAGGCTGCCGAACAACTCGGTCAGCTTGGCCTGGGTCTGCTGCGCCTGCTGGGTGACCCGCTGCTGGACGGCCTTCGGATCGGTCTCTCGTACGGCTGCGATGCGCTCGGGGGTCTCGGCGACGAGCCGGTCGATGAGCGCCGGCGCCTCCTTCAACTTCTCCGCCGCGAGGTCGGCGGCGCCGGCCACCACGTAGAAGGGGGTCGGGTCGGTGATGCGCTTGCGGAGATCTTCGGTGATGGCCATGACGAGTGTCCTCCCTGATCGGCCAGTGCGTACGGCGCTGTCACGCGCTCCGCCACTGGTCTCTGCCCTGGTGCTGCTGGCTCTGGTGGGGTTTGTCGTGGGGTGGGGTGTGTCGTGGGGTGGTTTTCGGGGTGCGGCGGTTGGCTCGGGGTGGTGCGGAAGGTGTGGGTGGTCGCTGGCTGGGCCCGGCGCGTCGGCGCGTCCCGGCCGTGGGGGCCGGGGCCGGGGGTGCGCCGCTCAGCCGTGGGCGTCGTCGTCCGGCGTCGACGCGGGCCCGCCGTCTGCTGCGCCCGCCGCTACTGCGCGTCGTGGGAGCCGCGGGCCCCCGACGCGTCGGCGTCGCGGCTCGCGCCGGCGTCGCCATGCGCCGGTGGGGCTGGTCTCGGCGGCCCCGCCGCGGCATCCGCGGAGGCGTCGTACGGGGCCGGGTCGGGCGCCCGGTTGCCGTCACCGGCCGCGGTCGGGCCGGGGCCTGCGCCCGGGTCGGAAGGCGGATCCACACGGGGCTGGGGGCCACGGTCGGTGGCGCCGGCTATGCCCCCACCGGGCGCGACGTCCGGCGTGCGGCCGGGGGCGGGTGCGGCGTACGGGGCGGCGGGCGGCGCTGCTCCACCGGCCGGCGCTCCACCGCCAGCCGCGGCGGCGGAGCCCTCGTACCCCGCGGGCCGGCCGGGGCCCGAGGCGGCGGTCGGCTGCTCGGGGCCGATGCCGTTCTCCTTGCGGAAGGACTCGTAGATCTGGAGCAGTACCTGCTTCTGCCGCTCGGTCAGCGTCGGGTCGGTCAGGATCGCGCTGGTGACCTCGGCCTCGGCCCGATCCCGCGCATCGAGGATGCCGGCCTGCACGTACAGCGTCTCGGCCGAGATCCGCAGCGCCTTGGCCAACTGCTGCAAGATCTCGGCGCTCGGCTTGCGCAGCCCGCGCTCGATCTGACTCAGGTACGGATTGGACACCCCGGCGGCGTCCGCGAGCTGCCGCAGGGAGAGCTGCGCGGTACGCCGCTGCTCCCGCAGGAACTCGCCGAGGTTGCCGACGTTCAGTGCTGCCATGCCTGCGATGCTGCCTCGCCTTGCTAACTTTTGCAAGCGAGGTGCTTGCAGGAGTGGGGCGGGGCGGGGCTTCGTGAGCCGAAGCAGGACAGGTGCCCCCCCGGCGCGCCCCCTGTCACCGGAAGCGCGAGCGGTCTTCCGGAGCGTTGTTCCGTCCGGCCTGCTGGCGCTGCGAAGCGCACGCCCCTAGGTCGTTTCCCCGACCTGTTTCCGGGCGTTTCCCGATGGTATGGGGGGCGACCGCTTGGTGAGCTGTTCCCATGAGAGATCAGAAAACGTCTCGTCGTCTACTCGTCGCTGTTGCCGTTGCGGTCGTCGTCGCCGTTGGTCTGGGGGCGCTTGCCGTCACCGCCGCTTCGACCGACTCGCCGGACCGGTCCGCGTCCCGATTACGCCCGACGGACCAGGCCCACGCGCCGACGCAGGCCGTGCTGGACGAGATCGTCGCGCAGGGCACCCCCGGCGTCATCGCCCAGGTGCGGGACGCGCACGGGGTGTGGAACGGTCGGGCCGGGGTCGGGGACCGGGGCTCCGGGCGGGCGCGGAGCCCTCACGACAGGTTCCGGATCGCCAGTGTGACCAAGACCTTCACCGCCACGGTGCTGCTCAAGCTGGAAGCGGAGGGGAAGCTGTCGTTGGACGACAGCGTGGCTCGGTGGCTGCCCGGGGTGGTGCGCGGCAAGGGGTACCGGCCGGGGAAGATCACCCTGCGGCATTTGCTCAACCACACGAGCGGCATCTTCGACTACAACATGGACGAGGGCTTCCGCGCCCGTTACGCGGGGGACGAGTTCGACCGCAATCGCCACGTCAGGTGGTCCCCGCGGGAGCTGGTGGACATCGCGCTCGCCCACCCGCCCAACTTCCAGCCGGAACAGGGCAGTAGGCCCGGCAAGCCCGGCAGGTGGGACTACTCCGACACCAACTACATCCTCGCCGGCATGGTCATCGAACGGGCCACCGGCTCCACCTACGCACGGGCCGTCGAGCGCCGCATCATCAAGCCGCTCGGCCTGCGTGGCACGAACGTCCCCGGCCACTCGCCCAAGCTGCCCGCACCGCACGCGACGCACTACTCCACCCTGTTCGAGGACGGGCCCCAGGCCAAGGAGCGCGACGTCACCGAGTTCAGCCCCACGGTGGCCTTCTCCGCCGGGCAACTGATCTCGACCACCGGAGACGTGAACACCTTCCTGTCCAAGCTGTTGGCCGGGGAGCTGCTGCCGCCCGCCCAGCAACGGCAACTGCTGGACGCGGTCCCCGTCGACGGGGACAAGGGGCACGGCGGTCCGGACGACGTCTACGGCCTCGGCATCCGGCACTTCCAGCTCAAGGAGGGCTGTTGGGCGTGGGGCCACGGCGGCATGATCCCCGGCTCCGCGACCCGGACACTCGCCTCGGCCGACGGCCGGCACGTCATGACCATCAACCGCAACGGCGACTGGGGCGAGCAGAAACTGGAGGACGCGGCCGTCGAGGCTGAGTTCTGTGCCGATGACGCCCGCTGAATGCTGATGCCGATACGCAGGCGCGGGTGGGGGCGAGCGCAGCGCCGATTCGGTGACTGCCGCCGTGCTTCGTGGTTCCGGATCATCCGCATCTCGGCGCCCCCCGGACCTGGCGCCCGCCCCGGACCCGGTGCCCCCGGACCCGGCGCCTCCCGGCGGCCTCCGACAACGAGGCGCCCCACGCCGCCCCGCCCCACCCCACCCCAGGATCAGCGCGCTCCCTCCGTCAGGAAGTCCAGCAGGATCTGACGGCTGGTCTGGGCGGTGAGACTGCCGTACGCGTCGTCGAAGGCGTGCTCGGCGAAGGGGAGTTCCTCGACCTTGGCCCTGACGCCCTGCTCCTTGAGCGCGTCGCCGAAGTCGTGGATGGACTCGGGGCGGGCGCTGCGGTCGCGGTCGCCGACCACGAGCAGGGTGCGGGGCAGGCCGGGGCGGATGTCGGCGGTCGGGGACACCTCGCGGTAGCGGTCCGGGTACTGCTCGGGCGTGCCGCCGGTGAACAGTTCCGCCGCGTTGCGGGTGCCGGCCACGTCCTCCTTCCACATCCGCGTGACGTCGGTGCCCGGGTAGAAACCGACCACGGCGGACGGGGGCTTCGGGGCGCTGCCGTCGGGGGCCTTGATGGCGCCGTTGTGCAGGCGGTACGCGGCGTTCATCGCCAGCGTGCCGCCTGCCGACATGCCGCCGAGCGCGATCCGCGCGTCGTCGACCCCGTACGCGTCGGCGTTCTGTTGCACCCAGCCCAGTGCGGAGACCAGGTCCTGCGGGGCCTTGTCCCAGGTGGGGCGGTCGGGGGTGGCCAGCCGGTAGTCGACGGCGAAGACCGCGACGCCGTGGTCGGCGAGCCAGCGGCCGGTGCCGCGCAGGTCGCTCTTGTCGAAGGTGTGGAAGCCGCCGGAGTGGGCGAGCACGACCGCCGGGGTCTTCTCGTCCGGGGCCCTCTCCGGCAGGTACGCGTCCACGCGCAGCGGCTCGCCCCCGGGGCGGGCGTACGTCTTCGTCGCGTCCGGCTTCGCCGCCGGGTAGCCGAGTTCGGTGAACACCTGGCCGAGGGAGACGTCCACGCCGGCCTCGTACGCGGCCCGGAACTGGATGCCGCCGATGGTCAGCGCCCCCAGCGCGCCCAGCGACGTGATGATGGTGACCGTACGGCCCCAGTGCACCAGCCCGGCCCGCCAGGCCAGCACGGCGAGCACGGTCCCCACCAGCGCGACCGCGGCGATGTGGAACGGGTACTGCCCGCCGAGCACCGGCCCGATCACCCCCGCCTTGGGAACGGCCGGGACGTACGCGCCCAGGACGATCGCGAGGACCAGGAACGCGAGGAGGGAGGCCAGAACGGCGGATGCGACCCGCAGAACGCGGACCAGTCTGCCGCGTACCGGTGTGCCGCGTACCGGTCCGCCGCGTACCGGCACTGCGGGCGGTGTGGTGGGGCCGGTGTGGGTGGTCATGGCTGTGCTCCTGCGGTGGTGCGGGGGGCGGGGTTTCGCCGCCTACGAGGCGTGTCGTGAGCCGTGACCGCCGGCCGCCAGGGCCGCGCGATCGGCGTGCTGACCGGCGATTCCGACGCACACGAGACGAGCCCGACTCACACAAGAAAGGTAGGAATCGGACACCCGTGCCGGCCTCCCGCTGCGGAGCCAACCCGCGGCGTGGCTCTCAGGTAGGGGGGAGAGGGGAGAGGGCCCGGGCCCGGGCAGACCCGGGAAGCGTCAGCAATGCCCGGGAGCGCCGCGCGTCCCGCATGACCAGTGAAGTCACGGACCCGTACGGCCCCAGACCCGGACGGCCCCAACGCGTTCGGTCACAGATGGGTGCGGCCGGGGGCCACCAGTCCCGTTTCGTACGCGAAGACCGCTGCCTGCGTACGGTCCCGCAACTGGAGCTTGTGGAGAATGCTGCCCATATGGGTCTTGACGGTCTGCTCGGCGACGAGTTCGCGGGCGATCTCCGCGTTGGACAGGCCCCGGGCGACGAGGGTCAGCACCTCGGTCTCGCGGTTGGTGAGTTCGTCGATCCGCACCTGGGTGGGGGCCTTCGGTGAGCTGCTCAGCCGGGAGAACTCCGTGATGAGCCGCTTGGTGATCTCCGGGGACAGCAGGGCGTCGCCGGCGGCCACGGTGCTTACGGCCTCGGCGAGTTGGACCCCGGAGGCGTCCTTGAGGAGGAAGCCGCTGGCGCCGGCGCGCAGTGCCTCGTACACGTACTCGTCGAGGTCGAAGGTGGTCAGGACCAGGATCTTGGTGGGCAGGTCGGGCTGTCGGGTGATCTGGCGGGTGGCCTCGATGCCGTCGAGGCCCGGCATCCGGATGTCCATGACGATCACGTCGGGGCGCAGTTCGCCGGCCGCTGCCACGGCCTCCCGGCCGTCCACGGCGGTCGTGACCACGTCGATGTCGGGCTGGGCGCCCAGCAGTACCGAGAACGCTTCGCGGACCATCGCCTGGTCGTCGGCGATCACCACTCGGATCGTCATGCGGGCTCTTCCTCGTCTGGCTGGCGGGTGGCGGGGGTGGCAGTGGGGGTGACGGGGGCTGGCGTGGTCGGGGCTGACGGTACCGCCGGGGCCGTTGGACCTGCTGGGGGCTTCGGCGCTTTCGGGGCCTTCGGATCGCTCGGGGCGGCGGGCGCCGGCAGGAGGGCCGTGACCTCGAAGCCGCCGTCCGGCGTGGGCGCGGCGGAGAGTTCGCCGCCGAGCATCGCGGCGCGTTCGCGCATGCCCAGGAGGCCGTGCCCGGCGCCCGGCGACGGCTGGTCGGGCTGCTGCCCGGGGCCGTTGCGTACCCGCAGGTGAAGCGCGGTACAGGTGTAGTTGAGCTCGACGCGGGTGCGGGCGCCGGGGGCGTGCCGCAGGGTGTTGCTGAGCGCCTCCTGGACGATCCGGTACGCGGAGAGCTCCACGCCCTCGGGCAGCGGGCGGCGGGTCCCCGAGGTCGTCGCCGTCACGTCGAGCCCGGCCCTGCGCACGCCGGTGAGCAGGTCGTCGAGCCGTTCCAGGGTGGGCTGCGGGGCCTCGGGGCCGGCACCGGCGGGGCGGTCCTCGGAGCGCAGCACGCCGAGCAGGCGGCGCAGTTCGGTCAGCCCCTCCAGGGCGCCCGCGCGGATGTCGGCCAGCGCCGCGACCAGCTCGGGCGGCGGGTCCGCGACCCGGTAAGGGGCGGCGTCGGCCTGGATGGAGATGACGGACATGTGGTGGGCGACCACGTCGTGCAACTCGCGGGCGATGCGGGCGCGTTCCTGGAGGACGGTGCGGTGGGCCCGCTCCTGCGCGAGGGTGGCCTCCTGCTCCGCGAGCCGGCTGCGGACCTCCCGGACCTGGCGCACCCCGGCCGCGGCGGCCACGACCAGGGCGAACTCCGCCAGCACGATCACCACGAAGCGCCAGGGCCACGCGCCGCCGCCCGCCAGTTGCAGCCCGAGCAGCAGGGCGGTGCTCAGCAGCACGGTCTCGTACGCCACCCGTGGCCGGTTGCGCAGCGCGAGCAGGAACAGCAGCCCGGCGTGCACGGACCACGCCCACCCCTCGTACGGGCCGAAGGACGCGCGGAGCGAGAACACCGGCAGCATCACGAGCGACAGCCACCAGGCCGGCACCGGCCAGCGCAGCGCCACCACGAGCAGCGCCGCGTGGGCCATCCCGACGCCCCGCGCCGCGATGTCCTCGGTGCCGGGGCCCGCCGCGAACGCCGCCACCGCGGCGACGGCGAGGTGCGGCAGCCACCGCAGCGGCTTCGGCCCCGTCATGGGCGGCATGGGCTGCGGGTCCAGGGCGAACAGGTCCTCCCGTACGGTGCGGAGCGCTCGGCCGCTGGGCGCGCCGGTGCGGGGTGTTCCGCCGCTGGGCACCCTGCCGCTGGGCGCCGCGTGCGCCGTCTCCTTCTCGGCGCTGTCCATGTGGTCAGTATTGTCCAGATTGTTCATGGGGTGGCTCCCCGACGGTCGTGGGAGCCCGGTCGTGTGGTGGTCACTGACGCTGGCCTTGCGGGTGGGTTTCGCGGCTTGCGGGTGGGTTTCTCGGCGGGCCTTCCGCCGGGTTTCCCGGTGGGTCCGCGTCGGGCTTCCCGCTAAGCCTCCCGCTGGGGCGCGTCGGGGACGCGGCCCGCCGGCCAACCGGGGCGGTCCGGGGCAGCCCGCATCGCCGCGTCAGCCCGTACCGGCCCGCGAGCCGCCCCTCGGGCTCTTCTCCGCAGCCGAAGCTACCGACCGGAAGCGCTGGTCGCCTCATGCTGGGGAGCCGTCTTCGATCTGGCTCTCAGGTAGGGGGTCGCCGGTTCGACGTCACCGCGGGGTGGCTGGGGGCGCCGGCCGGCGACGCGAGGGGCGCGGACGGGTGCGACCCTGCCGCCGGCCTCACCATCGGCGGCGGTTGACCTTCACCCTGGGGCAGCCCACAGCATCGGTGAGGCCGGGCGGCGCGCCCGGCACGAGGAGGGATGGGCATGGAGTTGCTGACCATCGGGACGTTCGCGAAGGCGTCCCGACTGTCGCCGAAGGCGCTGCGGCTGTACGACGAACTCGGGCTGCTGACCCCCGCCCACGTCGACCCGGTGACGGGCTACCGCCATTACGCCCCGGACCAACTGGAGCAGGCGCGGCTGGTCGCCTGGCTCCGGCGGCTCGGCATGCCCCTCGCCCGCATCCAGCAGGTCTGCACGTTGGAGGCGGGGCGGGCGGCTGAGGAGGTCCGGGCGTTCTGGGCCCGGGTCGAAGCCGACACCGCCGCACGGCGGGACGTGGCCGCATTCCTCGTCGACCACCTCTCCAGGAAGGACCCACCATGTCCTCGACCACCGAGCCGCTCGACCTCCGGTACGCCGCCCTGTCCGACACCGGTCTCGTCCGCGAGAGCAACCAGGACACCGTCTACGCGGGGTCCCGCCTGCTGGCCGTCGCCGACGGCTACGGCAGCGGGGGCGCCCCCGCGAGCGCCGCCGCCGTCGACGCGCTCAAGGGCCTGGAGTCCGACGGCGTCCCGGCGGGCCAACTCCTCAATGTCCTCGATGACGCGGTCGACCAGGCCAGACGGGCTGTGCACGGGGTCTGCGGCGCAGGCCCTGCCGCCGCCGAGGCGGGGACCACGCTCACCGCGATGCTGTGGACCGGTTCGCAGCTCGCCCTCGTCCACATCGGTGACTCCCGCGTCTATCTCCTGCGGGACGGCGAGTTGTTCCAGATCACGCACGACCACACCATGGTGCAGTCGATGGTCGACGAAGGACGTCTCAGTCTGGCCGAGGCCGCCTCCCACCCGCAGCGCTCCCTGCTGGTACGGGCCCTGGGGCGAGGAGCCGATGCCACCCCCGACATGCGTCTGCACGACGCCCGGCGGGGCGACCGGTACCTGCTCTGCTCCGACGGCCTGTCCGCCGTCGTGCCGCCCGAGGAGATCCGCCGTGTGCTCTGCGGCCCCTGCGAGCCCGAGCGGGCGGTCCGCGAACTCGTCGCGCTGGCCAACGGCTGCGGCGGCCCCGACAACGTCAGTTGTGTGGTCGCCGACGTCTGCGCCCCCGAGTCCTGATCCCACAGCCCCGCACGAGCGGGATGCCCCACCCCCGGCAGCCGCGCGGTGCCCCGGGAGCTGGTGGTCGCCGGTCAGTGGTTGGCCCGTGGCGAACATCTGTGGGCCGCGGGCGCAGGGGTGCCAAGGTCCTTCTACGGGACGAGGGACGAGGGGTGAGGAACGGTATGGACGTGCGGCGGCTTGATCTCGGGTATTTCGTTCGGCCGGCCGTGGAAGTCGGGGGCGAGGAGCCGCGAGTGGAGGCCGTGCTGGGTTATCTAGTGCGGCATCCGCGGGGCGTGGTGCTCTTCGATACGGGGATGGGGGCGGCCACGCCGGATACCGAGGCGCATTACCGGCCGCGGCGGCGGGGGCTGGTGGAGGCGCTTTCCGGGGCGGGCATCGGGCTCGATGACGTGGCCCTGGTGGTCAATTGCCATCTGCATTTCGATCACTGTGGGGGGAATCCACTGCTGGCCGGAAAGCCCGTTCTGGTGCAGGACGTGGAATTGGCCGCGGCCCGGCAGGACGGGTACACCTTTCCGGAACTCGTGGACTTTCCCGGTGCCGCGTACGAGGAAATCACCGGGGAGGTGGAGGTGTGGCCGGGGATGTGGGTGATCCCCACGCCCGGGCACACCCCGGGGCACCAGTCGTTGGTGGTGCGGCAGGGGGACGGGGCGGTGGTGGTGCTCGCCGGGCAGGCGTATGACAGCGCTTCGCAGTTCGCGGCCGGGGAGTTGGCGCGACGGGCGGCGCTGGACGGTGTGGAGCAGCCGCTTCCGGCGTATCGGTCGTGGCTGGATCGGGTCGCCGACTTCGATCCGCGGCGGGTGCTCTTCGCCCATGACGCTTCTGTGTGGGAGCCGGCGCGGTAGGGGCGGGCCGGGGGCCGGCGGGTGGCGAAAACCAGTTGCCCGGCGGCGTGGGGCTGGCTGCAATGACCGGCAAGGGTGACCCAGGTGCGTCCGCCACGGTGGGGCGGGCGGGATGAGGGCGGGATGCGATGGACGCGTACGACCGGGATGCGGCGGGGGCTCAGCAGGGGGCGGAGCCGGAGTCGGGGCCGGTCGGGGAGGGGCCCGTACGGATCGGCGGGCTCGCCCCGTTGAGTCCGCCCGGTTGGATCGAGGCGGGGCGGCACCTCGTCGCCGGGCTCGAACTCGCCGTCGCCGAGGTCAACCGTGCGGGCGGGATCGGTGGGAGGCCGCTGGAGCTGGTGGTGCGGGACACCGCGGCCGACCCGCAGCGGGCCGTTGCGGCCGTGGACGAGTTGGCCGGGCTCGGGGTGGCCGCGCTGGTGGGCGAGTACCACAGCGTCGTCGCGCGCTCGGTCGCCGCCCGCGCCGATGCGCTGCGGCTGCCGTTCCTGTGCACGTCAGCGGTGCTCGACGCGCTCACCGAGCAGCCGACGGAGTGGGTCGCGCGGCTCGCGCCGCCGCAGTCCCGCGGCTGGCGCGTCTTCGCTGACTTCCTCGTCGACGCCGGCCACCGGCGCATCGCCGTGGTCGCCCAGCCCAGCGTCTACTGGGCGGCCGGCACCCGCATCCTCCGCGAGCACCTTGCCACGCGCGGCGGCACCCTGGTCGAACTCGACGCGGATGCGCTCGACCCCGCCGCGGTCTGCGACCGCCTCGCTGAGCAGCGGGTGACGGCCGCGTTGCTGCTGGTCGGGCTGCCCGCGCCGGCCGTGCCGATCGTACGGGCCGTCCGCCGCGACCCGCGCCTCGCCGAGGTGGTGCTCGGCGCGCCGGCCGGGCAGCCGGAGTTCGCCGAGTGGGCGGCGGCGCTCGGCGCTGACGGCGCCGCCGTACCGTTCCTGCGCTATCTGCCCGAGCAGCTCGGCCCGCTCGGCCTGCGGGTCGCGGCGGCTCTGCGCGAACGGCTGGCCGCCGCGCCCTCGTTCGTCGCGTACGAGGGGTACGACGCGATCCACGTGCTCGCGGAGGCGCTCCGCACGCACGGTACGGAGCGGGCCCAGGTCGCCGGGGCCTGGCCGCGGGTCGCCGTCGCCGGCACCCGGGGAACGGTCCGCTTCGCCCGCACCCCGGGCGGCAGCGTCTGGCAGTGGCCCGACGCGCCGATCCAACTCGCCGACCGCGATCCGGCGGGGCCCGAGGGGTTTCGGGTGCGGTATGTGGGTTGAGTGGTACGGGGGTTGAGCGGTACGGGGCCCGGTGGGGTGCCGGCCCTGCGGTGGACGCGGTCCCGGCGCGGCCGGGCCCGTGGTCCCGGGCGACTGCGGGGAGCCGCTGGTACGGCGGGCCGCCCGCGCGGCCGGTCGGTGCGGGGCGCCCTCACTCCAGGCAGATGCAGAACGGGTGGCCGGCCGGGTCGGTCAGGACGCGGGCGCGGGCCGGGTCGTGCGGCTGGTGGGCGGGCTTGCCCGCGCCAAGTCGGCGGAGCGCGGCTTCCGCCTCGTCCAGGTCGGGGACGTCGAAACAGATGTGGAGCTGTTGCGGCACGGTCTGGTCGGGCCAGCGCGGGGCACGGTAGTCGGTGACGCGCTGGAAGCCCATGAGGAGCCCGTCGGTGCGGGTCAGCCCGGCGAACTCGGCGTCGGACTTCGGGTGCGGCGCGAACCCGGTGGCCTCCTGGTAGAACGCGGCCAGCGCCAGCGGGTCGGGGCAGTCCAGCGTGATAGCAGCCAGCTTCATCCGTAGGGACATGCGCGCCTCCGGGGCGGTCGGGTGCGGGGAGGGGATGGGTGGGGTGGGGTGGGGTGGGCCCAGCCAGTGGGGTGGGGAGGGGCCGCGGTGCCGGTGGGGGGCCCAGCCTAGGCACCGGCTGCCCGTACCCCCACGGTCACCCTTCGACACGGTCGCCCCGCCACTTCCGTCACCGGGCCTGAGCCACCCCGCCCCCACCGCGGAGCGCGGCCCACCACCGGGCGGCGGCCTCCGTACGCCCTACGCCGCCGGCGTGGTCTGCCCTTCCCCGGGCGCCGAATCCCCTTGCTTACCCGGTGAGTTGACCGTACGCAGCGCCACCGCCGCGACCGCGAACGCGGCGATGACCAGGCAGGCGCCGACGCGGAAGGCGAGTTGGTAGCCGGCGGTGAGGGCGGCGGGTTCGGGCGTGCCGGCGGCCAGCAGGTCGTCCGTGCGGGAGATGGCCAGCGTGCTGAGGACGGCGAGGCCGAGGGCGCTGCCGACCTGCTGCACGGTGTTGAACATGCCCGACGCCAGGCCCGAATCGGCAGGCGTGGCGCCCGCCATGGCGAGCCCGGCGAGCGCGGGCATCGCCAGGCCGAAGCCGGCACCGAGCGGCAGCGTCGCGGGGAGTACGTGGCTGGCGTACGCCCCGCCCGGCGAGACCTGGCCGAGCAGGCCGAGGCCGACGGCGATCAGGGCGAGGCCGACGAGCAGCGCGGCCCGGGGCCCGTACCCGCCGATCAGGCGCGGGGCCAGGAACAGCGACATGCCGCCGATCAGTACGGCCACGGGCACGATGCCCAGGCCCGTACGGACCTCGTCGAAGCCGAGCACCTGCTGCATGTAGAGGACGGCGAAGAACTGGAAGCCGAACAGGCCGGAGATGAGCAGGACGTGCGTGCCGAGTGCGCCGGTGACGGTGCGGGAGCGGAACATCCGCGGCGGGAGCAGCGGGTCCGCCGCCCTGGCCTGGCGCAGGGCGAACGCCACCAGCAGGGCGAGGGCACCCGCGCCGAGGCCGAGCGTGCGGGCCGAGGTGGCGCCCCGTTGGGGCACCTCGACGATCGCGTACACGGCCAGCATCAGCGCCAGCGTGATCAGGGCGGCGCCCCAGGCGTCGGTGCTCCGGCCGCGGCCCGTACCTGACTCGGGGGCGATGCGGCGGACGGCCAGGGCGATGGCGGCTGCGCCGATCGGCACGTTGACGATGAAGATCCAGTGCCAGCCGACGGTCTGCGCCAGGACGCCGCCCAGCAGCAGGCCGAGCGCGCCGCCGGCGGACTGGACGAAGCTGTAGACGCCGATGGCCCTGGCGCGCTCGCGCGGTTCGGTGAACATCGTGACCACCATGGCCAGCGTGACCGACGAGGTCACGGCGCCGCCCGCGCCCTGGAGGAAGCGGGCGACGAGCAGCATCGGCGCGTTCTGCGCCAGGCCGCACAGCAGCGACGCCGCCGTGAAGACGGCGAGGCCGGTGACGAAGACGCGCTTGCGGCCGAAGAGGTCGCCGAGGCGTCCGGAGAGCAGCAACAGGCCGCCGAACGGCAGCAGATAGGCGTTGATCACCCAGCCCAGGCCCGCCGGCGAGAGGTCCAGGCTGCGTCGGATGGACGGCAGGGCCACGTTCACGATCGTGCCGTCCAGGATCACCATCAACTGGCCGGTGCAGAGGATGGCCAGGGCGAGCCAACGGGAGGTGGGGCTGGTGGGATTGGTCGGAGAGGTGGGTCCGGAGGGAGCGGTGGGAGTGGAAGGGGCGGTGGGGCTGGCGGGGCGTGAGTCGCGGGGCTTCGGGGAGGTCCGCGAGAAGATCTGCGGGGGCATGGAGCAGCAGCCTCTCTAAGGTGCGTCTTTGTTACTAGGCCCATCCTGTGTAACCATCGCAATCCGCGGAAGGAGGCACTTTTATGTCCCGTAGTCACACCGGTGTCACGACGGGGGAGACGGAGAAGGGCAGCCCGGCGTGTTCGGTGGTCGAGGTGCTCGACCGGGTCGCCGGCAAGTGGGCCATCGGCATCCTGATCGCCGCCGCGCACGGCCCGGTCCGCTTCAGCGAGTTGGAGCGCGGCATCACGGGCATCAGCCGCCGCATGCTCACCCTGAACCTGCGCAAGCTGGAGCGGGAGGGGCTGTTGGTGCGCACGGTGTACCCGACGGTGCCGCCCCGGGTCGAGTACGCCTGCACCGAGATGGCGCTCGAACTGAACGAGACGCTGCTCTCGCTGGTCGGCTGGGCCAAACGGCACAGCGAGGACATCGCCCGTGCCCACGCGGCGTACGACGCGGAGCGGGCGACGGCGGGGGAGGGCGCGCCGGGGGCAGCCGTGGCAGGGGCGGGCCCGGCGGGGGAGGTTGAGGTGCGGGAGGCCGCGCCGGGGGAGGCCGCGGTAGGCGGCGCGTACGCTCCGGCAGGCACCCCGTCCGCCCCGGCAGGTTCGTCGGTCGGCCGCGGCACACCTCCGCGGTGAAGGCGCGCGTCCGTTTCCTCGACACCCGTCCGCTCCGCGGTAGCCGGGCCTTCCGCGAGCTGTGGATCGGCACCTCGGCCTCCCAGATCGGCGCCCAACTCGCCACGGTGGCCGTCCTCGCCCAGGTCTGGGAGCTGACCGGGAGCCCGGTGGGCACCGGAGCGATCGGGCTCGCCACCGGGCTGCCGATGATCGTGTTCGGCCTGGTCGGCGGCGTGCTGGCGGATGCCGTCGACCGCCGTACGGTGGTACGGGCCACCACCTTCGGCCAACTCCTGGCCGCCTTCGCGCTCGCCGCGCAGGCGTTGGCCGGCAACCGCAGCGTGCTGCTGCTCCTCGTCCTGGTCGCCGCGGAGTCGGCCTGCGCCGCGCTCGGGGCGCCCGCCCGGCGCACCTTCCCGGTCCGGCTGCTGCCGGCGGACCAGGTGGCCGCCGGCCTCGCCCTCGCCAACGTGTCCTTCCAGGCCGCCATGTTGGCGGGTCCCGCGCTCGCCGGGGTGGTCATCGCGCAGTGGGGCCTGTCCGCCGCGTACGCCGTCCAGGCCGGGGCGGTCGTGGTCGCGCTGCTCGCGGTCTTCCGACTGCCGTCGATGCCGCCGGTGCGGCCCGCGGGTGGGGGCGCGGGCGCGGCTGTGGGTGGTGCGGCTGGTGCGGAGGCGCGTGCTGGTGCGGGCGGGGGAGAGGGTACGGGCCCCGAGGCCGCCGCGGGCGTAGACGTAAGCGCAGCCACAGCCGCAGCCACAACCACGAGCGAAGCCACAGCCACAGGCGCGGCGCGGCGGTGGCGTCCGGAGCGCGGTGGGTGGCGGGTGCTGTGGCGCCGTCCGGTGCTGTGGGGGTGCCTGGCCACGGATCTGGCGGCCACCTTGCTGGCCATGCCGATCGCGCTGTTCCCGCTGGTCAACGAGGAGCGGTTCGGTGGCAATCCGCGGACCCTCGGGCTCTTTCTGTCGGCCGTCGCGGTGGGTGGCATCGTGGCCGGGCTGCTCTCCGGCACGGTGACCCGCTGGCGCCGCAGCGGCCTGGTGCAACTGACCGCGGCCGGCGTCTGGGGCCTGGCCCTGGCCGGCTTCGGGCTCGCCGGGCCGCTGTGGCTGGCGCTCGGCCTGCTGGCCGTGGCCGGCGCGGCGGACACCGTCTCGGTGGTCACGCGCAGCACGGTGGTCCAGTTGGAGACGCCGGACGCCTACCGCGGTCGGGTCTCATCGGCCGAGCACGTGATCGGCGTCGCCGGCCCCCATCTCGGCAACTTCCGCGGCGGCGTGGTCGCTTCGGCGACCTCCGCGCCGTTCTCGCTGGTCACCGGCGGTCTGCTCGCGACCTTCGCGATAGCGGCGGTGGCCGCGGCCAATGCGCCCCTGCGCGGCTACCGGACACCGGCGGCGGCGCCGGACGAGGCGGCGACCGGGGCGGTTGGGGCGGTCGGGGCGACGGGGACGGCCGAGACGGTCGGGACGCAGCAGGTGGCTGGCGCGGCCGGGGCGGCTGGTGCGGGATCGGCCGATGGGGCGCCGCCCGCCCCCGATCCGTGCCCGACCGAGGCCACGTGAGGGGCCAAGCCCCGGGCCGCGTCCGGGGGCAGCCGGCAACGGCACATCAGAGCGGGAACGGGAACCAGCGGGAGGACGAGATGGACCTGGGCCGGGAGCCGGACCACGCGTCGCAGTGGGTGTGGGACGAGACGTTGTTCCTGGGGGCCGCGCCCTACTACCGGCGCGGGCGGCTGCCGTACGCGCCGGGGTTGGCCGCTGCGCTGCGTACCGCGTTGGGGCTCGACGGGCGGGGGCGGCTGCTCGACGTGGGGTGCGGGCCCGGCACCCTGGCCCTGGCACTGGCGGGGCACTTCGCCGAGACCGTCGGGGTCGATCCGGACGCCGGGATGCTCGCCGAGGCGGAACGCGCGGCGGCCGAGGACCCACCGGCGTCCCGGGTGCGCTGGGTGCGCGCCAGGGCCGAGGAACTGCCGGCCGGTCTGGGCCCGTTCGACGTGGCGGTGTTCGGCCAGTCCTTCCACTGGATGGAGCGTGATGCGGTCGCGGCGGACGTCCGGGCCAGGCTGCGGCCCGACGGAGTGCTGGTGCACGTGTCGGACCTGAAGGGCGAGCACCGTCCGGTGACCGGACTGCCGCACCCCGCGGTGCCGCGAGGTGCGATCGACGCGCTGATCAGACGCTATCTGGGTGCGGTGCGCCGGGCCGGCCGCGGGTCGCTGCCGCGGGGCACGCCGAGCGGTGAGGCGGCCGTCTTCCGGCGGGCGGGCTTCACCGGGCCGCGCCGCCTGATCGTGCCCGGCGGGCAGGGGTTGGAGCGTTCGTACGACGACGTCGTGGCGGGCGTGTTCGCGCTGTCGTCCTCCGCCCCGCACCTGTTCGGCGCGCGGTGCGCCGAGTTCGAGGCGGAGTTGCGGCGCCTCCTTGGCGGGGCCGCGCCGGCTGGACTCTTCTCCGAACGGCAGCCGAGCACCGAGGTGTTCATCTGGGAGAACGGCGCGGCCGGGCCGGAGGGCGGCTGAGCCGCGCGCGCCGCGTACCGCACCGGCCGGCCGCGCGCCACACGATCCGCGTCCCTCGTCGCCGACCCGCGGACGGTGACGGAATAAGCCATTCCGTAAGATCTTCCGGTCCGGTGCCGGGCGATCCGTTCGCGCCGCCCGCGCCGGGCGTACCTGCACCAACGGAAACGGGAGAGAACACATGAAGCGCGTCATACGCGCCCTGGGCGCCGCGTCCGCCACCGCGGTCCTCGCCGGTGGACTGCTGGTCGCCGCGCCGAACTCGGCCAGCGCCAACGACTACGGCTACACCTGCAAGAACTGGAAGGTCGGCAGCTCTAGCTGGTCCGCCGACTGCCATGTGACGCGCGGCAAGGCCCGTACGACGACCGACTGTTCCAACAAGACGCACTACGGCGACTGGGTCGGCAAGGGCTACTGGAAGTTCGAGGGCAAGTGCGGCAAGTACGCGCTGCGGGCGCACTCCGTGGAGTGGAAGAAGTAGTCAGCCCCTTGCATTTCATTGCATTGCATTCCCTTGCCACGTAAGGCAATGCAATGCAATTCAACAATGCATTGCGTCGCACCGCACCGGCCCGTGGTCCTGGAGACCGCGGGCCGGTGGCGCGCGTGGGGCGGGGCCGGGGCGAGCGGGAGGCGGGCCCCGGCACGGCCCCGGCTGGCCTGATGTCACAGCCCGGCCGGCTGGTTCGTCTGAAGATGGAGAGCCGAACCATGCAGGGTGGAGCGTGCGGCGCGGAGGCGGGAGGACGAGGGGCATGCGGGTGTGCGTGACGGTCGGGGGTACGGGGCGGGCGGCCCCACCACCGGAGCCGGGCCGGCCGGGCCACCAGCGGGACCGGCACGACCACGGGAACCAACGGCAGCACCACGGCCCGGCCCGGAACCAGCACCGGGCCCGCCCCGAGCCCGGAATGCGGGCGGGAACCCGGACCGGAATCCAGCCCTGGCCCCGGCCGCAGGCCGACCCCGATCCTCGGCCGCAGGCCGAGCCCCGACACACCGAACCCCCTCGCCGGGAGGCGGCCGTATGACGCGGGTGGAGGAGTTCGAGGAACTGCGGCCGATGCTGTTCGCCATCGCCTACCGCATCCTGGGCAGCGTCAGCGAGGCGGAGGACGCGGTCCAGGAGACCTGGTTGCGCTTCGCGGACTCCGCGACCGAGCCGACGTCGACCCGTTCCTACCTGGCCACCGTGGTCACCCGGATCTCGATCGACGTGCTGCGCTCGGCCCGGGTGCGGCGCGAGTCGTACGTGGGCCAGTGGCTGCCGGAGCCGCTGCTGACCGACCCGTACGAGGACCCGGAGCGCTCGGCCGAACTGGCCGACTCGGTGTCGATGGCGGCGCTGTTGCTGCTGGAGCGGCTGAGCCCGCCGGAGCGGGCGGTGTTCGTGTTGCGGGAGGTCTTCGGGTTCGGGTTCGCCGACGTGGCGACGGCCGTTGGCAAGTCGCCCGCGGCGTGCCGACAGCTCGCGGTGCGGGCCCGGCGCCACATGGAGGAGGGCCGGCCCCGGTTCGCGGCGGACCGCCGGGAGTGGGAGGAGCTGGCGGATCGCTTCTTCGACGCGTTCCGGGAGGGCGATCTCGACGGACTGCGCGAACTCCTCGCCGCCGACGTGCAGATGTTCGGCGACGGCGGCGGCAAGGCACCGCAGTGGCGGCCGATCCACGGCGCCGAGCGGGTGGCCCGTACGCTCACGGCGCTCATGAAGCTGTTCACGCAGATGGGGTGCGTGGTCGAGCCGCACCAGGTGAACGGCGAGCCGGGCGCGATCTTCCGGGACCGCACCGGCCTGGTCATCAACATCCTGGCGATCGACATCGGCGACGGCCGCGTCCAGGCCATCCGCTCGGTGATCAACCCGGACAAGCTGCACCACGTGGGTCCGGTGGCCGATGCGTGGGCCATCGCCCGGGAGGCCAACCGCATCCGCCGCTCGACGGGTTGAGCCAGGCCCTCGCCCCGGCGCCGCGCCCGTACCCCGGCCGTGCTGCCCGTCTCGTACGCCGCACGCCCGGCCGTAGCGGCGCGGGCCGCGGGCCGGGCCGCCGCCGCGTACGGGGGCGTCGGGGTCGTCAGCCCTCCGGGTAGAAGAGGAAGAGCCGGCAGCCATCGGTGGTCTGCGGGACGTGGGGCCGTCGCCCACCGCGCGGGCCTCTCGTCGGCCACCAACCTCCGCCGCCGCTTCCGCACGGCGCTCGACACGACGCCGGGCGCGTACCGCAGGGCGTTCCGGTCGGCGGCGGGGTGAGCGGCGCCGCCGACACCCCGCCCGCCGCTCGCGCCAGCCGGCCCCGGCCCCGGCCCCGGCCCCGGCCCCACCGCGCCTACCAGGTCGTTCCCGGCACCGCCGCCACCAGCCCGCCGTCGATGATCAGGTCCTGGCCGGTGATGTACGACGCCTCGTCGGAGGCGAGGAAGGCCACGGCGCCGGCGACGTCGTCGGCGGTGCCGATCCGTCCGACGACGATGTCGGCGACCACGTCGGCGTGCGCCTCGGGGGTGACGGCGGCGTGGAACATCGCGGTCTCGATGTAGCCCGGGCTGACCGAGTTGACCCGGATGCCGCGCGGCCCGAGCTCCGCTGCGAGGGTGTGCGCCAGGTTGTGCACGGCGGCCTTGCTGGCCGAGTACAGCGCGCCGGCGGGCAGCCCGCGCTGCACCGTCCACGAGGCGTTGATCACGATCGCGGCCCCGTCCGCGAGCAGCGGGCGCACCTTGCCGAGGGTGAAGAAGACGCCCTTCACGTTGATGTCCATGACCCGGTCGTACTCGGCCTCGGTGACCTCGTCGGTCGGCTGGAAGGAGGCGACGCCGGCGTTGGCGAAGACGACGTCGAGCCGGCCGAACCGGGTACGGACCGCCTCCGTCAGCGCGTCGAGGTCCGGCAGGTGGGCGACATCGCCCCGGACCGCGAACGCCCGCTCGGCACCGCCGAGCTCCGCCACCGCGGCCTCCAGCCGCCCCGCGTCCCGCCCGGTGATCACCACCGAGGCCCCCTCGGCCACCAGCCGCCGCGCCGCAGCCAGCCCCATCCCGCTGCTCCCCCCGGTGACCAGCGCGACCTTCCCGGTGAACCGCGCCCCCGAAACGGGCCCGGCCTCCCGCGTGCGCTGGCCGCCGGGCGCGCTCCGTACGCGCTGCGTGTGCTGCGTGTTCTGGGTGCTGTGCGTGGTCTGCATGGTCTGTGCGGTCTGCGTGTTCTGTGCGTGCTCTGCCATGCGGCGAGCGTGCCAAGGCCGCGTACGGGGAAACAGTGCGCAGCTATCCAGGGTCTGCCACCACCACCTTCAGCGCCTTCGGGCACTGCCTTCAGGAAATGCCCAGGTCACGGGTGAGGCGGGCGTACGTGTCGGTGCCCGGGCGCGGGTTGTAGAGGACCAGGTGCCACTGCGGCCTGTCGGTCACGGTGAGCGTCGTGGTGTCGAACAGCAGCTCACCGGCGTCCGGATGGTGCACGGCCTTCCTGGCGGGCCGGTGGGTGCCCACCTCGTGGCGCTCCCACAGCGCGACGAACTCCGGGCTCACCGCACTGAGGTCGGCCACGATCCGGGCGAACTCCGGGTCGTCCGGGAAGTGCGCCGCGTCGGCCCGGAAGTCGGCCACCACGGCCGGCGCGATCTGCGCCCACTCGGCCTCGTGGGCGCGGTAACGGGCGCTGGTGAAGAAGGTGACCAGACAGTTGTGGTCGCCCTCGGTGAAGCCGAGCAGCGCATCGGCGGCGGCGTTGCGGGCGATGATGTGCCAGTGCCGGTCCTGCAACATCGCCGGCCGTGGCGACCAGGCGTCCAGCACGTCCCGCAACTGCGCCGGCACGTCCGCCGCGCGCGGCCCGCGCGCGGGCGGCGGGTTGAGCCCGGCCAGCAGGTACAGGTGGGCCCGCTCCGGCTCGGTCAGCCGCAGCGCACCGCCGATCGCGTCCAGCACCTCCGCCGACACGTTGATGCTGCGCCCCTGTTCGAGCCAGGTGTACCAGGAGACCCCCACCCCGGCGAGCACGGCCACCTCCTCCCGCCGCAACCCCGGGGTCCGCCGCTTCCCCACCGCGGCCATCCCCACCTCACCGGGCGTGAGCCGCGCCCGCCGCGTCCGCAGAAAGGCACTCAACTGCTCACGCCGCATCCGCGCGTCCGTCCGGGGGTGGCTGGCCATACGCCATGGTAGGCACGGGGGTGGGTGGGGGCGGCTGGCCGCCGGGCAGGGTCGAGAAACCCTTAACGCCTAGCGAGATTGAGAAACCCTCAACTACCAACGGTGCAGCCTTAGTTGGATGAGCAGAAGGTGGGGACCGCGCACGCGGACATGCGTGTATAACGGTCGGTGACTCCGTGGATACCTAGCGAGAGGGACCCTCGTGACGCGTACCGCGCACCAGGACGGCGGCAAGGGCGACAAGCTCCCAGGGCAGCCGTACCCGGGGCCGCATCAGCCGCCGTCCCCGGACGGCGGTCCGGGCGTTCCCAACCCGCCCAAGGCCGGCTGACGCATGACGGTCGACCCGCAGCGAAGTAGCCCTGGCCGCGTGGAGTTAGCTCGCGCGCTGGGGGCGGCGGGGCTGCTGCCGGACGAATGGGCGGCGGCGTTCCGGGACGTGCCGCGTGCGGCCTTCCTGCCCGAGCTGATGTGGCCGTTCGACATGGACGCCGGCCGGAGCGTCGCGGTCAGCGCGGTGGCGGAGCCGGCGGAGTGGGCGCGGTACGCGGCTGCCGACGTGCCGATCGTCACGCAGTGGGACGACGGCCAACACTCGGGGGCCGCGCCGGGGGCGGTCTCCAGCAGCTCCGCTTCCATGCCGAGCGTGGTCTTCGGCATGTTGCGTGACCTGGACGTACGGCCGGGACACCGGGTGTTGGAGATCGGCACGGGCACCGGCTGGAACGCGGCGCTGCTGGCCCACCGGGTGGGGCCGCAGAACGTCGTCACGGTGGAGGTGGACGAGGCCGTGGCGGCGACGGCGCGCGCGGCCCTGGAGCGCTTCGGCGCGCCCGTCCGCGTCGTGCGCCGGGACGGCGTCGAAGGATGCGCGGAGGGGGCTCCGTACGACCGGACCATCGCCACCTGTGGCCTGCGGTCCGTGCCCTTCGCCTGGGTGCGGCAGAGCCGGCCCGGCGGGGTGATCGTCGCGCCCTGGGGGACCCACTTCGGCAACGGGGACGCGGTGGCCAGGCTGGTCGTCGCCGCTGACGGGCGGAGCGCGTCCGGGGCGTTCACCGGCCCGGTGGAGTTCATGAAGCTGCGGGCGCAGCGCCTGCCGCCCGTACTGCACCGCGCGTACGTGCCGCACGGCGTGGCCGACGGCGACGAGTCGTCCAGCGCCGTCACCGAGGAGCAGTTCGTGTCGGGCCGGTTCAGTCCCCAGCAGTTCGCGCTGGGGCTCCAGGTGCGCGACTGCTGCCACGTCGTCGCCGCGAAGGAGGGCGGGGCGCGGCCGGTCTGGTTCTACGGCCTCGGTGACCGCTCGTGGGCGTGTGCGCAGTTCCGCGACGGGGCGCGGACGCGCGTGTGGCAGCAGGGCCCCCGGCGGCTGTGGGACGAGACGGAAGCCGCCCTGGGCTGGTGGGAGGGGCAGGGGCGCCCCGGGTTCGAACGCTTCGGCCTGACCGTGGACGCGGAGGGCGAGCGGGTGTGGTGGGGGACGCCAGATCGGCCCGTTCCGGATCAGCGGGCACGGACCTGATCGGCGGGTACGCGCCGTGCCGTGCCGGGCCGCGTCGCGCGGATGGCGTGTTGGGGCAGGGGGCGGGGTGGGTACCGGCGCGGGCGGGGCGCTCCCCACGCCCCGTCCACGCCTGCTTCCGGTACCCGACCCCGCACCCCCGCCCCGTTCCCCCGGCAGCAGCCCGCCGCCCGACAGCCCCCTACGGCCTCCCCGGCCCGTGTCCTGCCGGTGCGGCGGACTGTCTGTGGCCCGGCCCGCTGCCAGGACGGTACGGGCAACCGATGGGGACGGGTCCCGTCCGGCAGTCAACACCCGTTGCAGCAAGGCGGGTTGGGGGCTGCGGCCGGGCCCGTGCCGTCAGTACTCCAGCACCGCCAGGTCGAGCGCGTGGAGCCGGGCCGGGTCGGCGACCACGTCGTACGCCGTGATCTCGTCGCCGTGGACGGTGAAGGTGATGGCCAGCCACAGCCGGCCGCGCGGGGCCACCACGACGCCCACGGTGCCGTTGATCAGGGCCAGTTCGGCCAGGTGCGCGCGGCGGCCGAAGACCAGGGTGTTTTCGGCCACGGCCTGGGCGCCGCGCAGTTCGGTGCGGGAGCCGGGCGGCAGGGCGGCGGGGTCGGCGTGGCGGACGACGTCGGGGGCGAGCACGGCGAGCAGCCCGGCCAGGTCGCCGCTGCGGGCCGCGGCGAGGAAGGCGGCCACGACGGCGCGGTGCCTGGCGAGTTCGGCCGCGGGGGCCGCGGGCGTGCCGCGCACCTTGTGGCGGGCCCGGCTGGCGAGCTTCTTCGCGGCCCCCGGCGTACGGTCAAGCAGCGGCGCGAGCTGCTGGAACGGCACGCCGAACAGGTCGTGCAGCACGAAGGCGACCCGCTCGGCCGGGCCGAGCGTGTCCAGCACCACGAGGAGCGCCCGGCCCACCGAGTCGACGAGCAACGCCTCCTGCTCGGGGTCGGCGGCGGTCGGCCGGGAGGCGCGGCCGGGGCCGGCCGCTGCGGTGGCGGGCTCCAGCCGGTCCGGCAGCCGCTCACCGATCAGGTCCTCGCGCCGTGCGGTCCTGGCGCGCAACATGTCGAGGCAGATCCGCGAGACGACCGTGGTCAGCCAGCCGGCCAGGTTGTCGATCGCCCCGCCCGTCTCGGCCGTACGGGCCGCCTCGGCCGCGCCCCGTGCCTCGTCGCCCCCGCCCCCGTCCGCGCCCCGTGTCTCGTCGCCCCCGTCCGCGCTGCGGCTCAGCCGTAGCCACGTCTCCTGGACGGCGTCCTCCGCGTCGCTGGCCGAGCCGAGGATGCGGTAGGCGATCGCCCGCAGCCGGCCGCGGTGTGGCTCGAACCGCTCCGCCAGCCGCTCCTGCTCGCGCATCGGTCACCTTTCGTCGTCGGGCCCCGTCGTCTGGATGACGTACGAATCGGGGCCGATGTGACCCGAGCCTGCCGCAGGTTCGCCCGCCCGGCCCGCTGACGAGGGGAGACACACCGTGCGTACCGTTCCTTCGACCACCGATGACCGGCCGGTGACCGACAGCGCCGGGCCGCGACCGCCCGTCCGGGCCGTCCAGCCTGCCGCATCCGCCCCGGCAGCCCCGCCCGTGCTCAACCAGCCGCTGTTGCGGCCCGCGGTCTTCGGGGACCTCGCACTGCACAACCGGGTGGTGATGGCGCCGATGACCCGGGCCAGGGCGGCCAATCCGGGCCTCGAACCGACCGCGATGCACGTCGCGTACTACGCCCAGCGCGCCAGCGCCGGCCTGATCATCACCGAGGGCACCTGGGTCAGCGAGGAGGCGATCGGCTTCGTCCACGTACCCGGCATCCACCGGGAGCAGCAGGTGGCTGCCTGGCGGCAGGTGACCGACGCGGTGCACGCGCTCGGTGGGTGCATCGTCCTCCAGCTCTGGCACACGGGCGCCTGTTCGCACCCCGACCACCACGGGGGTGCGCGGCCCCTGGGCCCGTCGGCGGTCGATCCGCGGCTGCGGTCCTTCACGGCCGAGGGGTTCAAGGAGACCGTCACGCCGCGGGCGATGACGGCCGCGGACCTCGCGAGGACGGTCGCCGACTTCGGCGCCGCCGCGGAGCGGGCCCGGCGCGCCGGCTTCGACGGGGTGGAGATCGGGGGCGTGGGCACCATGCTGTTCGCGCAGTTCCTCAACCCGCGCTTGAACCACCGAAGTGACGCGTACGGGGGTGACGCGGCCGGTCGGCGGCGGCTGTTGCTCGACGTCGTCGACGCGGTCGCCGCCTCGTGGGGCACCCAGCGCGTCGGCGTGCGGCTCTCGCCGTACTGGCACGACGGGGACAGGTTCATCGCGGACGAACCGCTGTTGTCCGACTACGACGCGCTCGTGGCGGAGCTCAGCGTTCGCGGCCTGGCCTACCTCCACCTGCGCGGCCCCGACCTCGCGCCCCCGGGTGCGCCCGTGGACCAGACGCCGGGCGCGCCGACGCCCGACCCGGCCGCGTTCGCCCGCTACCGCCGCCGCTTCGACGGCCCGCTCATCGTCAACAACGGCTTCGACCAGGCGTCGGGCAACGCCGCCATCGCCGAGGGAACGGCCGACGCGGTCTCCTACGCCCGCCACTTCGTCGCCAACCCCGATCTGGTCACCCGCTTCGCCCTGGGCCGCGCGCTGTCGCCGGGCGACGTACGGACCTTCTACGGCGGGGGCGCGGAGGGGTACGTGGACTACGCCCCCAGCGGGTGGGAGGAGGGGCGGGAGGAGTGAGTGGGGTGAGCGGGGTGAGCGGGGTGAGCGGGGGGTGGGGCGAGGAGGCGGGTGGGGTGAGTGGGGTGGGTGGCGAGTGGCGAGTGGCGAGTGGGGAGAGGGGGCCCGTCGCGGCTTCCCTGGCACCGCCTCCGCTTCCCCGGTGCCCTTCCCGGCACCTCTCCCGGGTCGCCTCTCGGAACCGGCTCCGCGCCGCCTCCCGGCCACGCGTCCGCGGCACCTCCCGGAACCGCCTCCGCGTCACCCCCGTCGCTTGCGCCTCCTCCGTATGCTTCGTTCATGGCTGAACCACTGTCTTCGCCCGCCCCCCAGCGCGTCTCCGAGACCGCGACCGAGACCACGACCGGGACCGCGACGGAGGACGAGGCGGAAGGCGGGCCGGGCGCCGGTGCCGGCGGGGGCGTCGGCATGGGGGCCGGGCCCGTGGACGTGGTGGACGGGATCGCGTTGCACCTGCTGCGGTGGCCGGACCACGCGGCGGCCCTGTTCGACTTCGAGCGGTCCAACCGGGCGTACTTCGCCGCCTCGATACCCGACCGCGGCGACGACTACTTCACCGACTTCGAAGGCCGCCACCGGCTGCTCCTCGCCGAACAGGAGGCCGGCATCTGCTACTTCCACCTGCTGCTGACGGCCAGCGGCGCGGTGGCCGGGCGGATGAACCTGGTGGACCTCGCCGACGGCGAGGCCGAACTCGGCTACCGCATCGCCGCCAGCGCCGCCGGCCGCGGCCTGGCCACCGCCGCCGTCCGCCGCACCTGCGCCCTCGCGGCCACCAGGTACGGGCTGACCAGGCTGAACGCCAGGACCACGCTGGACAACGCGGGTTCGCGCAGGGTGCTGGAGCGCACCGGGTTCGAGGTCGTCGGCGAGATCTCGCTGAGCGGGAAGCCGGGGCTGAGCTACGTGCGGGAACTGGGCCGGGGCATCGGTGAAACCGCCCCGGGCGGCCCGGCCCCCGCTGGGCCCGGCCAAGCGCCGGCGCGCAACGGCTAGCTGTATTGACCCGCTGGGTCGTTCACGCGGGCGATTGGCGGGTGGCCGGCGGCCCGGCTCCGGGCCTGGTTTCGGGCCCGGGGCCGATGCCGGAGTGCCGGAGCGGCGGAGTGCCGGGGTGCCGGAGCGGCGGAGTGCCGGGGTGCCGGAGTGGCGGGGGCCGCGTCGCGGCGGAGTCAGTCGCCCGGCCCCGCGGCTGGTCCCGCGGTCGGTCCCGTGTTCGGCCCCGCGGCTGGTCCCGTGGCCGGCTCCGTGGCCAGCCCCGCCGCCATCGCCTCGCCCAGCGCCCGCCGCCAGGCGCGTACCGCAGGGTGGTGGCTGCTGCCGCGCCGCACGGCAGTGAACAGCCGGCGGGCCTGCTGCCCGCGCGGCAACTCCCGCACCGTGACGGTCGGTTCGCGCCCACTCCACACCAAGTCGGGCAGCAGGGCCACGGCATGGCCCTGTTCCACCAGGCGCAGATGCAGCAGCAGGTCGGTCGACTCGTACCGGACGTCGGGTTCGAAGCCCGCGGTGCGGCACAGGGTCATCGCCCAGTGCCGGGCGGCGGTGCCGGCCGGTTCCATCACCCACGGGTGGTCGGCGAGCGCGCGCAGCCCGGCCCGGGTGGTGCGGTCGGTGCCGAGCGCCGCGAGGTGCGCGGCGTGGCGCGGCAGGGCCAGGCGGAGCGGGTCGGCGCACAGGTCTTCCTGTTCGACGCCGTCGGGGCGCGGGTTCGGGTTGCCCGGGTACTCCTCGGCGACGACCACGTCGAAGTCGCGGGCCAGGAGCGCCGGTAGGGCCCGTTCCGGTTCGCGCTGGGTGATGTGCAGGCGCAGCCGCGGGTGGGCGGCGCGCAGCAGCGTCAGGGCGGGCGGTACGAGGGCGAGCGCCGCGGTCTGGAACGCCGCCACCCGGAGCGTGCCGGTGAGGTCGGTCAGCGAGGTCGCGATGTCCGCCTCGGCGCGCTCCAGGCGCTCCAGCACGGCCTCGGTGTGGGCGACGAGGATCTCGGCCTGCTCGGTGAGCCGCACCCGCCGCCCGACCGGCTCAAGCAGCGGCACCCCGACCTCCGTCTCCAACTGCGCGAGCTGCTGGGAGATGGCGGACGGGCTGTACGAGAGGGCCGCGGCGACGGCGGCCAGGGTGCCCCGGTGCTTGAGCTCGCGCAGCAGCCGGAGGCGGTGGAGGTCGAACATGGCGGGCGCGCGTTCCTCTCCGTGTCGTCCCTGCGTGGGTGGCAGGGGTCGGGGGGCGTGGTCGGGGGCCGGAGCCCGGGCCGGGGGCAGGTCCAGGGGCGAAGGGGTCGGGGCGGAGGGGGCGGGGGGTTAGGGGTCATACATCAGTTCCCCTCATGAATACTCGTCGGAAACATTCGCTGGACCGGAGAGAGGGCCGCGCCGCAGGCTGGTGGCATGACTGAGACCCCTTCCGCCGGCACGACGCTGACCAGCAGGGACGCCCCACAGGCCGGCCCGTCAGGCGCGGTGCCGTGGTACGCGAGGCCCGCCGCCCGGCGCTGGCAGTGCCGCCCCGTACCCGGCGACGCCCGCGCCTTCCACGCCGGACTGCCCGGGTACGCGCCCACGCCGCTGGTGGAACTGCCGGACCTGGCAGCCGAGTTGGGTGTCGGCCGGGTCTTCGTCAAGGACGAGTCGGACCGGCTCGGGCTACCGGCCTTCAAGGCGCTCGGCGCCTCGTGGGCCCTGCACCGCATCCTGGCCGAACGCGGTACGGGCGGCAGCACGGGGGGTATGGGCGGCACGGGTGGTGCGGGCAGTTCCGGTGGTGCGGGCAGTTTGGACGGTGCGGGTAGTTCGGGCGGTACGGGTGGGGCTGCCGGTGGTCCGGCCGACGGTGGGGCCGGGGCCGTCGGGGCCTGGACCGGGGCTGGAACCGGGGCGGGTGAGCCGATCACGTTCGTCACCGCGACCGACGGCAACCACGGCCGGGCCGTCGCCCGCATCGCCCGCCTGCTCGGCCAGCGCGCCCACGTCTTCGTCTCCCGCGGGGTACATCCGCGGGCGGTGGACGCGATCGCGGCCGAGGGCGCCCGGGTGACCCGCGTGGCCGGGACGTACGACCGCGCGGTGCGCGAGGCGGCAGCGGCGGTCGAAGCCGCGGCGGTGGCCGCGGGTGCGACGGCGGGCGGCGCGGCGGGCAGGGAGGGCACGGCGGCGGACTGGGACGGCGAGGCGGCGGACGGTGCTGCGGGCACGGCGGGTGCCGGGGGCGCGGCGGCGGGCGGGCCGGGCGCGGCAGGTGGGCCGGGCACTGTCGGCGGTGGGGCGCCGACCTGCATCCTCGTCCAGGACAGCGGCCGGCCCGGCTACGAGCGGATTCCGGGCTGGATCGTGGAGGGCTACTCCACCCTGTTCGCCGAAGTCGACGCCCAACTCGCCGCAGCCGGCGCCGGCACCCCCGACCTGGTGGCCGTCCCGGTCGGCGTCGGCTCCCTCGCCCAGGCGGCCGTCACCCACTACCGGTCGGGCCCCGCGGCACATGACGCCCAGGCCGCGGACGACGCTCCCGTCGCGCACCCCGCCCCGACCAGGCCCGCCGCCCCGGCCGGGGCGGGCGCCTACGGTCCGCTGGACAGGAGCGGCATCGGCCCGGACGTCGACCCGAACGTCGGCATGGACGCCGGCCCGGATGGCGGATCGGACGGCGGGGCGGGTGCCTGGCCCGGCGGACCGGTGGTGTTGTCCGTCGAGCCGCAGGCCGCGGCCTGTGTGTGGGAGAGCCTGGTGCGGCAGGAGCCGGCCGGCATCGAGACCGGGGACACCGCCATGGCCGGCCTGAACTGCGGGACGCCGTCCAGCCTGGCCTGGCCCGTGCTGCGGGCCGGGCTCGACGCGGCCGTCGCCATCAGCGAGGCGCAGGGCGCCCGTGCGGTGCGCGACCTCGGTGCGCTCGGGGTCTCCGCCGGCCCCTGTGGCGCCGCCTCGTTGGCCGGCGTGCGGGCGGCACTCACCGGCGAGGGCGCCACCGACCGGCGCGCCACCCTGGCCATCGGCCCCACCTCCACCCTCGTCCTCCTCAGCACCGAGGGCACGGCGGCCAACCCGCATGGCGAGCGGCAGCTCGACGCGACCGACCCGACCGACGCAACCGATACAGCCGACACGGAGGGTGCAGCGGGCACGGAGGTCTCGGCGGCGCCGGGCCTCCCGCAGAGCTGAGCGACCACAGGGCCGGGGCCGGCCCACGATGCGGCCGGCCCCCGTCCCGCACGACCCGCCCCTACTGCTCCAGCACCAGCACCACCTGCCCGGGCTCCAAGCCGTGCTCGGGCCCCGGGTCCGGTATGCGGTGGAAGCCGCAGCGCTCAAGGAGTCGGACCGATGCCGTGTTGCTGGCGAAGGGGTCGGCGTACAGCGGGCGGTGCGGGATCAGGGCCGTGAACTGGGTGAGGGCCCGGGTGCCGATGCCGCGGCCCCAGTACGCGCGGCCGAGCCAGTAGCCCACCTGCCAGCGGCCGTCCGCCTCCCAGTTGAGGAAGTTGCCCGCGACCTCGCCGTCCGCGATGACCGTACGGACCAGGGCCGTGGGGTCGGCCAGGACGCGGTTCTGCCAGTGCGTCATGAAGCGCTCGCGCTCCCTGGAGGGGAACACGGCCCGTCGGGATGCCTCCGGGTCCTGCTCGAAGGTGAAGAAGATCTCCAGGTCGGCGGGCTCGACCGGCCGCAGGCTGACCTCCCGGGCCCGGGGCACGGCCCCGCCGCCCGCCGTCCCGTCCGCTGCTGTGTGGGCGCTGCTCATCGTGGGTCCCCGTTCTCCTCGCACCGCGCCGCCGGGCAGTGGGCCGGTGGAACCCAC
Source organism: Streptomyces sp. 796.1 (assembly GCF_047525675.1). Classification (NCBI taxonomy): domain Bacteria; kingdom Bacillati; phylum Actinomycetota; class Actinomycetes; order Kitasatosporales; family Streptomycetaceae; genus Streptomyces; species Streptomyces sp. 796.1. Next base: position 55,180 of record NZ_JBLIWA010000046.1, on the reverse strand, counting down.
GCACACCGGACGGCTCGGAGGTGGACGCACGACCGCCCACCGCTGACTCCTGTTCGGAGTCTCGCACCCACCACTGACAATCGCGCCCGGCACGTCTCTGACCAGCACTTTTACGGTGCCCGCGCGCCGCACGCACCCCGCCGCCCCACCCCGCCTGGCCCCGGGAGCCGCACCCGCCACCGCACCGCCCGCCGGCCCCGAAACCCGGCCCGATACTCCGTCGGCGACCCGGCGACCCGGCGACCCGGCGACCCGGCGACCCGGCGACCCGGCGACCTCCGGGCCCTGGCGTCCCCCCCTCCCGGACCCGGCGTCCCGCCGCCCCGCCCCCCCGTACGCGTACCCGGTTACGCGCCCGCGTCCGCCCGCCCCACCCCCGCGTCAGCCCCAGCATCGGCCACCGCCCGCGGTCGGTCGTCGTCCGCCGGCCGGATGTTGTGGTTGTGCCGGAACAGGTTCTGCGGGTCGTAGAGCGCCTTCAACGCGCGCAGGCGCGCGTGGTCCGCCGGTTCGTACGCGCTGCGCACCAACAGGTCCGCGGCGTCAGCCGGGCGCCCTGCGTCAGCCGCACCCGCCGCGCCTGCCCCGTCCGCCGTACTCTCCGCACCCGCCGTATCCACCCCACCCACCGCACCCGCCCCCGCGGCCCGTACCCCGCTCGGCCCCATGAAGGTCAGTGACCGGCCGACGGTGGCCGGGGCGGCGGCCGAGAGGAGTCGTTCGTGTACGGGACGGATCGCCTCGCGCGTCAGCGGGGGCCGCAGCGGCGAGATGACGCCGAGCAGGTAACCGGCGTCGCGCAGGCCGATCGCGTTCGCGGCGGCGCCGCGCCTGGTCAGCGCCCCGCCGAGGTGGCGCAACTCCACGATGCACGGCACTCCGCCGGGGCGGGTCGCCTCGCCGATCGCGGTCAGCAGCTCCGGCGTCAGCGCGTCGAGCAGCACGCTGTCCCCGTCGTACGGCATCGGGTCGGTCGGCTCCTGGAAGATGCTGGCGGAGTCCGCGTACGGCAGTTCGGCGAGGGTGTCCAGCAGCCGCGGGGCGACCGCGCGCAGCGGCTGCACCAGGCGTTCGCCCTCCTCGACGGAGCCGGTGTGGGCGATCCGCACGTGCGCCACGAGCCGGCCGCGCAGCGGCGCGGGCGCCCCCGGCACGTCCGGGACCGGGAAGAGCGCGAGGGAGGAGGTCAGTGCGTCGGGCAGGTCGGCCGTCCAGTCCCGGTAGGCGCGCAGCACCTCGGCGCCGACCGCGCCCGCGTCGAAGTACAGCCCGCCGCCGTACAGCCGGTCCACCGGGACCAGTTCGACCTCCACCCGGGTGACGACGCCGAAGTTGTCCCGGCCGCCGAGCAGTGCCCAGAACAGGTCGGGTTCGCCCGCGGCGGTCACCTGGCGCAGCACCGCGTCGGGCGTGACCACCTCGATGGTGCGCACCCGGTCGGCGGCGTAGCCGTAGCGGCGGGCGAGCAGGCCGATGCCGCCGCCGAGCAGGTAGCCGACCACGCCGACGTGCGGCGCCGACCCGTTGAGCGGGGCGAGGCCGTGCGGGGCCGTGGCGGCCACGACCGCGCCCCAGCGTTCGCCGGCCCCGATCCAGGCGGTCGCCGCGGCCGGGTCCACCCGGACGCCGCGCAGCCTGCGGGTGGAGACGAGGACGCCGCCGGAAGCGGCGACCGCCTGCCCGTGCCCCGTCGCCTGCACGGCAAGCGGCAGCCCGCGGGCCGCGGCGAACGCCACCACGGCACACACGTCCGCCGCGTCCGCGACCCCCGCGATCAGCGCCGGCCGGTGCTGCACCGCGCTGTTGTACGTGGCACGCTCCGCGTCGTACCCCGCGTCGCCGGGGCGGAAGAGCGGGCCGGTGAGCTGGGCGGCCAACTGGTCGGCGGCGCGCTCGTGGGGGAGTTGGGGGTCGGGCTGCGCGGGAGGTGCGGTCGTGGTCACTTGGGGCGCTCCGTCCGGTCGGTGGTCGGTCGATCCGCCGGCCGGCGGGGCCGGTCGGCGGACGGCGCGGCAGGGCGCGGCGCACTCCCGGGGAGCCGCCGCGCGCCGCCGGCCGCAGGGCGGACGCTGCCGCAATAACATGACACCCGCCGTCAAGTTTTCCGACGGCCCCGGAGAAGGCCCGCCACGGCCCCCGGGGAAGATCGGGGCATGAAGTCGGACCGCCTGCTGTCGATCCTGCTGCTGCTCCAGACCCGGGCCCGGGTGCCGGCCGCCGAGTTGGCCGAGCGGCTTGAGGTGTCGGTGCGCACCATCTACCGCGACGTCGATTCGCTGTCGGCCGCCGGCGTCCCGGTCTACGCCGAGCGCGGCCGGCACGGCGGCATCAGCCTGCTGCCCGGCTACCGCACCGACGTCACCGGGCTGACCGCCCCCGAGGCGCGGGCCCTGTTCGTGCTGACCGAGCCCGGGGCGCACAGCGCGCTCGGCCTCGACGAGGCGCTGGGCTCCGCACTGCGCAAGGTGATGGCCGCGCTGCCCGCACCGCACCGTCCCACCGCCGAACTGGCCAGCCGGCGCATCCTCATCGACCCCGACCGCTGGCTGGCCGGGCCGCGCCCGACGGTCGACCTGTCGGCCCTGGAGACGGCCGTGTTCACCGACCGCCGGCTGCGGCTCAGCTACCGGCACAGCGGCGCCGCGCGCGCCCGCGCGTACACCGTCGATCCGTACGGGCTGGTCGCCAAGGCCGGCACCTGGTACCTGGTGGCCGACCGGAGCGGCACCCCGCGGCTGTTCCGCGCGGACCGCATCGCCCGGGCCACCGTCACCGACGACCCGGTGCGCCGCCGCCCGGGCGTCGAACTCGCCGACGCCTGGCAGGCGTTGCGCCGCGGCGTGGAGGAGCGTCCGGTCGCCGTCCGGGTACGGGCCCGGGTGCGCCGCCCGCGGCTCGACATGTTCGTACGGATCGTCGGCTCCCTGCTCGCCACGCGGATCGAGGTGCTGGACCCGTACGCGGACCGGGCCGCAGCCCCCGGCGCGGTAGACGCCAACGCCACACCCACGACCGAAACACCCGCGACCGACACACCCACGACCGACACACCCGCAGCCGCAACCACCGCAGAAGCAGAAGCAGAAGGGGAATCAGCACCGGCCGAAGAGTGGGTCACGGTCGAGGTCGGGTACGCAGAGGTGGGCGCGACGCGGCAACTCCTCCAGTTCGGGACCGACGTGGAAGTGCTCGAACCATCCGAGGTCCGGGCCGAGTTGGCCGCGACCGCCGCGGAGATCGCGGCCGGGTACGGTTCGGCCGGGCCTCGCTGACGGGACGGGCCCGCCGCGCCGCACCCCGCGCCCCTGAACGCGTCCTGCCCCGGCCCCGGCCGCCCGCCTCGAACGGGCCGCCCCCTCAGTAACCCCCAGGTAAGCACCCACTTTTTTGTACGTACTTGTTCGGGGTGGGCGGTCGGGGGAGTCTGATGGGGCGCACTCGACGGGCCGCACCACCGGCCCGTCGGGTGCAGCGGTCACCCGCGTGCGGCCGTGGGTGCGCGGCCGTGCGGAGGCCGCGACCCGTCCGGCCCGGCGGCCCTCCGCCCGTACGCAACGGACCGCCGGCCCCGCCCCGACCGTCAGCCGTCACGGCGGCGAACCGACGCCGCGACCCACCCGAACCACGGTGAGCCACCTGCGCAGAACAATCCCTTCACATGTCGTCAAAAACCATATGCATAGGGCTAGTTGACGTCGGTCACGACGCCACCTGGCGCACCAGACCCAGATCGGCCATGCGGCGGCTGCCCCAGGCGCCGAGCGGGCCGAGGGCGACGTTGAGCGCTATGCCCGACTCGGTCAGCGAGTACTCGACCTTGGGCGGCACCTCGTCGTAGACCTCGCGGTGCACGACGCCGTCCGCCTCCAGCTCGCGGAGCTGCTGGGCGAGCACCTTCTCGCTGATGCCGGGCAGCAGCCGCTTCGTCTCGCCGAACCTGCGCGGCGCGTCGTGCAGCGCCCACAGGATCAGGACCTTCCACTTGCCGTCGATGACGTCGACGGCGGCGTCGAGACCGCACACGTACGGCCGGTTCTTCTTGGTCAGCAGTTGCTCGCTCATCCGCACCTCCCCGTGAGAGTCACTACGGCAACGCGCCGCCCACCCGGGCTGTTCCACGGCCGCACGACCGCGGCCCGGGCCCGCCCGGTACGTACCGCCTCGACCCCATCCATCCCCACGACCCACCCCAGCCCGCCCGCGACTTGCCCCAACCCCCCTGTTCACCCACCCACCCCATCCACCCCGTGACCCGCAAGGAGCCCACCATGACCGCCACCCCCGAAAGCCCCGCCACCCCCGAGAACCCCGCCGCCGCGCCCGTGACCGTACTCGGGCTCGGCCCCATGGGGCGGGCCCTGGCCGGCTCGTTCCTGGCGGCCGGGCACCCGACGACGGTGTGGAACCGCACCCCGGGCAAGGCCGACGAACTGGTCGCCCAGGGCGCGGTCGCCGCCGCCAGCGCGGCCGAGGCCGTCGCGGCCAGCGAACTCGTCGTCATCTGCGTGATCGACTACGACGCCGTCCACGCGATCCTGGACGGCGCCGGCGCCGCGCTCAAGGGCCGCACCCTGGTCAACGTCACGGCGGACTCCCCCGACCGGGCCCGCGCCACCGCCGAGTGGGCCGCCGAGCGCGGTGTCGACTACCTGGACGGCACCATCCTCACGCCGGCCGTCTCCATCGGCACGCCGACCGCGGTGTTCCTGTTCAGCGGTCCCGAGGCGCTGTACGAGCGGCACCGCGCGACCCTGGCCAGCCTCGCCGGCACGGCCACCTACCTGGGTGCGGACCACGGTCGGGCGGCGGCGTACGACGTGGCCCTGCTGGACTTCTTCTGGACCTCGGTCAGCGGGCTGCTGCACGGGTTCGCGCTGGCCAAGAAGGAGAACATCCCGGCGCGCGAGCTGGCGCCGTTCGCCCGCGGGATCTTCGACATCCTGCCGGGAATCCTGGACGAGTTCGCGGGCAACGTGGACGACGACCGCTACCCGGGCGACAACTCGCACATCCTGTCCGTATCGGCCGGCATCGACCACGTCATCCAGGCGTCCGACGACCGCGGCATCGATGCCGGCGTGCTGCGCGCGGCCCGTGCGGTGCACCAGCGCGCCATCGACGAAGGCCACGGCACCGACGGCATCGAGCGCATCGCGGAGGTGCTGGGGCGGCCGGTGGGGTAGGTGGCGGGGTGGCCTACCGGCCTGTCGGTCGGTGGGTGGTCGGCGCGCGAGGGCGGTCGGTGGGTGGCCGGCGGGGTGGGCGATCGGCGGGGCAGCCGGCGCCAGCCCCGACAAGCGCCACCCACCCCGCCGACCAGTCCCAACGCGCAGCCACCCCTGCCGACCGGCCCGACCAAGCAGCCACGCCCCACCTCACGCCGCGTAAGGCTGCTCCTCCTTCGCCGCGCGCAGCGCGTTCCCCCACCACAGGAGCTGGTCGAGCAGCCGCTTGGCGGCGATGTTCGGCTGGGTCGGGTCGATGAGTTCGCCGTCCCGGAACAGGTTGCCGGCCAGCGCGAAGCTGACGGTCTCCCGGACGGTGACCGCGTGCAGCTCGGCGAAGACGCCGCGCAGGTGCTCCACGGCGCGCAGACCGCCGGAGATCCCGCCGTACGAGACGAAGCCGACCGGCTTGGCGTGCCACTCCTCGTTGTGCCAGTCGATCGCGTTCTTCAGGCTGGCCGGGTAGCTGTGGTTGTACTCCGGGGTCACCACGACGAACGCGTCGGCCGCCGTAAGGCCCGGGCTGATCTTCGCCAGCGCGGCGGTGGCCGCGGGGTTCGGCTGCGCGCCGTACGCGGGCATCTCGTTGGGCAGTTCGGCGTCGGCGAGGTCGATCACGTCGACGTCCAGACCGCCGTGCACGCGGGCGCGCTCGGTGATCCAGTCGGCGACCTGCGGGCCGAAGCGGCCACCGCGGGTGCTGCCGACGATGACGGCGAGCCGGAGCGGGGTGCGGGACATGGGTACTCCTCGGAAGCTGGGCGAACGGATGGCGAGCGGCCGGCCGGTGCGCCGGCCGTCCGCCCCTGCGGCACGGCCGCGATGCCGCGCGGCCGTGCACGGTCCGGGGCGAGGGGCGAGCCGCCGCTTTCCGGTGCCGTGGTGAAAAGCCTCCGACTTAAACAATGGTTGAGGTCAAGTTACGCTGGGTTGCATGACCCAACTTTCCAAGAACCGCTACGAGCTGACGGTCGGCGAGCTCTCCGAGCGCAGCGGCGTGCCCGCGTCCGCGCTGCGCTTCTACGAGCGCCAGGGGCTCATCCGCAGCCGTCGCACCAGCGGGAACCAGCGCCGGTTCAGCCGGGACACGCTGCGCAGGGTCGCCTTCGTACGGGTCTCGCAGCGGGTCGGCATCCCGCTGGCGACCATCCGCGACGTGCTCGGCCTGCTCCCCGAGGAGCGCACGCCCGACCGCGAGGACTGGGCGCGGGTCTCCCAGTGCTGGCAGGCGGACCTGAACACGCGCATCCGCCAGTTGGAGAAGCTCCGCGACCACCTCACCGACTGCATCGGCTGCGGCTGCCTGTCCATCGACCGCTGCGCGCTGGCCAACCCGTACGACCAACTCGGCGCGGAGGGCAACGGCCCCCGCCGGCTGCTCACCGACGAGCAGGCCGACGAGCGGGCCGAAGAGCGGGCCGGCGGCCCTGCCGCTGGTCGGGCCGCCGGGCCGGGCACCCGCGCGCGGGCAGCCACCACCCGCACCCGTCCGACGGGCTCCGCCGGCGCCTGCGCGGCGGCCGGCACCGCGACCAGCGTCGCGCGCGGCGCCGAGCCCCTCACGTACGCCGGCACCGGCTGCGAAGGGTCCGACTGCGAGGGCACGGGCTGCGAGGGCACGGTCTGCCGCGGTGCGGACGGCGAGGCCACGAGCTGCGAGGCCGCCTGCTGCACGGGAGAGAACGGCACCGGCTCGGCCTGCGCGGGCTGAGTGCAGCGGGCGGGCTGAGGGGCGCGGGCGGATCGAGGAGCCGGGCCGCGGGCTGCGGCGCACGGGCGTGCTGGGGGCCAGGGGCGGGCCGGGCGGCCCTTCCCCCGCCCCATCCCCTCAGAACACGTCCGGGCACCACGGCCGGCGGGCCGTCCGCAGCAGGACGTCCGCCACGGCGGCGGCCCCGGTGCGGAGCTCGTCCACGCGGCCGAGGCCGACCAGCCGGCTGGCCGACTCGTCACCCAGCCACAGCGTGCCCAACTCGCCGATGTCCATGGCCAGTTCGGCGGCCCGGCCGGTCGGCGTGCAACTCGCCCCGTCGGGCCCCGCCTCCAGCGCGAACCGGCCGCCGGCGAGCCCGGCGGCGTCGTGCAGTTCGATGACGAGCGAGCCATCGGTGGGGTACGTACGCGTCGACAGCAGCCGTGGCACGTCCAGCGGGCGGATCCACAACCAGTCCGCGTAGGACTTCACCACGGCCGCCCGCGGGTCGCCGAGCAGCAGCGGCAGCACGTCGTCCGGGGCGCGGAAGCCGCTGGCCACGCGGACCACCCAGTCGACCGAGAACAGGTAGTGCCACAGCGCGTGCTCGGCCGCCGGCGAGGCGGCGAGCAGCGAGCGGACCCGCGCCGTGTTCTCGGGCAGCTTCGCCTCCCAGCGCTCGTCCACCGAGTACGTGAGCAGCCCGTCGACGGTGCCGTCGGGCGCCCGGTAGACCGCGTGGAACGGCTCCTTCCAGTGGGCCGACGGATAGCGCACCTCGCCGGTCTCCAGCCGCCACACCCGCTCGCTCCGCGAGACCATCCCGGGCCGCTCGGCCCGCAGCCGCTCGTGCAGGACGGGCCCGAGCTCCCGGACCGCGGCCCCGTCCACCAGCTCCACCCGCCCGCCCGGGTCGGCGATCCGCGCGAACCGCCCCTTGGCCGAGCGCAGCGCCCGGTCCCCGGGCCGTACGTAGCCCGGGTCGAGCCCCGCCCGGCCGATCTCCACCTCCCACTCGCTGACCCAGGTGGCGGGCCCGAACCCGTACCGCCCGTAGATCGGGTACTCGGCGGAGATCAGCGTGGCCAACGCGTCGCCGCGCTCCTTGGCCGCCCGCAGCTCGCGGTCCATCATCGCGGTCAGCAGCCCCCGCCTGCGGTGCGTGGGCAGGATGCCCACGTTGGTGATCGCGGTGGCCGGCACGGGTGCCCCGCCCACCGCGGTCAACTCCTGCGCGAAGCTGCGGAAACACCCCACGCACCGGTCGCCGTCGAAGGCCCCCAGCGTCCGGTCGAGATCGATACCGGGCCGCCGCAGCTCCACCTCCTCCGCGCTGATCTCGGGGGAGCCGAGGAAGCCGATCCTGGAGGTACGGAGCCAGTCGGGGAGGTCGGCAGCGGTGAGCGTACGGATGTCTAGGGCCATGTCCGCACGCTAGGGAGAAGAACCGGCCATCGCATCAGGATTTCCCCTGGCCTCCTCAGACTCATCAGTAACACCCGTCACTGTGGCCCTGAGTAGCCGGTGCACCACACGTCGCTGCGGCCCCGCGGAGCAGTCGGCGCGGCACCGGGAGCGCGGCGCGTGGTCCCACGAGCGGACCGGCTCAGAACGCCGCCCGGACCGGCTCAGAACGCCGCCCGGACCGGCTCAGAACGCCGCCCGGACCTCCCCGACCCGTTCGCCGCCGCCCAGCAGGGGCGCGTCCGCGATGCGGGCCACCACCGGGGAGGTCACGCCCAGCCGCTCCAGGGCCCGGGCCAGCACCGGGCCGAGGGCCCGCGTGCCGCCGTCGTCCAGCTTGAAGGCGAGCGCCCGGCCGTCCGGCAGTGCCAGCGCCTGCACCGCCTCGGCGCCCATCTTGGCCAGCGTCCCCGGCACCTCGCGCATCAGCCAGGTGTCCGCCCGCCGGGTGCCCGCCACGTACTCCGGGTGGGCCCGCATCGCGTCCGCGACGCGCCGCTCGGGGGTGCCGGGCGCGGCCAGCACGAACGACCTGAAGGCCCGGGCCAGGCCGGTCAGCGAGATCGCAAGCAGCGGCGCGCCGCAGCCGTCGACGCCCACCTCGGTCACCCGCTCGCCGCTGGCCGCCTCCACGCCCTCGTGCACGAGCTGCTGGAGCGGGTGGTCGGGCGCCAGATAGCTCTCCAGCGGCCAGCCGTTGACCGCACAGGCGGCGAGCATCGCGGTGTGCTTGCCCGAGCAGTTCATGGTGATCCGCTCCCGCACCTGCCCCGCGGCCAGGTACGCCTCGGCCTCGACCGGGTCGAGCGGCAGGTCGGGCGGCGTCCGGAGGGCACCGTCCGGCAACCCGGCCTCGGCGATCATGGTGCGCACCAGGTCCAGGTGGAAGGGCTCGCCCGAGTGGCTGGCGGCGGCCAGGGCCAGCCGCTCGCCGGCCAGTTCGAGGCCGGCGCGCAGCACGGCCGCCGCCTGCATCGGCTTGTTGGACGAACGGGGGAAGACCGGGGCGTCCACCGTGCCGAGCGCCCACTCGACGCCGCCGTCGGCGTCCAGCACCACGAGCGACCCACGGTGCCGGCCCTCGACGAACCCGGAGCGCACGACCTCGGCGAGGACCGGTGCTATGCCGTCGGGCGGGGCGGTGGCGGCACGGTCGGCCGGGCCGGCTGCGCGGTCAGCGGCGGGGGAGGAGGTCATCGTCGGCCTTCCTGTTCCTGTGCGGGCGGTGGGGGAGCGACCTCCCCGCCGATCACGGGAGCAGGTCGTCGACTTGCGCTTCTCCCTCACGGTACCTGCGGGTGATTTCCGCCCCGCAGTCGTCCGACGTCCGCTGCAACTGCTGCCGCCGCCCGGAAACCTGCTGTTCGTACGCGGTCAGCCGGCCGATCGCGAGCTCCAGCTCCTCGCTCGTACGGGCCCGCAGGTCGGACAGTTCCACTTCGGCCAACATCTCCTCGGCGAGCTGCCGGTACGGGCCGCTGCGCGGCGCCCCCAGCGTCACGTGCCGGGCCGACGAGCGGTGCCGGGTCGGCCCGTCGGTCAGGATCTCCGAGAGTCGGTCCACGACCGTCCGCGGCGCCTCGGCGACCGGCACCGGCACGCGCGGCGCGGCCCGCCGCGCCAGCTCGGCCCTGATGATGTCGATCCGCCCCTGGAGCAGTCGGCGTACGTAACTGAGGTCGGCCTCCTCCGCCTGCGCGCTGCGCCGCAGCGCACGCAACTCGGCCAGCCGCAGTCCGTCCAGGGCCAACACGGTCACGGTCGCCTCCACCAGCGGTCCGAGGCGCCCGCCCGCCGGCCGGGTGGCCGTGGCCGACCCGGCGGGCCGAGCGGTGGGTACGGGGCCGGGAGAGTCTCCGGCGCCGGGTGTCATCATGCGATTTCCGTCCCCTCAAACGGTGCGCGAGCTGGTCGCGTTGTCCACATAACGCACCGCGTGCACGCATCGTGCCACTCTGTGCGGTCCGTCCGCAGCGCGGGAACACCCGAACAGCCCAGATGGCCGCAGGGCATCATGGTGCGCATGCGTGCTGTGATACAGAGGGTCGACGGGGCGAAGGTCACCGTGGACGGCGAGACGGTCGGCGAGATCGTCGGCGAAGGGCTGTGCGTCCTGGTCGGCGTCACCCACGAGGACACCCCGGCCAAGGCCGCGCAACTGGCCCGCAAGCTGTGGTCGGTGCGCATCCTGGACGGCGAGAAGTCCTGCTCGGACACGAACGCCCCGCTCCTGGTCATCAGCCAGTTCACCCTCTACGGCGACGCCCGCAAGGGCCGCCGCCCCACCTGGAACGCAGCCGCCCCCGGCGAACTGGCCGAACCCCTGGTGGCCGAGGTCGTCACCACCCTCCGCTCGCTGGGCGCCCAGGTCGAAACGGGCCGCTTCGGCGCCGACATGAAGGTCTCCCTGACGAACGACGGGCCGTTCACGGTGGTGGTGGAGGTCTGAGGGGCTGGGGACTGTGGGGCGCTGCCCGCTGGTGGGGCCCCACAGCCACCTGCGCAGCAGTTCTGCCCGCCTCAACACACCTCGTCCACCCGCCGGAGCACGCTCTCGGCGAGGTCGCGGAACTCGCGGTAGCAGGTCTGCACGTACGTCTGCGTACTGCCGAGTGCCCCGTCCGCCGCCTTCAGGTCGAACATCGGCTTCCGGGCGTCGTGGGCGAGGGGCATCAGGCTCCGGTAGTTGCGCAGGGTGGCGATGCGGTACGGATCGCCACCGCCCGGCGCCGGTGACGGGGCGCCGTCGAGGACGGCGGCCGAGTAGACCATCGGGATGCGCTCCAGCCACCGCTCGTACGCCTTGACGGGCCGGTCGAGACGCATCTCGGGCTGCATGATGACGTACCCGAGGGGGGCCATCGTCGCGGCCGGTGCGGAGATGCCGGCGGGCACCCGGGGCAGGACCAGCGACCGCCACCCCTGCCGCCACTCCCGCAGCGTGGGCCCCAGGTTGCTGAGCCCCTTCAGTGAGAAGAGGTCCGCCGCCAGCGGCATGAGCACGCAGTCGGCGGCGATGAGCGCGGACCGGTTGATGGCCCCCAGGTTCGGCCCGACGTCGATGAGGACGACATCGGCCGCCACGGACCGGGCGGCGTGCTCGACGATCCGGTGGAAGGCGGTCGTCGTGCGGATCGCCGCGACATCGCCGGCGAACGACTTGAACCACTCGTTGGACAGCTTGTCCTCGAACCGGCTGAGATCGAGGCTCCCGGGCAGCAGCCACAGCCCGGACTTCAGCGCCACCGGCTGTACGGGGGCCACATCGCCAGTGCCGTGCAGGATCGGCTCCACCGCATCGGCGATGGTCTGCCCCTCGTGCACCCGACCGGTGCCGGGCAGGGTGGCCGCGGCCATGCCCTGGTCGATCAGCTCCGACGGCGCGCTCCACAGCTCCTCGATCTCGCCCTCGTCCAGGCACATGGACGTCAGGTTGGCCTGCGGGTCCAGATCGACGGCGAGCACGCTGTGGCCGAGCCGGCTGAGCATGTGCGCGAGGTGGTAGGCCAGGGTCGTCTTGCCGACGCCGCCCTTGTTGTTGAACAGCGCGATCGAGGTCATGCGGCCCTCCGGATGGTCACGGCCCAGGACGCGTCGTCGACCTGGTATTCGGCCGGCGGGTTCCCGCCGCGCTCCAACGCGGCCCGCACCCGCCCGATGCCCCGGCCGAAGCGGTTGACGTAGCCGAGACCCTTGAGCGCCGCAGCCAGCGAGGGGTTGCGGTAGTCGGTGACGCGGTCGAAGTTGTCGTCCCGCACCTGCCCGAACGGCCCGCCCGGGTTGGTCACCTCGATACGGTCCTCGAACCAGACGATGCGGGTGGGCGCGTACGACGTCTCGTAGTTGCGGTGCATGAGGGCGTTCATGCAGAGCTCGCGCAGCGCCTCCAGTGGATAGTCGGGCCGTGAGGTCTCCCGGAAGCCGTCGCCGACGACACGGGTCCGCAGGTTGCTGCGCAGCAGTGGTTCGAGCCGTGCCGCCGTGCCGATCAGGTTCCCGTTCAGCGCCTGCTCGTCCGCGATCGGCGCGTCCAGGTCCGTGCCGTCGTAACGTACGAACTGGACGTACGCCCCGGGAATCCGGCTGGCCGGGTCAAGCCCGATGGCCAGCAGGCCGAGTGCGGTGGGCGTGCCGTCGGGCGTGGTCAGGTGCAGCGAGGCCAGTTGCTGAAGCACCGGGCGCCCGTTCTCCTCGATCACCTCGGGGTCGACCAGGGACGGTAGGTACGAGCGCTGGAACAGGTCCACGTCCAGGTCGGTGAACTCGGCGTGCGGGACCGCGCGGGAGTCGAAGGGGCCGTCCTTGGCGCGGCGCCGCTCGGAGAGCACGCGCTCGTCCTCCCGGCTGGCCCGTCGCGTGGTGGGTCCGGGGCGCACCCAGACCACGCCCTCGAACCGCACGGGCGTGGCGACCGACGCCTCGACCCGGATGCGGACGACCGGCTCGCCTCTGAAGCGGCCAGCCTGGACGGTGAACGAGGGCCGGTCCAGGATGCGCCCGTCGTCCCGCAGGTCGGTCAGGGCGAGGAGGGCGCGGTCGCTGGTGTCCACGTCGGGTACGGGGCGCCCGGCGTCGTCCACCCCGATGAGGATGTCCCCGCCCCCCTTGCCGCAGAGGTCGTTGGCCATGGGACACACCGCGTTGCCGATGGCGTCACCGCGCTTGCCCTCGCGCTTCGCGGTCCGCTTGAACTCAAGCGCCGCGGTCTCCCGGGTGCCCAGGACGGTTGCCAGATCGTCGTCGCTCACGCTGCGCATTGTGGCAGTTCGCCACGGTCCGCGGTGGGGCCGGTGGTGGCGTTCGACACCCCACCCACCGGCCGGCGCACCCCCCGACCGAGCCCCCTAAGGCTCCACCACCACTTCCTGCGCCGCGGCCGTCGTCCCCGCCAGGAGTGGTGCGTCCACCGGGACGTTGCGCTTGATGAGGGCGAGGGCGATGGGGCCCAGTTCGTGGTGGCGGGCCGAGGTGGTGAGGAAGCCCAGTTGGCGGCTTTCGGGGCCGTCTGCCGCGAGGCGGACGGGGGTGCCGTGCGGGGGGAGGTGGACTTCGCTGCCGTCCAGGTGGAGGAAGACCAGGCGGCGGGGGGGCTTGCCCAGGTTGTGGACGCGGGCGACCGTTTCCTGGCCGCGGTAGCAGCCCTTCTGGAGGTGGACCGCGGTGCCGATCCAGCCCAGTTCGTGCGGGATCGTACGGTGGTCGGTCTCCAGGCCGAGCCGCGGGCGGTGCGCCTCCACCCGCAGCGCCTCGTGGGCGAGCACGCCGATGGCGGGGCCGTGCGCGGCGGCGAAGGCGGTCAGTTCGGCGCGGGGCAGGAACAGGTCGCGGCCGTGCGCCGTCTCCCGTACCACCGCGTCCGCCGGGGCCTCGGTGATCGAACCGGCGGGCAGGTGGAGCACCGCGTACTCCGCGGTGCGGTCGGCCACCTCCACCCGGTAGAAGAACTTCATGCTCTCCAGGTAGTCGATCAGCGCGGTCTGGGTGCCGGGCTCGACGTGGGCCCAGACCGTCGTGCCGTCGTCCACCAGGTACAGCGCGTGCTCGATGTGGCCGTTGGCGGAGAGCACCAGCGCCTCGGTGGCCTGGCCGGTGGGCAGTTCGCTGACGTGCTGGGTGAGCAGCAGGTGCAGCCAGCTCAGCCGGTCGTCGCCGGTGACCGTGACCACGCCGCGGTGCGAGAGGTCGACGAAGCCGGTGCCGTCGGCCAGCGCGCGCTGCTCGCGGAACAGCTCGCCGTAGTGCCCGGCGACCCCTTCGTCGGGGCCTTCCGCCGGTACGGCACCGGGCAGGGACAGCAGCGGACTGACGAGAGTGGGTCGCAGCATGTCTCCAGCCTACGGCGCCGCTGCCGGCTCCCCGTCGCCTTCCCCACCGCCGGCGCACTTCGCACACCGCCCGAAGATCGCGAAGTGCTTCAAATCGGTCTCGAAGCCGAAGCTCTCCCGCAACTGGTGGGTGAACGGCTCGGCAACGGTCTGGTCCGCCTCCAGCACCTCCGTGCAGTCCCGGCACACCAGGTGGAGGTGGTGGTGCCGGGCCGCGACGTGGTAGGTGGGGGCGCCGTGCCCCAGGTGGGCGTGGCTGACCAGGCCGAGCTCCTCCAGGAGTTCGAGCGTGCGGTAGACGGTGGAGATGTTCACCCCGCTCGCCGTCCGGCGCACCTCGGTGAGGATGGCGTCCGGGGTGGCGTGCTCCAGGGTGTCCACGGCCTCCAGCACGAGCTGGCGCTGCGGGGTCAGCCGGTAACCGCGCGCCCGTAGGTTGCTCTTCCAGTCGGTGGTCGCCACGCCGCCAGTGTAAGTGACTTAGGTCTCCCTTACCGGGGGCCGTTCCGGCCGCGGGGCGGGCGTCGTCCCACCGCGGCCCGGGCCGCCTTCCGCCCGCGCCCCGGGCTGCTCTCCCCTCGTATCACTCCCGCCCCACAGGCCCCACGGCTGGCCCCGCACCCCAATTCCGTACCGCACCCCCGCGGTCAGTCCCGCTGCACGCCGCGCAGGTACGCGCCGAGCGCCTCGATCGCCGCCGCGTTGCGCGGGCTCTCCACCAGGTCCACGTAGTCCAGCGTGAAGATCCGCTTGTTCTTGATCGCCGAGACGCCGGCCAGCGGCGGGTAGTCCAGCAGGAACTTCTTCTTCTGTGCGGCGCTGGTGTCGCCGTAGTCGTTGATGACGATCACCTCCGGGTCCCGGTCCACGACCGTCTCCCAGCCGACCGTCACCCAACTGTCCTTGAGGTCCTTCATCACGTGGTCGCCGCCGGCCTTGGTGATGATGTCGTGCGGGCCGGCGAACTCGCCCGAGGTCAGCGGCTTGTCCCGGCCGTCGTCGTACAGGAAGACCCGCGGCTGCTCCTTCGGCGCCCTCGCCTGCACCGCGGCGATCCGCCGCTGGTAGTCGGCGACCAGCTTCTCCGCCCGGTCCTCGACGTGGAAGAGCTTCCCGAGGTTGCGCAGGTCGGTGTAGAGCGCGTCGAGCGGGGACATCACGCCGCGCGCCTTGCCGCGGCCGTTCCGGCAGGACTCGGTGAGCAGGTACGTGTCCACGCCGAGCTTGTCCAGCGCGGCCGGCGTGAACCCCTCCGACTCCCGGAAGCCGTAGTTCCAGCCGGCGAACACCAGGTCCGCCTTGGCGTCCAGGACCAACTCCCGGTTGATGTCCGACTTGGACAGCCAGCGCACCTTCTCGTACGCGGCCTTGTACGGCACCGCGTCCAGGTCGCCCTTGTCGTCGGGCATGACGTAGCCGGCCATCCGGTCTTCGAGCCCGAGCGCGAACATGATCTCGGTGATCCCGACGTCGTTGGTCACCACCCGCTCGGGCGCCTTGTCGTACGTCACCTGCGCGCCGCAGTTGGTGAGGGTGACCGGGTAGCCGTCGCCGGCGCTGGCCTGCTTGCCCTCCTTGCCCCCCTTGTTGTCTTTGCCCTGGTCGCCGTCGGAGACGTCCGCGCCGCAGCCGGCGACGGTCAGCGCGAGGGCGAGCGCCGCGGCGACGGCGGCGGGGGTACGGAGCGGGCCACGGAGGCGGCTGATGCGCATGGGATTTCCTCGGGGTGGTGGGAGGGGAGGGTGGTGGGTCGCGCTGGTCGGCGGCCGGGCCCGGGTTCGGGGCGGGCCGCGGGGCCTACGGCGTCGGCACCGGGGTGTCGGGCGGCGCCGTGGCCTGCGCCGGCAGGGCGGGCCCGGCCGCGGCCCGCCGGGCGGGGCCCGCCGCGGGCAGGCGGTCGAAGAGCAGTTGCAGGGCGCCGCTCACCGGGTGTCGTACGGGGTGGGCGAGCACCTGGAAGACGTCGGCCAGCAGCTCGGGCGTGAGCACCTGCTGCGGGGTGCCCGAGGTCACGATGCGGCCCTTGGCGATGACGTACAGGACGTCGCAGTGCCGGGCCGCCAGGTTGAGGTCGTGCAGCGCGGTGAGCACGGTCAGCCCGGCCGGTGCGCCGATCGCCCGCCCGACGGCGGCCCCGTCCCGGCCCGTACCTGCGGGTTCCGCACCCGCCGTACTCGCCGCACCCGCACCCGTACCCGTCGTACGCGCATCCGTACGATCCGTGCCCGCCGCGCCGGCCTGCACCCCCGCATCCGCGCCGGCCTCCATTGCCGCGCCGGGCTCCGCATCGGACCGCAGCAGGGCCAGCACCTCAAGCTGTTGCGCGATGTCGAGGTGGTTGGTCGGTTCGTCCAGGACCAGGATGCGGGGCTGTTGGGCCAGGGCGCGGGCGATCAGGACGCGCTGCTTCTCGCCGCCGGACAGGGTCAGGAAGCCGCGGTCGACCAGATGGCCGGCGCCGACCCGGGACAGCGCGTCGGCGCACACCCGGGCGTCCTCGGCCGAGGCCCGGCCGGTCGCGCTCTGGTGGGCGGTGCGGCCCATCGCCACCACCTCGCCGACGGTGAAGTCGAACTCGCTCGACGACTCCTGCGGCAGCGCCGCCAGCCGCCGCGCGCCCTCGCGGGGCTTCAGCGCGTGCAGGTCGTCCCCGTCCACCCGGACCACGCCGGCGCTCGGCCGCAGCGCCCGGTACGCGCACCGCAGCAGCGTGGACTTGCCGCTGCCGTTGGGCCCGATCAGCCCGACCACCTGGCCGCTGGCGGCCCGTACGGTGGCGTCGGCGACCAGGCGTGCGCCGCCGATGTCCACGCTGAGGTCTTCGACGTCGATGCGCATCAGGCGCCTCCGAAGGTGTAGCCGCGGCGCCGCATCAGCAGCACGAAGCAGGGCACGCCGACGACGGCGGTGATCACGCCGACCGGCAGTTCGACGGGCGCGAGCAGCACCCGGGAGATGATGTCCACCCAGACCAGCAGGATCGCGCCGAGCAGCGGCGCGACCACCAGCACCCGCCGGTGGTCGGCGCCGACCAGCATCCGGGCCACGTGCGGCACCATCAGGCCGACGAAGCCGATGGCCCCGCTGACCGCGACCACGGCGCCGGTGACGGCGGCGGTGATCAGGAAGAGTTCACCGCGCAGCCGCCTGGCGTCCACGCCGAGCGCGGCGGCCGTCTCGTCGCCCATGGCCAGCGCGTTCAGCCGGCGCGCGGACCACAGGAGGTGCGCCAGGCCGCCGGCCACCGCACAGGCCGCGATCGGCAGCGACTGCCAATTGGCCCCGCCCAGGCTGCCGAGCAGCCACATCATCGCGGCCCTGCCCGCCTCGCCGCGCTCGGCGCTGAAGACCATCAGCGTGGTGATGGCGGAGAAGCCGTAGTACATGGCGGTGCCGGTGAGCACCAGGCGCAGCGGGGTCAGCCCCTGCGGGGTGCGGGCCGCCGCGTACACCAGGACCATCGAGATCAGCGCCGAGCCGAACGCGGCGCTGGACAGCGCCCAGATGCCGAGGCCGCTGAGGGCGCCGAAGAGGAGCACGGCGTTGGCGCCGACCGCGGCGCCGGAGGAGATGCCGAGCACGAACGGGTCGGCCAGCGCGTTGCGCACCATCGCCTGCACGGCCACGCCGATCCCGGCGAGCCCGGCCCCGACCACGGCCGCGAGCAGCGCCCGCGGGAACCGCAGCTCCCAGACGATCGTGTACGCGGAGACCTCGTCGGACGCGATGGTGCCGCCGGTCAGCCCGGCACCGAGGAACCGCAGCACCTCGCCCCAGGAGAGCCCGGCCGCCCCGAACCGCACCCCGCACACCAGCGACAGCGGCAGTGCGATCAGCAGGGCGGCGAGGAGCGGTGGCAGGGGCACGCGGCGCACCGGGCGCCGGCCGTCGGGCGCGCCGGGTCCGCCGGCCGCGCGGGGAGGGGCGGCGTCCTCGATGGTGGCAGCCACGGGCGGCTCCCCCTTCGCCTCGGGCCGCGACCGTACGGTGAAGGAGTGGCCCGGCAGCGCCGGGTGTTTCCCCTCGCAGTCCGCGGCGAGTTGTTCAGGAACGAGCGCCACCGCGGGTGATCGGGCTCGCGGCGCCGGCATCGCTGGGATGCGCGGCTCCGTCAACCGTTGCGGGTCAGCGCCGGACTCTCACCGGACTTCCCCCGCGGGGCGCGTATGCAGTTGTGGAACGAGATCGGGCTCAGCCGTGTGCAGATGGGACCAGTCGAGCCAGCCGTGCTCCGCCGGAACCAGCCGGGCCCGGTGGCGCACCGTCGGGCGCCGGGCCGTGACCGCTACGGAACCACGAGTGGGCGGTCCGCGTCACCAGGCACGGCTGAACGGACGGGACACGGGGCCGGAACAACGGGCCCGGCGGGCCGAGCGGGCCCTGCGGGCCCGGCCGGTCACTTGAAGAACGCGATGCCGTCGTCGGGCAGGTCCTTCAGGTCCTTGGCCCACTCCCGCGGGTCGACGACCTTCTTCAGGTGCGCCGACATGTACGGCCGCAGCGGCACCTCGGGAGTGGCCTTCTCGCCCACCCACATCAGGTCGCTCTTGACGTACCCGTACAGCCGCTTGCCGCCGGTGTACGGGCCGGCGGACGCGGTGCGCGCCACCGCGTCGGTGACCAGGTCGATCTGCGGCTTCTGGTCGGCCAGCTCGCCGTACCAGATCTCCACGACGCCCTGGTCGCGGATCATGACGACCTCGACCTTGCGGTCCTTGTCGATCCGCCAGTACCCGGTCTCGGACTCCAGCGGGCGGACCTTCTTGCCCTCGTCGTCCAGCTCCCAGGTGTGCGAGACGTACTCGATGAAGTCGCGGCCGTCGTGCGTGAAGGACGCCTCCTGCCCGAAGTTGCACTTCTCGGCGCCGGGGAAGTCGAAGACGCCCGCGCCCTCCCACCTGCCGAGGAGGAAGACGAGGGGGACGAGGTCCGGGTGGAGGTCGGACGGGATCTCGATCATGAGCTGCTCAGGCGATCTGTAGTGCGGACGGGAGACGGCGCCGTGCCGTGGGACCGACGGCTGCCGCGGGGCCCGCGCCGGGGCGCGAGCGGGGCCGACGGGTCCGTCAGCGCTGGCCCTGGTACAGCTTGAACAGGGTGAGCCCCGCGAAGGCGGCGATGAGCACGGCCATCAGGACCAGCAGCAGGGTGAAGACTGTCTCAAGCACGAGCGCGCTCCTCGGACACAGTGTGGTGTAACGGACCGGGCCCGAGTCTAGTCCGCGCCCGACCGGCCGGCGCTGTGAGGTCCACCGCCCGGCCCCGCCACAGGTCGGCGCCCACCCGCGGGGCGCCGCCGGGCTGCCCGGCTGCCGCCCGCCGTCCCCACGGGTACGGGCCCCGGCCGCGCGGCCGGAGCCCGCGGCGCGCTTACAGTGAGCGCATGGCGAAGAAGCTCGTGATCAAGGTGACGGCGGGTGCGGATGCGCCCGAGCGGTGCTCGCAGGCGTTCACGGTGGCGGCCGTCGCCGTGGCCAGCGGCGTCGAGGTCTCGCTCTGGCTGACGGGCGAGGCGACCTGGTTCGCGCTGCCGGGCCGGGCGGCCGAGTTCACGCTGCCGCACGCGGCGCCGCTGCCCGACCTGATCGACTCCATCCAGAGCGGCGGCGGCGCCCTCACCGTCTGCACGCAGTGCGCGGCCCGCCGCGAGATCGAGGAGTCCGACCTGATCGAGGGCGCCCGCATCGCCGGCGCCCAGATGTTCGTGAGCGAGATCATGCCGGACGGCGTCCAGGCGCTGGTCTACTAGCCGTACCGAACCGACTCCCCGGCCGCGCCGCCCGCCGTTTCCACCGGCCGCTCTGGCCGCCGCGCCTCACCGGTGGTGCTTGCCGTCGAGCTCGTCCCACCAGGCGTCGGACTGGGCGTCGCCGGTACGGGAGCCGGAGCCGGGTCCCCGGGCGCCGGCGTGCTTCCGGCCGGGCGCCGGGCGTCGGTCGGGGGAGCGGCGGCCCAGGTCGGACGCGGCATCGGCGGCCGGACCTGAGGTCGGTGCGGAGGGCGGGCGTGCCTCCGGGCGGGGGCCAGGACGGGAACCCGGACGTGAGTCGGGGCCGCCGCGCTGCTCCGGCGGCGGCGTGCCGCCCGGTTCGTCGAACCAGTGGTCGTCGGGCCCGCGCCGGTTGGCGACGATCGCCGCGAGGGGCGGGATCACCATCGCCACCACGCACATGCCCACGGCCACCGGGATCGACCACAGCCTGACCACGGCCCATGCCAGGACGAAGAGCGTCAGGCACGCACCCATCATGAGGAAGTAGCCACGTCGCCGCCGGGCGTACATGCCTCCAGCGTACGACTGGACCTCGGGCGCGCACCCCGGGTGCGGGCCCTTGACGGTGCGGGGTCACTTCCCCGCCCCGCACCGCCCTGCCCGTCGCGCTTGCCCGCCCCCTCCCGCGGGCAAGCGCGACGAACCCACCCGGCACCGGCCGGTGCGCACGGCGGCACGTTCCGGTGCGGGGGTGGATGCGCGGAGGGCCGCACCCCAGCCACAGGCGTCCAACCCCTGGGGTGCGGCCCTCCGGCCGTTCGGTGAGCGACGTCAGACGGTGATGGCCACCTCGGCCAGCCCGCCCTTCTGCGCCACGACCGTGCGGTCGGCGGTGGCGCCGGGCACTAGTGCGCGCAGCGTCCAGGTGCCCTCGGCCGCGTAGAAGCGGAACTGTCCGGTCGCCGAGGTCGGGACCTCGGCGGTGAACTCGCCGGTGCTGTCCAGCAGCCGCACGTAACCGGTGACGGGCTGGCCGTCGCGGGTCACGCTGCCCTGGATGGTGGTCTCACCGGGCTTGATGGTCGACGCGTCGGGGCCGCCGGCCTGTGCTCCACACATGGGTGTCTGTCCTTACGTCTGGGAGGAAGAGATCGCGAAGGATCGCGGGGAGAGGCGGGTCAGGAACCCGAGCCGACCTCGATCGGCACGCCGACCAGCGAGCCGTACTCGGTCCAGGAGCCGTCGTAGTTCTTGACGTTGCTCTGGCCGAGCAGCTCGTGCAGCACGAACCAGGTGTGGGCCGAGCGCTCGCCGATGCGGCAGTACGCGATGGTGTCCTTGGCCAGGTCCACGCCCGCGCCCTCGTACAGCTCCTTCAGTTCGTCGTCCGACTTGAAGGTGCCGTCGTCGTTGGCCGACTTCGACCACGGGATGTTGCGGGCGCTGGGCACGTGGCCCGGGCGCTGCGACTGCTCCTGCGGGAGGTGCGCCGGGGCGAGCAGCTTGCCGGAGAACTCGTCGGGGGAGCGCACGTCGACCAGGTTCAGCGAGCCGATGGCCGCCACCACGTCGTCGCGGAACGCGCGGATCGAGGAGTCCTGCGCCTTGGCCGTGTACGTGGTGGCCGGGCGGGTCGGGACCTCGGAGACCAGCTCGCGGGCGTCCAGCTCCCACTTCTTGCGGCCACCGTCGAGCAGCTTGACGTCCTGGTGCCCGTAGAGCTTGAAGTACCAGTAGGCGTAGGAGGCGAACCAGTTGTTGTTGCCGCCGTAGAGGACGACGGTGTCGTCGTTGGCGATGCCCTTCTCGGACAGCAGCTTCTCGAAGCCCGCCTGGTCCACGAAGTCACGGCGCACCGGGTCCTGGAGGTCCTGCTTCCAGTCGATCCGGACGGCGTTCTTGATGTGGTTCGTGTCGTAGGCAGACGTGTCCTCGTCGACCTCGACGATGACCACCTTCGGGTCGTCGATCCGGGCCTGGACCCACTCGGCGTCCACCAGGACGTCGCTGCGGCTCATGCTGTTCTCCTCCGGGGCAGATACGGATGGTGCACGGTTACGCGGATGGCGCACCGGCAGGCGGCGCTAGGGGATGCGCGCGGCGCTGCGCGGGGGTTGGTACGAAGCCGGGCCCGGTGTCGGGCGGGCGGGGCGGACCTGCAAGAACGTGCGCGGTGCGTCCCCAACGACGGGGCCTCGTGTCAGACGGGGCGACAGAGCATGGCGGCGACGCGGCACAGGTCTACTGCCCGCCGCTTCGTGAGATCCGCCTGTCGCTTCATGCGTTCGATCGTAAGGACGGCGGGCTAGCGTGTCACCGGCGTGTCATATTGTGAGACGAGAATGGTTGATATATGAGACGCCGACCGGGTGAGCTGCGCCCGCGACCCCCGGCGGCACGGGCCCGTGTCGATCGGCATCTGCACTGCGGACGCCCGCGTCTCAGCAGGTGGACGGCGGGTGGACGGGGTGGCGGCGGGCGTCGGAACGGCCGGCCACCCGAGGGTAGCCGGCCGTGCGGCGGTGCAAGCGCGTTCAGCGGTGCCAGGGCCCGCCAGCGGGACCGCCCGTCAGGGCAGGTGCAGGGTCAGCCGGCCAGTTCGACGGCGTTGCCCTCGGCCTCGATGTCGACGCCGTCCTCCGACGTGGCGATCGACTTCAGGTCGAGCCCGGCGGGCAGGCCGTCGACCTTGCGGTCGATGTCGGTGCGCTCGCGCACCTTGTCCTCCAGACCCGGCACCGCGCCGGCCGGGATTTTGTCGGCGCGCAGCCGGATGGTGTCCCCGTTGACCACGCTGACGGTGCCGTACGCACTCAGCTTGTAGCCGGGCAGTCCGGCGCTGAGCTTCACCCGGCCCTGGCCCGCGTTGTCCTGGCCGGCGTAGCTGACGGTGATGCCGGGGCCGGCGGCGTTGGAGAGATCCGCGTAGCTGACGTGGGCGCGGCCGGTGGCGTGGGCGGCGGTGGCGGAGGAGAAGTTGCTGGAGACCTTGACGTCCCGCATGGTCGCCTTCATCTCGGTGATCCGGATGGCGCGGCCGTTCTCCGAGCTGGTCAGGCCGTTGAAGGTGACTTCGACCTCGTCGAACTTCTTGTCCAGCACCTGGGTCAGGAACGGGAAGCCCTTGATCGACACCTCGGGCGTGTCGGTCAGGTTCTCCTTGCTCTTGATCTTCTTGGCCACCTCGGACTCGGCCACGTTGACGGCGATCCGGTCGGCGGCGACGAACAGGCCGCCCAGGATGATCACGAGGACGAGCAGGATCTTCAGGCCGCGCCCTCGGCGCCGCCTGGGCGCCGGCGGCGGCTGCCGGTCGTCGTAACCGGCGGCGGGACCGGCCGCGTACGGGTCGTAGCCACCGCCTTGACCGCCGCCCTGACCGTCCGCATAGCCGTAGCCGCCCTGACCCTGCGCGTAACCGTGCGCGTAGTCGCCCTGGCCGTCCGCGTAGCCGTCGCGACCGTCGTCGTAGCCGCCCTCGTACCCGCCGGGTGCGGGCTGGTACGGCGCACCGCCCTGGCCACCCCCGTGTGCTGCGCCCCTGTGCGCCGCGTCCGACATGCTGGTGTGCCCCCCAAGGAGTCCGTCAGGTCCGTGCCTGGCAGCGAGCCTAACCGTAGGTGCCCGAAATCGGCCGAACGTTCGCTCGTATCCGGTGACGCCCGGCCGGTGCCCGCGGTTCCGCGTACGGGCCGGTTCCGCGGGGCGCGCCGGGTGCTGGGCGCCCCGCGGAGCCGTAGGGACTCAGCCGAGCACTCGGCCGAGGACGTAGACGGCCGGCGCCGCCGCGGTGAGCGGCAGTGCGACCCCGGCCGTCAGGTGCACGAAGCGCGACGGGTAGTCGTAGCTGGCCACCCGCAGCCCGACCAGTGCGCACACCCCGGCCGCCAGCCCGATGAGCGTGCCTTCGGTGCCGAAGTCGGTGAGGCGTCCGGCGGCGAAGCCGGCGCCGGTCGCCGCGGCGAGCGCGAGCAGCACGGAGACCGGTCCTGGCAGCGGCAGCGCGCGCAGCAGCGCCGCGACCGCGACGCCGGCCGCGCCGATCACCACCGGGTCCGCGTCGGTCGCCAGGTAACCGGCCGCGACCACGGCGAGCGCGGCCGACGTGGCGGTGGCGGTCAGCCCGTACAGCCGCTCGTCCGGCGGGCTGAGGTTGCGCAGTTGGAGCACGATCACCAGCAGCAGCCAGCAGCCGAGGGTGCCGATCAGCACGGTCGGCGCCTGGTCCCGGTCGGTGGCGAGCAGCCCGACGTCGGCGACGACGCCGGCGAGGAAGGCCAGGGCGATGCCCTGCCGCGCGGGCCACATGCCGTTCAGCCGGAACCAGCCCGCTGCGGTCACCGCCTGGAGCAGTACCAGGGCCACCGCGAGCGCCGGTTCGGCGATCGGCGCGGCCACCGCTAGCAGCCCGGCGAGCACCGCGGTCAGCGCCGCGGGTTGCAGCCCGGGCCCGAGGATCTGCGGCCGGCCCTCGGCCTTGGCCTTCTCGGCGGCGGTCAGCGGCGCACCGGCCGACTCCCCGGCGGCCCCGCTCTCACCACCACCGGCACCATCGGCACCACCGGCACCACCGCGGGGCGCCGCCCCGGCACCCTGCACCGGCGTCAGCACGCGCGTGTCATCGGCCCGTACGGTGCCGAGTACGTGGGTCTGGTCGGACGGCACGGTGCCGAGGACGTGCGTCTCGTCGGGGCGCACGGTGCCGAGCACGTGGGTCTCGTCCGCCCGCACCGTGCCGAGCACGCGCGTTTCGTCGGGACGGCCGTGCCCGGGCTGCTGGCCGGTGCCGGCACCCCACGCGGCCGGGTGCGGGCCGTCGGCCGGCGCGCCGTTGCCGTACGGGCCCGCGTGCTGCGGGGGCCCGCCGTAGGGATCTGCCTGGTGCGGCGCGCCCGCTTCGTACGGTCCCGCCTGGTGCGGCGTGGTGCCGTACGGCGTCGTGGTCTGGCCGGGGGCGGCGGGGGCTGCGTATCCGCCGGGCGTGCCGTGCGGGTACGAGCCGCCACCCTGGCCGCCGGCTCCGTACGCACCGTCTTGGAGCGGATCACTCTGGTACGGGCCGCCTTGGAGCGGATCGCCCTGGTACGCCGGACCGCTCTGGTACGGGCCTCCGGCGTACCCGCTGCCCTGGTACTGGTTCCCCGCGTACCCGCTGCCCTGCTGGGCGCCGCCGCCGTACGAGCCGTCGCCCTGGCCGCCGGTCCCGTACTCGCCGGTCCCGTATCCGGCAGCGCCGTACTCGCCGGCCGCGTACCCGCCGCCGTCGTACCCGCCCTGCCCCGGGTGCCCCGGCTGGTTCGGCTGGTTCGGGTGGTCGTTCCGTGCGGCGTACGGGTCGGGCTGGTAGCCGCCGTCCCCGTACGGAGCGGCCTGGTAGGAGCCGGGCGCGGGGTTGTACGCGGCGTTGTCGTAGGGGTTTGGGTAGGGGGCGGGCGCGTCGTACGGCGTGCCGTACGGGGGCTGGGGTGCGGCGTCCTGCGGCGCGGGCTGCTGGTGGGCGTGCGGCGGGTAGGGGCCGGGCTGGCCCTGGTGCCCGTACTGCCGGTACTGGCTCTGTTGGCCCTGGTCACCGTGGGGGTCGTGCTGTCGGTCGTTCATGGTCGGTGGGTCACCCTCCCGCGAACGGGGGGAGCACCTCGACCGTGCCGCCGTCCGCCAGTTGGACCGTGTCGTGCGCGCGGGTCCCGACGGAGACGCCGTCGACCAGGAACGAGCAGCGCAGCAGCACCCGGGCGAACTCCGGCCGGGCCCCGTGCCGGTCGCGGGCCGCGGCGAGCGCGTCGGCGAGGGTGTGCGCGGCGTACGACTCCTCCGCGGTGCCGGCCGCCGCCTTGGCCGCCGCCCAGTACCGGATGGTCCCGGCCGGCGGGGCCCCCGTGTCCGTTGCCGCCATGGGGCTCCTTCTGCTCGTCTGCCTCGTCCTGCGGACCACCGGCCCGGCTCGGATCGGCCTGCGCGCCGCCGGCCCGTCGGGGACCGGGCCCGCGCGGGCCGCCCTCCATGATGACGCCTGCCGGGCGCCCCGATCGCCGCGCCGGCCCGACCGGTGGCCCGCCTCCGGGGCGCCCCCGTCGCCCTGCCTGCTGGCCGCGCCCCAGGTGAGGTGGGCAAAGACCGGCTCCGGGCGCGGTAAACCAGAAGCCGGTGCGGCAGGGCTCACATAGGGTGCGCGATGTGTTGGTCCGACTACTGCGGGCGTACCTGCGACCAGCGGCACGCCCCATCGCCGCGATCGTGGCGCTCCAGTTCACCCAGACCCTGGCCACCCTCTACCTCCCGACCCTCAACGCGGACATCATCGACAACGGTGTCGTGAAGGGGGACGCGGGCCACATCCTGCGCACCGGCGGCGTCATGCTCGCCGTGACCCTGCTCCAGATGGTGTGCGCCATCGCCGCCGTCTACCTCAGCGCCCGCACCGCCATGGCGCTCGGCCGCGACCTGCGCGCCGCCGTCTTCGACCGGGTGCAGTCCTTCTCGGCCCGTGAGCTCGGCCGGTTCGGCGCGCCCTCGCTGATCACCCGCACCACCAATGACGTGCAGCAGGTGCAGACGCTGTGCCTGATGACGTTCACGCTGATGGTGACCGTGCCGATCATGTGCGTCGGCGGCGTGGTGATGGCGCTCAACCAGGACGTGCCGCTCTCCGGGCTGCTGCTGGCCCTCGTCCCCGTACTCGGCGTGCTGATCTCGCTGATCGTCCGCCGGCTGCGGGCGGCGTTCCGCGGCGTGCAGGAGAACGTGGACCGGGTCAACCGGGTGCTGCGCGAGCAGATCACCGGCATCCGGGTCATCCGGGCTTTCGTCCGCGACGGTTACGAGCGGGAACGGTTCGCCGGGGCCAACGGCGCCCTGCGGGACGTCTCGCTGCGGGCCGGGCGGCTGATGTCGCTGCTGTTCCCGGTCGTGGGGCTGGTCATCAACGTCTCCAGCGTCGCCGTGGTCTGGTTCGGCGGGCACCGCATCGCCGGCGGCGACATGGAGATCGGCGCGCTGACCGCTTTCCTCTCCTATCTGATGCAGATCATGATGGCCGTGATGATGGGCACCTTCATGCTGATGATGGTGCCGCGGGCCGAGGTCTGCGCGGAGCGCGTACAGGAAGTGCTCACCACCGAGAGCAGCGTGGCGCCCCCGGCCCGCCCCGTCACACCGGCCCGGCAGCGCGGCGAACTGGAGTTGCGCGGCGTGGAGTTCCGCTACCCGGGCGCCGAGGAGCCGGTGCTGCGCGACGTCTCGCTGACCGCGGGGCCCGGCCGCACCACCGCCGTCATCGGCAGTACGGGCAGCGGCAAGTCGACGCTGATCGGCCTGGTCCCGCGGCTGTTCGACGCGACGGCGGGACAGGTGCTGATCGACGGGCAGGACGTGCGCGACCTCGACCCGGAGCAGGCCGGCGGCCGGGTGGGGCTCGTGCCGCAGAAGCCGTACCTGTTCAGCGGGACCGTCGCCTCCAACCTGCGGTACGGGAACCCGGACGCCACCGACGAACAGTTGTGGCAGGCGCTTGAGGTGGCGCAGGCCAGCGAGTTCGTGGCGGCGATGGAAGGCGGGCTCGCGGCGCCCATCGCACAGGGCGGCGGCAACGTATCCGGCGGCCAGCGGCAGCGGCTCGCCATCGCCCGCGCGCTGGTGCGCGAGCCGCGGATCTACCTCTTCGACGACTCGTTCTCGGCGCTCGACTACGCCACCGACGCCCGGCTGCGGGCCGCGCTCGCCCGCCGGACCGCGGACGCGACGGTGATCATCGTGGCGCAGCGGGTCAGCACCATCCGCGACGCGGACCAGATCGTGGTCCTGGACGAGGGCCGGGTGGTCGGCACCGGCACCCATCAGGAGCTGATGGAGACCAACGAGACGTACCGGGAGATCGTGCTGTCCCAGCTCACGGCGGAGGAGGCGGCATGAGCGGGCCGGAGGGGAGGCCGGGGCCGGGACCGCGGCCGGGGTCCGAGCCCGCAGCCGAGGGCCGACCCGAGGGCGAACCCCAGCCCCAGCCCAAAGCCCAGCCCCAAGCCAAAGCCCAGCCCCAGCCCCGACCCAAGGCCAAGGCCGCCCCGCGCGGGCCCGGGCCCGGGATCGGGGCCGCGCGGTTCCTGGGCGGCCAGCCCACCGAGCGGACCATGGACTTCCGCGGGTCGAGCCGTCGACTCCTTGGCATGTTGCGGCCCGAGCGGCTCGGCGTGACCGTGATGGTCGGGCTCGCCGTGGTCTGCATCGCGCTGAGCGTGATCGGCCCCAAGCTGCTCGGCCACGCCACCGACCTGATCTTCACCGGCGTCATAGGCGACCGGCTCGCGCCCGGGCAAACCAAGGCCGAGGCGGTCCAGCGGATGCGCGACAGCGGCGAGGGCACGGCCGCGGACGTGGTCGCCGCGATGGACGTCGTACCAGGTCAGGGCATTGACTTCGATGCGGTCGGACACACCCTGCTGTGGGTCCTGGTGATCTACCTGGTGGCCGGCGCCGGCACCTTCCTCCAGGCCAGGCTGGCCACGTACATCGTGCAGCGCACCGTCTTCCGGCTGCGCGCCGAGGTGGAGGAGAAGTTGGCGCGGCTGCCGCTCAGCTACTTCGACCGGCAGGCGCGCGGCGAGGTGCTCAGCCGCGCCACCAACGACATCGACAACGTCGGCCAGACCCTCCAGCAGACCTTCGGCCAGATCACCCTGTCGCTGCTGACCATCGTCGGCGTGCTGGCGATGATGTTCTGGATCTCGCCGCTGCTGGCGCTGGTCGCCCTGGTCACGGTGCCGGTCTCGGTGGTGATCGCGACCCGGATCGGCAAGCGGGCGCAGCCGGAGTTCGTCCAGCAGTGGACGACCACCGGGGCCCTCAACGCGCACGTGGAGGAGATGTACACCGGGCACGCCCTGGTGAAGGTCTTCGGCCGGCAGCAGGAGTCGGCGGAAACCTTCCGCGAGCACAACGA
Organism: Streptomyces sp. 796.1; assembly: GCF_047525675.1. Classification (NCBI taxonomy): domain Bacteria; kingdom Bacillati; phylum Actinomycetota; class Actinomycetes; order Kitasatosporales; family Streptomycetaceae; genus Streptomyces; species Streptomyces sp. 796.1. The sequence goes on along the minus strand of NZ_JBLIWA010000046.1, from coordinate 26,328 downwards.
GAAGCTGTACGCCTCCAGCTTCCGGGCCCAGTTCATCTCCGGGATCATCCAGCCCGCGATGATGTTCATCGGCAACCTCAACTACGTACTGGTCGCCGTCGTCGGCGGGCTGCGGGTGGCCAGCGGCTCCCTGTCGATCGGTGACGTGCAGGCGTTCGTGCAGTACTCGCGGCAGTTCAGCCAGCCGCTGACGCAGGTCGCGAGCATGGCCAACCTGGTGCAGTCGGGCATCGCGTCGGCCGAGCGGGTCTTCGAACTCCTCGACGCCGACGAACAGACCCCGGACCCGCCCGCCACCAAGGCGCTCCCCACGCCCCGCCCCGCGCCCGGCGGGTCCGACGCCCCGGCGCCTGGCGCGGTGCGCGGCGAGGTCGCCTTCGAGCGGGTCAGCTTCCGGTACGAGGACGACAAGCCGCTGATCGATGACCTGTCGCTGACGGTGCGGCCAGGACAGACCGTCGCCATCGTCGGCCCGACCGGCGCCGGCAAGACCACCCTGGTCAACCTGCTGATGCGGTTCTACGAGGTGCGCGGCGGCCGGATCACCCTGGACGGCGTCGACATCGCCGCCCTGCCCCGCGAGGAGCTGCGCTCGCACATCGGCATGGTGCTCCAGGACACCTGGCTCTTCGGCGGCACCATCGCCGAGAACATCGCGTACGGGGCGCCCGCCGGCACCTCCCACGACGCCGTCGTGGCCGCGGCGCGCGCCACCCACGTGGACCGTTTCGTACGGACCCTGCCGGGTGGCTACGACACGGTGATCGACGAGGAGGGCGCCGGCGTCAGCGTCGGTGAGAAGCAGCTCATCACCATCGCCCGGGCCTTCCTCGCCGAGCCGGCGATCCTGGTCCTGGACGAGGCGACCAGCTCGGTGGACACCCGCACCGAGGTCCTCATCCAGCAGGCGATGGCCTCCCTGCGCACCGGCCGCACCAGCTTCGTCATCGCGCACCGCCTCTCCACCATCCGCGACGCCGATCTGATCCTGGTGATGGAGGCGGGCACGATCGTCGAGCAGGGCACGCACGCCTCGCTGCTCGCGGCGGGAGGCGCGTACGCGCGGCTGTACGCGGCCCAGTTCGCGGGCGCTCCGAGTGAGGGGGCGGAACCGGTGCTGGAGGGGTGAGGGGCGGGGGCTGCGGGGCGGGGTGGTCTGGGGGTGTGGGCCGGTCGGGGCGGTCCTGGGGTGTGGGCCGGGCGGGTTCCCGGCCCTGGCCCCCGGCAAGCCCCACCGGCAAGAAGAGCGCGGCGTGCGCTCCCGTGCGCCCCCTACGCCCCTACCCGTAACGCGGCTGAAATGCATCGGACACGCATACGGAGGGTGTGCTTCACGGCGCGTGGTGTGACGGCTTTGCGAGACGTTGGGGGTGTGTGCGGCGCGGGTGCTCGGCCGTTCGAGTCCCGTGCGCGGTTCCGGGGGCGAACGGGCGTGCCCCGGGTGAAAGCGGCGCCCATCAGGCCGCACGCGCCGCAGAGAGCGCCGGGCAAGGCCGTCATTTCCGGCGGAAATCGAGGTTTTGGCCGGTGGGGACGGCAGGGCGGGGCGAGCGGAAGCCGCGTTACGTGACCGAGGGAACAACAGCAGGTGCACATTCAGCCGTGGCCTCCAGCGGCCCTTCGGCTATCCTGCTAAGCGGAGGACCTGGGCAATGCAGCCCCCAGGTCCTTTTGTGCTTTCAGCCATGCAGCTCGACTGCCCGACCCTCGACTGCCGACTGAAGGCCACCGGAGGAAGCAGGTCCGCAAACTCCCCCGGGCCGCTCCCGGGAAGTGCCCCACGCAGGGACCGAGGAGGAACCGACGTCATGGGCAAGCCAAGCGAGACGCACAGGACGAACAGGGCGACGGCCGGCGGCGCCCCCCACGGGGCGTCCCCCGGCGAGCCGGCGACCGGCGGCGGGGCGGGTGGTCGCCGATGAGTTCGCTGCTGCTGCTGACCAACGCGCTCCAACCCTCCACCGAGGTACTGCCCGCGCTCGGCCTGCTGCTGCACGGCGTGCGGGTGGCGCCCGCCGAGGGCCCGGCGCTGGTGGACACCCCGGGCGCGGACGTGATCCTCATCGACGGCCGTCGTGACCTGCCGCACGTCCGCAGCCTGTGCCAGTTGCTGCGCTCCACGGGCCCCGGCTGTCCGCTGATCCTGGTGGTCACCGAGGGCGGGCTCGCGGCCGTCAGCGCCGACTGGGGCGTGGACGACGTCCTGCTCGACACGGCGGGCCCGGCGGAGGTGGAGGCGCGGCTGCGGCTGGCGATGGGCCGGCAGCAGATCGTCTCCGACGACGTACCGACCGAGATCCGCAACGGCGACCTGTCGGTGGACGAGGCGACCTACAGCGCCAAGCTCAAGGGCCGGGTCCTGGACCTCACGTTCAAGGAGTTCGAGCTGCTGAAGTACCTGGCCCAGCACCCGGGCCGGGTCTTCACCCGGGCCCAGCTCCTCCAGGAGGTGTGGGGCTACGACTACTTCGGCGGCACCCGCACCGTGGACGTCCACGTACGGCGGCTGCGCGCCAAGCTCGGGCCCGAGCACGAGTCGCTGATCGGCACGGTGCGCAACGTGGGGTACCGCTTCGTGGTGCCGGAGAAGGTCGAGCGGGCCGCCGAGCGGGCCGTGGAGCGCGCGGCGGAACAGGCCGCGGACGGCGCGCGTACCACCGGGACCCGTGGGGCCCGTGCGGCGAAGGGGACAAACCACCGCGACCCGGCCGGCCGGCGCCCCGGCGCGGAAGACGGAGCGAAAGCAGGGGTCGCACGGCCGGTAAACGGTTAGGGGGACCCGCGTAGACTGCCGCGCGTGGCCAAGGTGACGCGGGACGATGTGGCACGACTTGCGGGAACGTCGACCGCTGTCGTGAGCTACGTCATCAACAACGGACCAAGGCCGGTCGCCCCGGCCACGCGCGAGCGGGTACTCGCCGCGATCAAGGAGCTCGGCTACCGGCCGGACCGGGTCGCGCAGGCGATGGCCTCGCGCCGGACGGACCTCATAGGGCTCATCGTGCCGGACGCCCGGCAGCCGTTCTTCGGCGAGATGGCGCACGCGGTCGAGCAGGCGGCGGCCGAGCGCGGCAAGATGGTCCTGGTCGGCAACTCCGACTACCTCGACGAGCGCGAGGTGCACTACCTGCGGGCCTTCCTCGGCATGCGGGTCTCCGGGCTGATCCTCATCAGCCAGGGCCTGAGCGAGAACGCGGCGGCCGAGATCGAGGCGTGGGACGCCCGCGTGGTGCTGATGCACGAGCGCCCCGAGGCGATCGACGACGTGGCCGTGGTGCTCGACGACGTCGGCGGCGCCCAACTCGCCGTCCGTCACCTCCTGGAGCACGGTCACCCGTACGTGGCGTGCATCGGCGGTACGGAGGAGACCCCGCCGGTCGGCGACCCGGTCACCGACCACGTCGAAGGCTGGCGCCGGGCCATGCTCGAAGCGGGCCGCTCCACCGAGGGCCGCCTCTTCCAGGCCCCCTACAACCGGTACGACGCCTATCAGGTCGCGCTCGGCCTGCTGGCCGGCCCCGACCGCCCGCCCGCGGTCTTCTGCGCCACCGACGACCAGGCCATCGGCGTCCTGCGGGCCGCCCGCGAACTGCGCATCGACGTCCCCGGCGAACTGGCCGTGGCCGGCTTCGACAACGTCAAGGAAGCCGCCCTCACCGACCCCCCGCTCACCACGGTCGGCTCCGACCGCCCCGCCATGGCCCGCGCGGCCGTGGACCTGGTCCTGGACGACGGCCTCCGCGTGGCAGGCTCCCGCCGCGAACGCCTCAAGCAGTTCCCCTCCGCCCTGGTGGTCCGCCGCTCCTGCGGCTGCGGGCACGGGCCCAGCGGGGGGTAGTTGTTTCGGGGGTGGCGTCGGGGCCCCGGCCCCCGCGTACGCCAGGCCGGGCCCCGGGCGCGCTGCCCCTGCCTGTACCGCGTGCGCCGGGGCGTGGGCAGGGGCCCGTCACCCGGCGGGCCGTCCCACCAGCCCCTGCACCGCGTGCACCATCCGCCGGAAGGACCTGCTGCGCTCGCTCGCGGCGTGTAGGTCGATCAGAGGACCTCTCCGTGCCCCTCCACGACGAGCGCCACCACGGGCGTGTGCGTCACTGCTGCGCCTCCACCGACGAGTCCGGTTCGGCGGGGAGGAGTTGGTCGTTCCGCAGCAGCTCGCCGGGGGTGTAGAGGTGCTCGCGCAGGGCCAGGGCCCCTGCCTCGTCCAACGGCCCGATCCGGGTCTCGCCGTCGACCGAGCGTACGGCCCGTAGCTCGGACAGCTCGAAGTCGTGCCGGTCGAGCAGGTCGGGGCTGTGGCTGGTGACGATGGTCTGCCGGCGCTCGCTGGCGTCGCGCAGCGCGTCCAGGAGTACGCCGGCGGCGGCCGGGTGGAGGGCGTTCTCCGGTTCCTCGATGCCGATGGTGCTGCGCGTGTCGCCGGTGCCGGCGAACAGGGCGACCAGCACGCCCAGCGCGCGGAGCGTGCCGTCGGAGACCGACTGTGCTGGGAACTTCCACGGCTGCTCGCCGTCCGGCGCGTCCTGCCGGAACTCCAGCGTCTCCCATCCGCCCACGTCGGTACGGGAGACACCGCGCATGCCGGGGACGATGTGCCGCAGGTAGCCCTCGATGCGGGTCTGGTCGCGCCGGCCCCGGGCACTGGCCTGCAAGCGGTGCAGCACGCTGGCGACGTTGGCGCCGTCGCGGAGTAGGAGATCGCCAGAGTCGGGGGTCTGCGGCCGGCGCATCACGTCCGGGTTGAGGTGGAAGACGCTGATGCCGGCGAGCCCTTCGTACACGGGCCGGAACGCGTCGAGCCCGGCGGCGGTCACCAGGGTCAGCCGCCGGTCGTCGACCGGGGGCATGACGGCCTCGGTCGTGTGCGTCATCTCGCCGTGCGCCACGCGGAAGCTGGCACTCGGCCGCCCGCCCTCGGCAGCGGGCCGGTCCGCGTACCAGACGACGCAGAACTCGCGGGAGACCCGGTATCCGCCGCCCAGCAGCGCGGTCACCTCGAAGCCGTACGCGCCGTGTAGACCCGGGGCACGGAACTCCAACTCGACGGAGAAGGCCGCGGGGTTCCCGGCGGATCTGTGGACCACGTCGGTCACGCCACCGCGGTTGCGCAGCGCCTGGGCGAGCGAGCCCTGCAAGGACTCCGAGAGCAGTCGCAGCGCATCGAGGAAGTTGCTCTTGCCCGCCCCGTTCGGCCCCACGAGCAGGAGCAGCGGACCCAGCTCGACGTCGGCCGACGCGATGCTCCGGAAATGCCCCAGCCGGACCCGGGTGAGCGAGAAGTAGTTGTCCTGCATGCGGCCAGTCTGGCAGGAGGCGGCCCGGGCGGCGCGGGCGTCGTACGGGGCGCATCACTGCGGCGTTCCACCCACCCCCACGGCCCCGCTTTTACGCCGCCCCTACGGGGTTCTGTCGGCCTTCTCAGGTCGTCCTCAGGGAGTTCTCATAATCGGGCAGCACAGTCATAGCCATGACCGAGAACCTCCGCCGCGACGGCGACTTCGCAGCCCCCGCCCACCCAGCAGGCTCCGTTCCCTCCGCCGCGCCGGCGGAGGGGGCCCGGGTGCCGCACGCGCCGACCTGTGCGCCGCAGCCCCAGGGCCAGGGGCCGTACGCGGCCGAGCCGCCGACGGAGGTTTTGCGTCCGGTGGGGTCGCAGGACCAGACGCAGGTCCTGCACTCGGGCGGGCCGCAGGGCCAGGCGCCGCACCCGGTGGCGGGGTCGGCGCACGGGGGGTTCGCGGGGTACGGGGCGCGGCCGGATTCGCCGCCCGCGCCGCCCGGGGCGGTGCCCGGTGGGTACGCGGGGTTCGGCGCGGGCGCGTCCGCCGGGCCGCCGCCCGGTGGGGTGGTGGGGGCCGGGCGCCCGCGGGGGCGGCGTACCGGGGTGCTGCTCGCGGCCGTGGCGCTGGTTTCGGCCGTGGTGGCGGGGGCCGCCGGGGCGGTCGTCGGCAGTCGGCACGACGGGGGGCCGGGCAACGGTTCGGCGGCCCCGGTGGTGAGCGCCGGCGTCAAGGGCGGCACCGGCGACGTGTCCGCCGTCGCCAAGGCGCTCGCCCCGAGCATCGTGGAGATCGCGGGCACCACCAGCGAGGGCAGGTCGCTCGGGTCCGGCGTCATCATCAGCTCGAACGGCGAGATCGTCACCAACAACCACGTCGTGGCCGGCGCCGACGAGCTCACCGTGACGCTCAGCGACGGCACGCGCAAGCGGGCCGAACTGGTCGGGGCCGACGCCGGGAAGGACCTCGCGCTGATCAAGCTGGAGAACGCCAGCGGGCTGCGCGCCGCCGCGCTCGGCGACTCCCAGCAGGTCAGGGTCGGTGACGAGGTGGTGGCGATCGGTTCGCCCGAGGGGCTGACCGGCACCGTCACCAGCGGCATCGTCTCGGCGCTCGACCGTGAGGTGACGGTGGACGGCGGCAACGACGACCAGGGGCAGCGGGGCAACGGCGGCTGGCCGTTCGAGTTCGAGGGCCGGCAGTACAACGGTGACGTGGGCCAGTCCAAGACCAGCTACCGGGCCATCCAGACCGACGCCTCGCTCAACCACGGCAACTCCGGCGGCGCCCTCATCAACATGAAGGGCGAGGTCATCGGCATCAACTCGGCCATCTCCACGCCCTCGTCGATGGGCGGCTCGGGCGGCAGCGTCGGCCTCGGCTTCGCCATCCCCAGCAACACGGTCAAGGACGACCTCGCCGCACTCCGCGGCGGCGGCACCAACGTCTGACGGGCGCCCGCACGTCCGGCGGCGGCGCTGGGCCCGTGCCTCCCGAAGCCGATCCGCAGTCGGCCCGGGAGGCGCGGGCCCCGTCCTCAGCGCCGCCGCCGGCGCATCACCGGCTGGGCAGCATCCGTCGGGGCAGCACCCGTGTCGTACCTGCGCACCGGCTGAGCAGCGCCGGCTGGGCAGCACCTGCGCAGGTACGGCGTGACCCGCGTACGGCCTCGTACCGCACACCACGTGCTTCGTACGGCGTGCTTCGTACGGCGCACCCGCCTGGCCCCACGCTCCGTGCTCGTACCGCACCCGCGACCCAGCACCCGCCACCCGTACCCGTACCGCCCCGCCCCCCCGGGCTCCCGCCCCGCCGCGCCACGGGCCCGGCCGCTGTCGTCCACACGACGGCTCGTGCCCCCTTCCGTGCGAGGCTGAAGGGCGGGTGCGGTGGTCACGCCAGGTCACGGCCGGGCGGTGGCGCCGCAGCCGCCCGCCCCAGGTCTTTGCGCAGCCGCGCCCGTACCCGTGAAGGAAAGCCGCGATGAACCCCGCCGAGCACGGTGAGCGCCCCGCCCGCATCCTCGTCGTCGACGACGAGCCGGCCGTCCGGGAGGCGCTGCGGCGCAGTCTGGTCTTCGAGGGGTACGAGGTCGTCGAGGCCGTGGACGGGCTCGACGCGCTGGAGAAGGCGGAGGGCTGCGCGCCGGAGCTGATCGTGCTGGACGTGCTGATGCCGCGGATGGACGGGCTGACGGCCGCCAGGCGGCTGCGCGCCGCGCGGGTGACCGTGCCGATCCTGATGCTGACGGCCCGCGACACGGTCGGCGACCGGGTCACCGGGCTCGACGCGGGCGCCGACGACTACCTGGTCAAGCCGTTCGAGCTGGACGAACTGCTGGCCCGCATCCGCGCGTTGTTGCGCCGCAGCTCCTACGCGAGTGCCGCGGCGGGGGAGCCCGAGCCCGGCCCCGGGCAGGTGCTGGACTTCGCGGACCTGCGGATGGACCTGGCGACGCGGGAGGTCACCCGGGGCGGGCGGCGGGTGGAGCTGACCCGTACCGAGTTCACGCTGCTCGAACTGTTCCTGGCCCACCCGCGGCAGGTGCTCACCCGGGAGCAGATCCTGAAGGCCGTGTGGGGATTCGACTTCGAGCCGTCGTCCAACTCGCTGGACGTGTACGTGATGTACCTGCGCCGGAAGACCGAGGCCGGCGGCGAGCCGCGCCTTGTGCACACCGTGCGCGGCGTGGGCTACGTGCTGCGCGCCGACGAGCAGCCGGCCGGGCGGGGGGCCGCCGAGTGAGCGCCCCCACGCCCGGGTCCCCCACGCCCGGGCCCGCCGACGCAGGCCCGCCGCCGCCCGCTTACCCGCCGCCCGCCTACCCGCCGGGCGTCACCGGCGCCGGCAGCACCGCCACCCTGCCGCTGCGCCGCCCGCGTCCGCTGCTGCGCTCCCGGCTGCCGCTGCGCGGCCGGCTCGCGCTGCTCACCGCGCTGGCGGTGGCCTTCGCCGTGGCCCTGTCCGCCGTCGCCTGCTGGGCGATCACCCGCGAGCAACTGCGCGACGAACTCGACAAGTCGCTGCGCAGCGTCCAGGTCAGCGTCTCCTACGTCCAGGACACGCTGGAGCGGTGCGCGCGCGGCGAGACGGAGCCGGGCCGGGGCGCCGCCGCGCCGAGCGTGCTGTACGTGCAGATCGTCGGCCCCGACGGGGCCCGGTGCGTGGGGTTCGGCAGCAAGCCGGTGAAGCTCGCCAAGTCGGACGTGCACGTGGCCCGCGGCCTCGTGGACGACGAACTGCGGGACGGCCGGACCGACGGCGGCACGCCGGTGCGGGTGCTCACCAAGCACTACGTGGCCGGCGGCACCGGCTTCGCCGTGTCCCTGTCCCGCCCGCTCACCGAGACCAACAGCGCCCTCGACACGCTGGCGCTGGTGCTCGCGGTGGTCGCCGGGGTCGGCGTGCTGGGCGCGGCGACCGCGGGCCTCGCCGTGGCCAGGGCCGGGCTGCGCCCGGTGGACCGGCTGACGGGGGCGGTCGAGCACATCGCGCGGACGGAGGACCTGGCCACCACCATCCCGGCGGAGGGCCGGGACGAGATCGCCAGGCTTTCGCGCTCGTTCAACTCGATGACCGCCGCGCTCGCCTCCTCGCGCGACCGGCAGCAGCAGCTCATCGCGGACGCCGGGCACGAACTGCGCACCCCGCTCACCTCGCTGCGGATGAACGTCGAACTGCTCGCCCGCAGCGAGGAGACCGGCCGCCCGCTGCCGCCCGACGACCGCAAGGACCTGCTGGCCAGCGTGAAGGCGCAGATGACGGAGTTGGCCTCGCTCATCGGCGACCTCCAGGAACTCTCCCGCCCGGACGCCCCGCCCGGCAGCGGCCCGCCGTCGGTCGCGGCCCTGCACGAGGCGGCGGACGCCGCGGTGCGGCGGGCCAGGCTGCGCGGCAAGGACCTGGAGATCACGGCGCGGCTCAGCCCGTGGTACGTGTCGGCCGAGCCCGCCGCGCTGGAGCGGGCCGTGATCAACCTGCTGGACAACGCGATCAAGTTCAGCCCGCCGGGCGGCACCGTGGACGTGGTGCTGCACGGCGGCGTGCTCACCGTCCGCGACCACGGCCCCGGCATCCCGACCGAGGAACTCCCGCACGTCTTCGACCGCTTCTGGCGCTCCCCTTCGGCCCGCAGCCTGCCGGGCTCGGGGCTCGGCCTGTCCATCGTGGCCCGTACGGTGCAGCGGGCCGGCGGCCAGGTCGCGCTGCGCCAGGCGGACGGCGGCGGCACGGTCGCGGTGCTCCACCTGCCGGGCGTGCCGCACCCGCCTCCGGCGCCGCCGACCGAGGCGCCAGCGACGGTGCCAGCTACGGCGTCAGCCACGGCGGGCCCGCCGGGCGCTCCGGGTTCACCGGACGCGTCGGGTTCACCGGGCGAGCCGGGCCGCTCGGGCGCATCCGCCCCACCGAACTCACCCAACTCACCGAACTCACCGAACTCACCCCATTCACCGAACCCACCGGCCCCACCCGGCGCCCCGCGCTCGTAACCCTCCCCGCCACGGCGTCCCGTTCGCAGCGCCGCCGCCACGGCGTCACGTCCGCGACCTCACGAGAATTGTGGGAACTCGTGGGAACGCGCAGGCGGTCCGCGGACAGGAAAGGAGTGAGGGCGCCGAGTGGCCCCTCGGTCCGGGGCCGCGCCGGGTGTGATGCGGCGGGGGCCCGGGCGTTGGTGCTCGTCGAGAGGACGTACGGTGAGTTTGCTCAGCACGGAATCCGGTGCCGCCCGCCGACTGCGGACCGGCCTGGTCGTCGGCGCGGCGCTGGTGGTCACGGCCGCGACACCCGCCCTCGCGGTGGCCCCCGGGGACGGCCCGGGCCCGGCCGCGGCGCAGGAGGGGCCCGGCCACGGGCCGACCGCGTTCGGCTCCGGCCCGCTCCACCGGGCCGCGGACGGCGCTCTCGCGTTCGACGCCGGGCGCTCGGGCCGCCCCGCCGCGACGCCGCCCACCCTCACTGACTCGTCCGGCGCCCCGTCCGGTGGCCCGGCGTCCCGCGCCGCCGGCTGGCGGGAGCGGACGATGGCCGATGCGGACGCCTCGGGCATCCGCCTGACGCGCGTGGACGAGCACGTCACGTGGGCGTCGGGGATGCGCTTCGACTGGTACGGGGAGAGCTTCGACTTCGTGCCCACGCTCTGGGAGCGCGACGACCGCAAGGGCGACGGCTGGAAGGAGCGGGCGACCATACCCGGGCCCGACGGGTACAACCAGCGGTGGAACGACGTGGACGCCTCCTCAAGCCGCAGCGCGGTGCTGGTCGGCGACTACCACGAGCCGTCCGGCGGCGTGGTCAACCAGAGCTGGAACGGCCGGGCGTGGAAGAACTCGGTGGCCCAGGTGCCGAAGGACACGATCGGCGCGGGCTTCCTGGCCGTCGACGCGCGCACGGCGACCGACGCCTGGGCGACGGGCTGGGCCCAGGTCCCCACCGGCGACCCGGACGACAGCAAGAACGTGGGCCTGCTCAGCCACTGGAACGGCACCCGCTGGACCGCGGCCAAGCTCCCCGCCATCGGCGGCGACCGGGACGGCTGGCACCTGGTCACGGTGACCGCGCTGGCCGCCGACGACGTGTGGGCGGCGGGCTCGGTGTACGGCGAGGACGGCACCAGGCCGCTCCTGGTGCACTTCGACGGCAAGCGCTGGAGCGAGGTGCGGGTCCCCGAACTCGGCGACGTACAGGCCCAGTTCGATGACCTGGCGGTGGGCCGGGGCGGCGTGGTGTGGGCCGGCGGCACGACCAAGAGCGCGGACGGCACGCTGGGCGCCTTCGCCCTGCGGTACGCGGGCGGCACCTGGAAGCGGACCCCGCTGCCGGCCGGCACCGCGCCGGTCACCGCGGTCACCGTGCAACGGGACGAGCCGGTGTTCCTGGTCGACGCGGACGCGGGCCGGATCGAGGCGGTACGGGGCAACGCCGCCGGCACCCGCTGGGCCTCGCTCGGCCTGGGCGACGCCGCCGCGCCCCCGCTGAACGCCGTGGACGTACTGGCCTCCGGCGACACCATCGACGTACTGGGCCACCGCCCGCCGAACGGCGGCACCGGACGGATCGGCTTCCCGGTCGTCCTGACCCAGGCCACCTCCTCCTGACCGCCCCGGGCGCCGGGCCCCGCCACCGGCGGAACCACGGGAATCAGCGGGACCAGCAGAATCGGTAAACCGGCAAAGACCGGAAGAGCCAGCAAAAACCAGGGGCCCGACCGCCCGTGCGGCGTCGGGCCCCTGGGCGTGTCTGCGGCCCTCTTCGGCAGCCTCCCGCCGGCACGGCAAGACGGCCGGTACCACGGCTGGGCGAAGCCGGGCCGAAGCGCGCCGATTCCGCCGCCGATTTCCGCACGCATTTCAGCACCGGTTCCGGAGTCGGTTTCGGGGCCGGTTTCGGGGCCGGCGCCGCCGGCGTACCGAAGTGGGTCGGGCCGGGCCGGGTACCGGAACCCCACGGCAGTGCTGCGGCCCCTACGCCGCGCGGGCCGACGCCGCGCGGCGGGGCGCACGCGTGCCGGGAGCGACAGTGTTCACGCAGGTCACGGGCGCGGCCGGGGATCTCGCCCGACGCTAGGGGCCGCGGTCCACCGCGCCCGCGGGCGACGGCGCGCAGCAGCGCCCCGCGTAGCGGAACGCGCCGACAAAAGGATTCGCCAACGCTCCTAAAAAACACATGAATAGGGGGCTCTCGCGGGCGCCAGCCCCAACTGGCGGCCCGCCCATCGTGCTCCCGCACGCCGTTGTGACCTCGCCGCATTCCGCTGTGCAATCGAAAGGCCCGCCGCGCTCCGTGGCGATTGGTCGATGTGGTGCTGAGAGGGGACATGGTAGACGGCATCCGTATGTTGCTCGCCGCCGTATGCGGCCTGTGTTGGACCATCACCTACGTGTTGGCGGTCCGGAGCGGGCTTCGCGACAAAACGTACTGCATTCCGTTGGTGGCCCTGGCGATGAACATCTGCTGGGAATTCCAATTCGTCTTCTTCAGATCAGCCGACCACATGTCGGGCAGCAATTCCGACGTCGGTGGCGCCGAAGTCGTCATCGGCGTCATCTGGCTCATCGTCGACTGCGGGCTGCTCTACACCGTATTCCGGTTCGGCCCGGGAGAATTCCCCTTCCTGCCGCCGCGCCTCTTCTACGCCGGATTCGTCGTCGTGCTCGGCCTCGCCTATGCCGGGATCGAAGTGCTCTCGCGCGAGTTCGACGACGGGGACGTGGTGCTGACCAGTTTCGGGATGAACGTGGCCATGTCCGGCCTCTTCCTCGCGATGTTGGCGGCACGGGGGTCGAGCCGGGGCCAGTCGATGGGCATCGCCGTCTTCAAGTGCGTGGGCACCGCGGCCACCTGCGCCGCCTGGTTCCTCGACACCTCGGAATACCCGGGCCCCTGGCTGCCGTACTGCATGACCGCCTGTTTCGTCCTGGACGTCGCGTACATCGGGGCGCTCGCCACGGTGCTGCGCGCCGAGAAGGAAGCGGAAGGCGGCCGGGAGGTCGGCGAACGACCCATGCCCAGGGACATCGAAAGGAACGCTTCGCTGTGACGAACTCCAACCCTTCGACGCTCGCGCCCAAGTTCACCACCGAGCCCCTGACGGAGCAGTGCCAGACCGTCTGCGCTCGGGGCGAGCACGCCCTGGTGGGGGTCTCCCCGGGCAACAGCTACTTCAGCGAGGAGCGCCTGACCGAACTCCTGGGCTGGGCCGCGAGCCAGTTCCGGCACGTGGACGTGATGATTCCGGACTCGGCGCAGCTCCACACCTGGCTCGCCCTCGGATACGCCCCCGGCCGGGCGCGCCGCAAGGCGTACGGGGAGGCGTCGCGCATCTACAACCGGGTCACCCGCGCCTGGCAGGCGGTCGGCGCCCCCGAGGACGTGGTGTTCGGCCTGCACCGGCTCTCCGAGATCGAGGTCAGGCCCGCCTACCGGAGCCTGCTGCGGCGGACCGAGGACGCGCTCGACGCGGATGCCGAGACCCGAGAGAGCTACCACCGGGTGGTGCGCCAGGTGCTCCGCAACCATCTGAACGGGGCGGACCCGACCGAGGCCCAGACCGCCGAGGCCGCCCGCTACCTGATTGCCGAGACGCCGTTCCTGATCGACACGCCGCAGGTCATGGAGGTGGCCGCATCCACCGCCATCTACCAGCACCGGGTGGAGTTCATCGACCGGATCTACGCGGAGCAGACCCCGCTGCGCCGGCAGGAACAGCAGGCGTTCGTCGTCGTTCGGCCCGTCTCGTGACCCGGCAGGAGTGGGACGCGGCCGAACTCCACGACCCGCTGCTGCGCGAGGCGTACGCGCTGTGCGAGACGATCCTCCAGGAGGAGAACCACGCCGCGCACACCTGGATGCGGGACCAGCTCAGGCCCGACCGGCGGCCGTACTGGGACGCCATGATCGCCTTCTGCGGGCAGGCGGACGACATCGCCGATGCGCACGGCGTGCCGCTGGCGGAGCGGTTGCGCCGCTACGACGCCTTCACCGACGGCTTCTTCCGGCTGCTGCACGCCACCCGGCACGCGCCGCCGGCCACCGCGCTCGGCCCGCTCGCCGGCGAACCCGGCCGGCGACCGGCGGCCGACCAGGCGAAGCTGGTGAAGCTGGCGTTCTGCGACTTCGTGCACACCTGGCAGCTCTGCGAGGTGGGCGTGCGCCAGGCCGGCGACGCGCTGCGGGCGGACCTGACGACCGAAACGTACGACACGGTGTACGCGCTGGAGCGTTACATGCACGGTGTCAGCGGTGAACCCGCGCGCTGGCTGGCCGTCCTGCTCGGACAGCGCGGGCAGGCGCTCGACGAAGGGTGTCAGAACGCGGCGATAGCCTGGGGCTTCGGCATCCAGACGCTCGATTTCCTGCTCGACATCGCGGACGACCTCAGGATGGGCAAGCTGTACGTCCCGCTGGAGGACCTGCACCGCTGCGGGCTGACCCGTACCGAGTTGGAGCGGGCGGTGGCCGCCGGGGAGGCGTCGCAGCCGCTGCGCGACCTGATCGCCAGCCAACTGGAGCGGGTCCGCGGGTACTTCACCGCCGCCGAGCGCTGGCTCGACCGCTCCCGCCCGGCCGGCTGGGACGCCATCCGCCAGTCCCTGGCCGAGGGGTGGGCGACCGTCGACCGCCTCGCCTGCTGCGACCACGACGTCTTCGCCCTGACGGCGGAATCCACCTAACGGGGAGCGGGACCGCGGCCCCCCACCCGCGGCCCCGACCGTCCGCGGTAACGACCCACCACAGCCACCGGCCAGAGCAACCCACCCGCGGGAACCGGGCGCAACAACCCACCCACGGCAACCCGGTGCAACAACCCACCCGCAGCACCCACCCCACAGCAATCCGCCGCACCCACCCCGCCCCACACCCCCCACACCCATCCACACCAACCCACGCGCGCCGTGCTGCCCGTGAGCGACCAGCGGGCGGCGTGCCCCGTCCGCTGGTCGCTCGACGCCGTGTCCCGGCACCGCCTCCCGCCGGGGACGCGGCACCCCTGCCCGCCGGTCGGGCGGCGACCCATCCGCCACTGGGCCGCCTCCCGCCGGCCGGGCCCGCCCGGGCGGTGTGGACGCCGACCCGCCCGGGCGGCGTACGCACGGGGCGGGGCGCCGACGCCCGGACGCGCTAGCCGGCGATGCGCGCGCCAGCGGACCGTGCGCTAACCGGCGATGCGCACCGCAAGCCGCGCCAGCGGCCCCTGCCTGCCAGCAGGCACCACACCGCCAGCGCGGCAGCCCGCGCCAGCGGCAGCCGCGCGCCAGCCGCTCAGCCGCCGTAGACGTACGGCGTCGTCGTGGCCAGGTGGACGAAGCCCAGCCGTTGCAGGATGGGGCGGCTGTCGTCGGACGCGTCCACCTGGAGGTAGCGGTAGCCGCGTTCGGCGGCGATGCGGGCGCGGTGGGCGACCAGGGCGCGGTAGATGCCGCGCCCGCGCCAGGCCGGGGCGGTGCCGCCGCCCCACAGGCCGACGAACTCCGTGCCCGGGTAGAACTCCATGCGCGCCGCGCAGACCGGCTCGTCACCGGCCATGACGACCGTTGCGACCAGCGTGTCGGTGCCGGCGGTGACCTGCTCGGCCAGGCGCGCGTGGAACGCGCTGGCGTCGGTGCCGAACGCCTTCTGATGCACCTCGGCCATCAGCCGTACGTCATCCGCGTCGCGCACCGGGCGCAGCGTCACGCCGTCCGGCAGCCGCACCTCGGTCGGCTGCTGCTGCACGTCGGCCACCAGCAGCGCCTCCGCGGGCTCGGGCACGAAGCCCGCCGCCCGCAGCCGGTCCGCGAGGTCGGCCGGCTCGTCGTAGTCGTACAGCTTCCACTCGAAGGAATGGCCGAGCGCGCCGAAGTGGCGGATCTGCTCGGCGATGGCCGCATCGGCCGTGTCCGCGTCGAGCTGCGACCAGAGCACCCCGTTCCAGCCGCTTGCCGTGCTGGTCTGCCGGACCACGCCGGAGATCCGCTCGACGCGCGAGGTGGGGCCGTCGGCCGGTGCCTTCTCCCGCAACTGCCGGTCGAACTGCGCCCGCAGCCGGGCCCGGTACGCGGGGTCGACGCCCGAGTCGCCCGCGTCGCCCGGGGCGGCAGGGGTGGGTGCGGTCTCCGGGGCGTCCGCGGCGTGCGGTGCGGTCGCGTCGTGGGGTGGTTCGGCCGGCGCTGGGCGCGGATCACTGTGCTCCATGCGGCACACCCCAGCACGGGGCGCCCGGCCCGGCAACGCGTTTTCCCGCGCGAGAACCGGACCGGCAACGCTTTCTCCCGCTTCTGCCTGCCACGAAAAAACCAGTGGCCGACCACCGGGGCCCGGCTGCTACGGTCGCCGGCATGATGCAGCGCGCCGCACGTACGACGACGCCGGAACGAGTCCCGGCGCGCTGATCCCTGTCTTGATCAACAGCCCCGGGGCGAGTGCCCCGGGGCTGTGTCGTGCACGCAGCCGTGGCCGCCCGCCCCGCACCCGGAGGAGGCCCCCGTGCACGACCACCGCAAGCTCGGCCGCGAGCTCGAACTCTTCGACACCGACCCGCTGATCGGCGCCGGACTGCCGTACTGGCTGCCGGACGGCGCGACCGTGCGGCACGCCCTGGAGGAGTACGTCCGCGAGGCGGAACGGCGCGCCGGCTACCGGCACGTGGCGTCGCCGGTGCTCGGCAAACGGGAGCTGTACGAGATCTCGGGGCACTGGGAGCACTACAGCGCCGACATGTTCCCGCCGATGGAACTCGGCGGCGAACAGGTCGTGCTCCGCCCCAGCCTGTGCCCGCACCATGCGGTGATCTACCGCTCCCGCTCCCGCAGCTACCGTGAACTACCGCTACGCATGGCCGAGTTGGGAGGCATGTACCGCTCGGAGCTGTCCGGGGTGCTCGGCGGGTTGACCCGGGTGCGGGCGATCAACCTCAATGACGCGCACCTGTTCTGCACCCCGGAGCAGGTGGTCGACGAGGTGCTGGGCGCGCTCGGGATGATCGACCGGGCGTACGCGGCGCTCGGCATCTCCGCCGCCCGCCACCGGCTCTCGCTGCCGGGCCCGGAGCAGCCGTCGGCCGCCACCCCCGACTCCTGGCGGCGCTCCACCGAACTGCTGGTCAGCGCGTTGGACCGGGCCGGTATCCGGTACGAGGCGGCGCGCGGCGAGGCCGCGTTCTACGGGCCGAAGATCGATGTGCAGATCGCGGACGCGGCGGGCCGCGAGTCGACCCTGTCCACCGTGCAGATCGACTACCACCAGCCGGAGCGGTTCGACCTGACCTACGTCGGTGCGGACGGGGCCCGACACCGGCCCGTCATGGTGCACCGCAGCATCATCGGCAGCGTCGAGCGCGCGGTGGCCCACCTCATCGAGGTGCACGGCGGTGCCTTCCCCGGCTGGCTCGCCCCCGTCCAACTGGCCGTGCTGCCGCTGACCGACGCGGAGTCGGGGCCCGCCGAAGCCGTCGTCGAGCGTTGCCTCGAACGCGGCCTGCGGGCCGAGGTGCTGGGCCCGGAGCGCGGCACCCTCGGGGCCCGGGTCCGGCTGGCGCGGCGGGTCCCGTACCAGGCGGTGATCGGCGCCCGGGAAGCCGCCGCCGGCGACCTCGCGCTGCGGCTGCGCGACGGGCGCAGGATCGAGGCGCGGCCGGTGGACGAGGTGATCGACCGGCTGGCCGCGCGGATCGCCGCGCGCGACGGGGCGCTGTGGGACGCGGGGGAGTAGTGGCTTGGGGGGCCGGCCTTGCGGGGAGGCGGGCCCCCTCCAGGCGGGGCGGCCGGGCGCGCCGCGGGCCCGGCCCGCGCGAAGGGGCGTGACGGCGTCAAAAGCGTTGAGCGGCTTGCCTGGAACGGCGGGTCGAATGGACTGATCCATGGTGTATTTCAACTGATCCACGGAACACCGCAATGCCCCTGGAATTCCCCGACCGGCCTGTGGAAAGGTCGAAGGCGGTCGGGGAAACGCCTTGCCGGGTACGGCAGTTGGCGCAGGTCAGTCCCGTCGTGGGCGGCTTTTCGCGCCCTCGGCGAAGGGCGCCCCGCACACCCTCTTTCTCGGTAGGACAGGAACGGTAATTCCGTGCGAAAAATGACGTCGATCGCCGCGTCGGCGGTTGCGGTACTCGCCCTCACGCTGACCGGCTGCGGTGGCGACGACGATGATGCGTCAACGGCGGCGGGGAAATCCGATGCGCCGGCCAGTCAGCCCGCCGGAGCGGACGGTTCCGGCACCCCGGAGGCGAGCGCGTCCGCGGCGGACGAGCGGGCCGGGGACGGGGCGGCGAAGAAGCCCGGGGCGTCGCGGCCGGCCGCTCCGGACGACGCTCGGGACAGCCGGCGGTCAGAGGAGGCCCGGCCACTGGCGGCAGATTCCGACGGCGGCGCGAAGAGCGACACGAACGAGAAGGGCGATCAGACCAGCGGCACGGGCGGCAGCGCCGACGGCGGCAGCAAGGACAGCGGCAGCGGCGCAAAGACGAAGGACAACGACAAGGCCGGCAACCAGGCCGGCGACCAGGCGGAGCCGAAGGACAAGGCGGGCGGCGGCCAGGCCACCTCGCTCCAGGGCACCTGGTACCACGTGGCGAGCAAGGCCGCCGGCAAGCTGATCGCGATGCACGTCAACGGCAGCGCCGTCACCATGTCGGCCAACGGCAAGTCCTGCTCCGGCACCGTGACCGCCGCGGGCTCCCTCACCATGACCTGCGGCGGCGACTCGATGACGGGCACGGCCAAGCTGAGCAACGGCGGCGAGAACCTGGCCTTCAAGTGGACCGACGGCAGCACGGACGGCTTCCAGCGCACGAAGCCGGCGGTGTAGCGCCCCGGGCGGCGAAGGCCCCGCCACGAGGCCGAACCCGCGCCCCTACGGAAAACCGGCCCCCACCCGTACGGAATCCCGCGCCTTCCACCCCGCACGGAAGGCGGCCCACCTCGTGCGGAAGACCGGCCCCCACCCGTACGGAAAGCCAACCCCCACCCCGTACGGAATCCCGCAGCGCCCCACCCCGTACGCGGCGGGCCGGCGCCGCAAGGCCGAGGGCCCGCACCCCCGAAGACGGGGTGCGGGCCCTCGGCCCGTGGTGCGGGCGGGGAGGGGCGGCGGCAAGGCCGCCAACCGCCCTCGCCCCACCAGTGCTACCGCACTACTTGACGACCGTGATCCGGTCCGCCTCGGACGGCACGAGCGGCGCGCCCGGCTTGGAGTTGGCCTCCAGGTAGGCCGTGAAGACGTCCAGGTCGGAGGGGCCGACCAGCTTGTTCTTGCCCTCCTTCAGGACCGGGAAGCCGTCGCCGCCGCCGGCCAGGAACTCGTTGACCGCGACCCGGTAGGTCTTCGTCCCGTCGATCGGCTGGCCGTTCAGCCGCACCGAGTCGGTGACGATCCGGTCCGCGCCGGCCTTGGTCAGGTCGAGCGTGTACGTGAGGCCCTTGGACACCTGGAGGATGCGCGGCTGCTTCTCGTTGACGCCGCTGACCTGCTGGCGCAGCACGGTCAGCAACTGCTCGCCGGTCAGGTCGAGCACGTTGGTCATGTTGGTGAACGGCTGGACGGTGAACGCCTCGCCGTAGGTCACCACGCCGTCGCCCTCGGCGCCGGCCGCCTTGTACGCCAGGTCGGCGCGGATGCCGCCCGGGTTCATGAACGCCACCTGCGCGCCGCCCTTGTCGGCCGGTGCGAGCCCGGCCAGTTGCGCGTCGCTGATCAGGTCGCCGAGCGGCGTCTCGTACGCGTTCAGGCCGCGGCCCTGGATGTCGGCCGAGATGTAGCCGACCGGCCGGTTGGCGACCGGGGCCGCCAGCTCGTTCCAGCGCTTGATGAGCGCCGTCATGTCCTTGGCCTTGGCCTGCTCCCGGTCCACCACGTGGTTGGCGGACTCCACGCTGGTGCGCACGATGTCGCGGGTGCGGCGGTCGTAGGTGAGCGTGGTGTCCGTGTACAGCCGGCCGAAGGAGGCGGCCGATGTGACGGTGCGCGGCACGCCGTTCGGGTCCGGGATGGTGCACGCGTACGCCTGGTGGGTGTGGCCGGTGACCAGCGCGTCCACCTGCGGGCTCACGTTCTTGGCGATGTCCACGATGGAGCCGGAGATGCCGTCGCCCGGGCCCGGGCTGTCACAGTCGTAGTTGTACGAGTTGGACGCCGGCAGCCCGCCCTCGTGCACCAGCGCGACGATCGCCTTGACGCCCTGGCGGTTGAGCTCCTTGGTGTACTTGTTGATCGTCTCGACCTCGTCGTGGAACTTCAGCCCCTTGACGCCCTCGGCCGTGACCACGTCGGGCGTGCCCTCCAGGGTGACGCCGATGAAGCCGATCCGGACGCCCTTGTGCTTCCACACGGTGTACGGCTTGAGCACCGGCTTCCCGGTCTTCTCGCTGGTCACGTTGGCCGCGAGGTAGGGGAAGTCGGCGCCGCGGAACCGCTTGCCCTTCTCGTAGCAGCCGTCCTTGGGGTGGCAGCCGCCGTTCTGGATGCGGGTCAGTTCCTTGATGCCCTCGTCGAACTCGTGGTTGCCGACCGAGGAGACGTCGAGGCCCAGCTTGTTCATGGCCTCGACGGACGGCTCGTCGTGGAAGAGGCCGGACAGCAGCGGGCTGGCGCCGATCATGTCGCCTGCGGCGGCCGTCACCGAGTAGCGCTGGCCCTGCCTGGCCTTGCGGAGCGAGGTGGCCAGGTACTCGACGCCACCGGCCGGGGTCGCCTTGGTGGTGCCGTCCGGCAGGGTCTGGGTGACGTTGCCGGCCGAGCCCTGCGGGGGTTCGAGGGTGCCGTGCAGGTCGTTGAAGGAGAGCAACTGGACGTCCACGGTCCGGCCGTGGTGGTGGCCGCGGTCCCCGCCGCGTGCGGGTGCCTCGGTCTCGGCGCCCGCGGGCAGGGCGGTGGTGAGCACGCCCGCAGCCGCGGCCAGGACCGCCGCGGCTGCGGTGAGGTGGCGCGCCGCGCGACGGCGCCCAGGAGTGGCTGGCATGGTTTCCCCTTCACGACTGCGGATGCCGCGCGGGTACGGCCCGGGTCCCGGACGCCGACTGACCACCGCGCGGTGCAGGCCCGCAGCATAAGGTTTACGCGCGTAGCGGGGCAGGAGCGCGGAGGTTACGAACGGGTGGCGCCTTGCCGTGCGCCTTCGTACGGGCCGATGGCGGGGGCTGTGGGGGCCGGAGCGGCCGGCGTGACCTGTGGGGCGTACCGGACCGTGCCCGGCGGGGCCGGCCGCGGGCCGGATGTGGACCGGATGGGGACCGGGTGCGGGCCGGACACCGACGGGCCGCCGGCCGGACGTCGACCGGCTCGCGGGGCGACCACTGCGGATGGCGGAGCCACCGGTCCCGCACGGGCACGATCCGTCGTACGTCCCCACCGCACAGGGCGCAGCCACCCCGCGGGAGCCCCTCCACCGGGAGCAGCCACCCACAGGGAGCAGCCACCCCACAGGGTTGCGCGGGGGGTGCGCCCCCGCCGGGGCGCAACCGCCCCACCCGCTCCGCCGGAGCCTGGCCCGGAAGGCGGGGTCGTAGGCTCGTCGCATGACTGACGAGGTGCAGGGGCCGGGCCGGCAGCGGCGGATCGACGTCGTGGACGAGCTGACGCCGGAGCAGGCGGCCGAGGTGTTGGAGCTCATCACGGAAGCGGCCGGTACCGACGGCCAGCCCGCCGTGTCGGAACAGGGCCGGCTACGGCTGCGCGGCGGCAGCCGCCCCGGCGTACGCCACGTGCTGTTGCGCGGCGAGGCCGACGCGCTCGGCGGCTACGCCCAACTGGAGGACACCGACCCGGTGGAGGCGCCGGCGGCCGAGTTCCTGGTGCGCCCCGGCTGGCGCGGCAAGGGGCACGGCCGGGCGCTGGGCAGCACCCTGCTCGGCGAGTCGGGCAAGCGGCTGCGGGTCTGGGCGCACGGCGGCCACCCGGCCGCCCGCCACCTGGCCCAGGTGCTCGGCCTCGCCCTCTTCCGCGAACTGCGCCAACTCCGCCGCCCGCTCGGCGAGCAGGCGCTCACCGAGATCGCCGAACCGACGTGGCCTGCGGGCGTCACCGTCCGCACCTTCGAGCCGGGCGCCGACGACGCGGCCTGGCTCGCGGTGAACGCCGCCGCCTTCGCCCACCACCCCGAACAGGGCTCGCTCACCCAGCGCGACCTGGACGACCGCAAGGCCGAGGAGTGGTTCGACCCGGCCGGCTTCTTCCTCGCCGAACGCGCCGGCCGCCTGGTCGGCTTCCACTGGACGAAGGTGCACCGGGCGGAGGGCCTGGGCGAGGTGTACGTGGTCGGCGTCCACCCCGACGAACAGGGCAGCGGCCTCGGCAAGGCCCTCACCGCCACCGGCCTGCGCCACCTGGCCGGCCGCGGCCTGCCGACCGGGATGCTGTACGTCGACGCGGACAACGTGCCGGCGGTCACCGTGTACGAGCGCCTCGGCTTCACCACGTACGAGACGGACCTGATGTACCGCACGGAGAGCTGAGCCGGCCAGGGGGGGCGGGGTCCGGGGCGGGCTGGTCCCGACGGGGCGCGCGGGGCGGGTTGGTTGGGGCCGGGTCGGCCGGCTGGGGCGGCGGGCCGGGGTCCGGCGGGCCGGGGTCCGGCGGGCGAATCCCGCCCCCGGCGCCCCGCCCTGTGGGCCCCACGGAACCGGAGCGCCCGTCCGGCCCTCCGCAGCCCCGCGTACCCCGTCGAAGTCACCCGCACGGCGCACGCACCCGACCGCAACGGAAGACCGTGCCGAACGCCGGGCCGGGACGCCGGAACGGGACGCGGCCGACCGGCGGCCGGGCCGCCGATGACGAACCCACCGCGACCCGCTCCAACCCACCACGACCAGACCCCTGCCCACCACCGGCCCGCACCGCGACCCGCTCCACCCCACGCCGGCCCCCGCCCCGGCCCCCCACCGGGCCCACCCGGAGCCCACCCCGAGCTCGTCGCGGCCCCCACGCCAACCCCCACTCCCACCCTCACCGCAGCACCGGTCCCAACCGCCCCAGCGCGCCGCCGGCCGATACCGGCCAGTGGCGCCCTGGTAGCTGGCCGCGGCGGCCGGTCGGGGGCGCCGCCCGGGCCCGCCGTCCCACCCGCGGCGCAACCCCGGTCACCCGTCCCGCGCCCCGCCCCGGCCCGGGAAACCACCCCGGCCCGCCCGGTCGCACGGACGCACCGGACGCGTGAAACCGGCTGGATGGGGCACGTATCCGGGGCGCCCGTGCGGCGCGGGTCCGCGGGGGCCGTGAGCCGAGGTGCGCCGGGCGCTCGTGGGCCCTCGTACCGGCCCCGCCGGGAGATGCCGTGGCCACCGGGGCGAGGGGACCCGCTTGCCTGACAGCCATGTGCCCGTTACCGGCGATTCAACGTCGCTTGCGAGCATCGCTGAATGCAGCCCGCTGTGCCGAATGCCCCGAACCGGAGGCTCCAGGCCGTACCGCCTCCCGCTCCGTCCGCCGAGCCCGCACGGCCCGGCGCGCGGGAGAATAAGGACATGCAGCAGTCTTCCGGGGAACGTGCCCCTTACCCCCACGAAACCAGTGCCCACGACTCGTCCCGGCCGCAGGGTCAGGGGACGGCCCAGGAGACCCCCGCATCCGAGGCCGGCCGTTCGGCCGCCCGGAGCCCGCGCGGCGCCCGCCGCACCGCCCGTGACACAGCCGGCCCCGCCGGCCGAGCGGCGGCTGCGACCGGCACCGGCGACGCGGTACCCCAAGGCAGCACCGGCTCGCACGCGGTCACCGCACGTGCGGCCTCGAACAACGGAGCACCAGCCATTCACGGCGCACACGGCACGCCCGAAACCGACCCGTCCGGACGTCCCGCACCCCAGCCATCCATCGGTTCCATCGCCGCCCACCGCCCGCACGCGGTCGGCGCCCCCACCACCCGGGACCTGGAGCCTGACATCGACGCCGACCTGGACGCCTACCCCGGCCAGAGCGCCGACGAGGCCGACGAACTGCCCCAGGGCCGGTTCCTGGACCGCGAGCGCAGTTGGCTGGCGTTCAACGAGCGGGTGCTCGAACTCGCCGAGGACCCGGCGACGCCGCTGCTCGAACGGGCCAACTTCCTGGCGATCTTCGCCAACAACCTCGACGAGTTCTTCATGGTCCGGGTCGCCGGCCTCAAGCGCCGCATCGCCACCGGCGTCGCCACCCGCTCCGCCTCCGGCCTCCAGCCGCGCGAAGTGCTCGACCTGATCTGGAACCGCACCCGCGAGCTCATGGCCAGGCACGCCGCCTGCTACCAGACCGAGGTCGGCCCCACCCTCGCCGACGAGGGCATCCACCTGGTGCGCTGGGGCGAGCTGACCGAGAAGGAACAGGAGCGCCTGACCGCGCTCTTCAAGAAGCAGATCTTCCCCGTGCTGACCCCGCTCGCGGTGGACCCGGCGCACCCGTTCCCGTACATCTCGGGCCTCTCGCTCAACCTGGCCGTCGTGGTCCGCAACCCGGTCAGCGGGCACGACCACTTCGCCCGGGTGAAGGTGCCGCCGCTGCTCAGCCGCTTCCTGGAGGCGTCGCCGCAGCGGTACGTGCCGCTGGAGGACGTCATCGCCGCCCACCTCGGCGACCTGTTCCCCGGCATGGACGTGCTGGCGCACCACATGTTCCGGGTCACCCGCAACGAGGACCTGGAGGTCGAGGAGGACGACGCGGAGAACCTGCTCCAGGCGCTGGAGAAGGAGCTCATGCGGCGTCGCTTCGGCCCGCCGGTGCGCCTCGAAGTCGAGGAGACCATCGCCCCGTACGTGCGCGACCTGCTGGTGCGCGAGCTCGACGTGTCCGAGGCCGAGGTCTACCCGCTGCCCGGGCCGCTCGACCTGACCGGGCTGTTCCGGATCGGCGGCCTGGACCGGCCCGAGCTCAAGTACCCGAAGTTCGTCGCCGGCACGCACAGCGACCTCGCCGAGGTCGAGTCCGCGTCGCCGCCCGACATCTTCGCCGCCATGCGCGAGCGCGACGTGCTGCTGCACCACCCCTACGACTCGTTCTCCACCTCCGTACAGCTCTTCCTGGAACAGGCCGCGGCCGACCCGGACGTGCTGGCCATCAAGCAGACGCTGTACCGCACCTCGGGCGACTCGCCGATCGTCGACGCGCTGATCGACGCGGCCGAGTCCGGCAAGCAGGTGCTCGTCCTGGTGGAGATCAAGGCGCGGTTCGACGAGCAGGCGAACATCAAGTGGGCCCGCAAGCTGGAGGCGGCCGGCTGCCACGTCGTCTACGGCCTGGTGGGCCTGAAGACGCACTGCAAGCTCTCGCTCGTCGTACGCCAGGAGGGCGACACGCTCGTCCGCTACTCGCACGTCGGCACCGGCAACTACCACCCCAAGACCGCGCGGGTCTACGAGGACCTGGGGTTGCTGACCGCCAACGCCGAGGTGGGCGCTGACCTCTCCGACCTGTTCAACCGGCTCTCCGGCTACTCGCTGCGCGAGAACTACCGGCGGCTGCTGGTCGCCCCCAAGTCGCTGCGGGACGGCCTGATCAAGCGGATCAACAAGGAAGTCGCCAACCACCGCGCCGGCAAGCCCGCCTACGTGCGCATCAAGGTCAACTCGATGGTGGACGAGGCCATCATCGACGCCTTGTACCAGGCGTCACGGGCGGGCGTGCAGGTGGACGTGTGGGTGCGCGGCATCTGCGCACTGCGCCCCGGCGTCGCCGGGCTCTCCGAGAACATACGCGTGCGCAGCGTGCTCGGCCGCTTCCTGGAGCACTCCCGGGTGTTCGTGTTCGGGAACGCCGGCGAGCCCGAAGTGTGGCTCGGCAGCGCCGACATGATGCACCGCAATCTGGACCGGCGGATCGAGGCGCTGGTGAGCGTCGTCGACCCCGCCCACCGGGCCGCGCTCAACCGGCTCCTGGAGACCGGAACATCGGACTCCACCGCGTCCTGGCACCTGGGCCCCAGCGGCGACTGGACCCGGCACGCCGTCGACGCGGACGACCGGCCGCTGCGGCACGTACAGGAGATGCTCATCGACGCCCGGAGGCGCCGGCGTGGTTCAACAGCGACATGACCTGGCGGTCGAGGTTACGGGGGCCAGGCAGGGTCCCGTCACCGGTGCCGCCTCCGGTACCAGGGGACACGAAATGACGGACTACGCCATGGGTTCAGCGGTCACGAGCAGCGGCCAGGGCCGGGCGACGACCACCGCGGGCGAGGTGCTCTCCCGCTATCTGCACGCGCAGGCGGGGGACTTCCTGAGAAGCCTGCGCCTGCACCGCGAGAGCGGCTCCGACGCGGAGGAGGCGGTGGAGGCGGCCCGGCTGCTGCGCCAGTCGGCGCGGCGGATCAGCGGCGTGCTGTACACCTACCGGCCGCTGACCGACCCGGTCTGGGCCGACCAGCTCAGGGCCGAACTCGCGTGGCTGTCGGGCGTGTTGGCGCGCGAGCACGCGTACGCGGCGCGGCTGGCCCGGCTGCGCGGCGCGCTGCACCGGCTCTCCGGCGCGCCGGTGCCCGAGCCGCTGGCCGAGCGGGCGGCCGAGGCGCAGCCCTCCGGTACGGCCTCCGGCACGGAGAACGGCGCCGGCCCCCGCCCGGTGCGCGGCGCCCGCAACCACGCCGCGGCCACCGGCGGGCCCGCCGTCTCGGCCAGGC
>NZ_JBLIWA010000045.1:40394-98055 GCF_047525675.1 Streptomyces sp. 796.1 | reverse complement strand
GCCGTGGCCTGGGCGGCCGGGGCCTCCACCGGGGCAGCGGGGGCAGCGGCGGCGGCCGGTGCGGCGGTGCTGTTCGGGGCCGCGGCCGGGGTCGCGGGGCCGGTGGCGTCCGCGGTCTGGTCGGCGCCGTTCAGGTCGGCGCCCGCGGCGGGCGGCCCTGCGGGCCGGGAGGCGGCGCGGCGCCGGCGGCGCGGCGGCAGGGTGCCGCTGGGGCTGTCGCCCAGCGTGCCCTCGGCACCGGCGGTCCGGTGCGATCCCTGCGGGTCGTTGGATTCGTTAGGCTCAATTGGTTCGAGCATGCGGGCGGTTCTCCCGTCGCGCTCCCGGGCGCCGCGCCTGGTTCCGGCCACGGCCCCGCGTGATGTGCGCGGTACCGCCATCCGGGGCGCGGGCGCCGCACGGGAGCTGTTGTCTCGCTCGCCGGGTCCTTCTCTTCGGCACCGGCGAAAGTCTCCTGGTCAGTGCGCCTGCCGCAACCGGGTCGCTGCCCATCTACAGCGGCGCTTCGACGACCGTCCCTAGCTGGGACCCTCCGGCGCTCCCCCGCGAGCGGGCGATACTCCCGGCGTGGCAGTCGTGGCGGCGGCCGTGGGTTGGGCGGCCTTGACTGCCTCGCGGTCGGGCGCGAGCGGATCGGTCACCGTGCCGGACTCCTCGTCCAGCAGCCCCTGCGCCAGCCTGGTCACCGCAGCGGGGACCGGCGGCGCCAGGTCGGCCGTTGCACGGAGACCGGACAGCACGTCGTCGGGTCGCACGGCAGGTGTCACATGCCGAACAACCAGCCGCAGTATCGCACAGCCTTCGACGCCCGGCCTATCGGCCTGACCTGGGAGCGCTTCCAATCCGGCGACCGCTGCACGGGCGTCGAAGGTGCGCAACCCGTTTTTCGTACGGCGTTGCACTTCCACGATCTCGGCCGCCAGGAAGGCGGCCACGGCGTCCGCGGCGACGGTGTGCTCGACTCCGTCGAGCCGCAGTTCCCACACCGATGCCTGCAACCGGTCGGCCAGCCCCGAGGTGGCGGCTTCGACGGCGTCGGTGATGTCGAGGCCGTCCGGCAGGGAGGTGTTGAGCAGCGTCCGCACCTGCTCCGGGTCACGCCGCTCGGCGAGCTGGATCTCCAGGTACTCGGCCTCGCTGCCGGTGCCGGTGGGCGCGGCGTTCGCGTACGACACCTTGGGGTGCGGGGTGAAGCCCGCCGAGTACGCCATGGGGACTTCGGCGCGACGCAGGGCCCGCTCGAAGGCGCGCTGGAAATCGCGGTGGCTGGTGAACCGGAGGCGACCGCGCTTGGTGTAGCGCAGTCGGATGCGCTGCACCGCGGGTGCGGGCGGTGGGCCTTCGGGCTGTCGCTTGCCCAGGGGATGTCTCCTTGCGTCGGGCGGGCCTGAGCGTCAGCCCACGAAGGGGGCCGCACCGGCTGTCGCCTGCCCAGTGTCGTCGGGTCCTGCCCACCCCCGCATCGGCGCGGCGGTCGGCGCGTGGACCTTCTCCCTAGGGTACGCGTCGTACGTCGCCCGGCCTCGCGCCGGGTTCGGCGGGGGGTGTTCCCCGCACCGGGACCGCCTCGCGCGCGGCGGGGCGGGTCATCCGACCGTACGGGCGCGGGCGGCCCCTCGGCCGGGGACGGTCACCGCACGGCGGTCGGGGCGCGGGCGGCCCGGCCCCCGGCCCCGGTGGGCGGCAGCAGCCGGTTGCCGATGGGGGCCGATCCGCATGTCCCGGTCGATGTGGGGACAGACACCCCAGTCGAAACGCGGGGCCGGGCAGCGAGCCCGGCCCCGGTCGCGTCGCGCGCCGCCTACGACGGGGAGTTGCCCCCGACCACGGTCAGCGGCAGCAGCTTCTTGCCCGTCGGGCCGATCTGAATGTCGAGGTCGAGCTGGGGGCACACGCCGCAGTCGAAGCACGGGGTCCAGCGGCAGTCGTCGACCTCGGTCTCGTCCAGCGCGTCCTGCCAGTCCTCCCAGAGCCAGTCCTTGTCCAGGCCGGAGTCCAGGTGGTCCCAGGGCAGCACCTCTTCGTAGGTGCGCTCGCGGGTGGTGTACCAGTCGACGTCCACGCCGAAGGCGGGCAGCGTCGCCTCGGCGCACCGCATCCAGCGCTCGTACGAGAAGTGCTCGCGCCAGCCGTCGAACCGGCCGCCGTCCTCGTACACCGCGCGGATCACCGCGCCCACCCGCCGGTCGCCGCGCGAGAGCAGGCCCTCGACGATGCCGGGCTTGCCGTCGTGGTAGCGGAAGCCGATCGAGCGGCCGTACTTCTTGTCGCCGCGGATCTTGTCGCGCAGCTTCTCCAGGCGGGCGTCGGTCTCCTCGACGGACAGTTGCGGGGCCCACTGGAAGGGGGTGTGCGGCTTGGGCACGAACCCGCCGATGGAGACGGTGCAGCGGATGTCGTTGGACCCCGAGACCTCGCGGCCCTTGGCGATCACATTGACCGCCATGTCGCCGATCTGGAGCACGTCCTCGTCGGTCTCGGTGGGCAGCCCGCACATGAAGTACAGCTTCACCTGCCGCCAGCCGTTGCCGTACGCGGTGGCCACCGTTCGGATCAGGTCCTCTTCCGAGACCATCTTGTTGATGACCTTACGGATGCGCTCCGAGCCGCCCTCGGGGGCGAAGGTCAGGCCGGAGCGGCGGCCGTTGCGGGTGAGCTCGTTGGCCAGGTCGATGTTGAAGGCGTCCACCCGGGTGGAGGGCAGCGAGAGGCCGATCTTGTCCTCTTCGTACCGGTCAGCGAGGCCCTTGGCGATGTCGCCGATCTCGGTGTGGTCGGCCGACGAGAGCGAGAGCAGGCCGACCTCTTCGAAGCCGGTCGCCTTCAGGCCCCGGTCGACCATCTCGCCGATGCCGGTGATGCTGCGCTCGCGCACCGGGCGGGTGATCATGCCGGCCTGGCAGAACCGGCAGCCGCGGGTGCAGCCGCGGAAGATCTCGACCGACATCCGCTCGTGCACCGTCTCGGCCAGCGGGACCAGCGGCTGCTTGGGGTAGGGCCACTCGTCGAGGTCCATCACGGTGTGCTTGGAGACCCGCCACGGCACGCCGGAGCGGTTGGGCACCATGCGGGCGATGCGCCCGTCGGGCAGGTACTCCACGTCGTAGAAGCCCGGCACGTACACGCCGCCGGTCTTGGCGAGGCGCAGCAGCAGCTCCTCGCGGCCCCCGGGGCGGCCCTCGGACTTCCAGGCGCGGATGATTTCGGTGATCTCCAGGACGGCCTGTTCGCCGTCGCCGATGACGGCGCAGTCGATGAAGTCGGCGATCGGCTCCGGGTTGAACGCCGCGTGCCCGCCGGCGACGACGACCGGGTGCTCCTCGGTGCGCCGCGCGGCCTCCAGCGGAATGCCCGCGAGGTCGAGCGCGGTGAGCATGTTGGTGTAGCCGAGCTCGGTGGAGAAGCTCAGCCCGAAGACGTCGAAGGCGGCGACCGGGCGGTGGCTGTCCACGGTGAACTGCGGCACCTTGTGCTCGCGCATCAGCTCTTCGAGGTCGGGCCAGACGCTGTAGGTGCGCTCGGCGAGCACGCCGTCGCGCTCGTTGAGCACCTCGTACAGGATCATGACGCCCTGGTTGGGGAGACCGACCTCATAGGCGTCGGGGTACATGAGCGCCCAGCGGACGTCACACTCGTCCCACTTCTTCACGGTGGAGTTCAGCTCTCCACCCACGTACTGGATCGGCTTCTGCACATGCGGGAGCAGAGCTTCGAGCTGCGGGAAGACCGATTCGGCAGACATACCCGGGAACCTTCGTGAGCTGACGGGGGACACGCCCCTGCGCCGACGACGCGGGACGGGTGACCCTCAAGCCTAACCCGCCGCGCGGCAACGCTTCACCCGGTGATCGTCGGGGCGGGCCGCCGATCGCGACGGCGCAGGTCAGAGCGTTTTGCGCGGGTGCGGGGTGAGGGCGGCGGCCCAGACGTCCGGGAGTTCGCGTTCACGGGCGGCGGCCACGGCCTCCTCGCGGCCGTAGATGAGGCCGAGCGTGAAGGTGGACTCGCCCGCCGCGTGGGCCTGGACGGCGAGGTCGCGCAGGGCGGCGCGGGCCATCACGCTGTCCTGGTGGTCGCCGAGCACCTGCTGTACGCGCTGCATGTGGCGGGCCAGTTCGGCGGCGGCCGGGCCGAGCCCCGCCTCGGCCGCCTCGGCCGCGTACCTGGCCCGCTTGGCGGCCTTGCGTGCCACGTGCAGCGCCTCGTCCCGCGTCGCACCCGCGGGCTCCGCGAGCGCGGCTTCCACCTGGCGGGCGAGCCGGTCCACGTCGCGCAGCACCGCGGCGCGGACCACCTTGCGGGGCGGGCGGGCCGCGGCCTTGAGCAGCAGGGGCCGGCCGGCGGCGGAGAGCGGCTGGTCGTGCGGCGCGTACGGCGGGTGCGGCTGCTCGTCCGGCGCGGGCGTCCGGAAGGCGGCGAGCGCGTCCAGCAGCGCCAGGTAGCGGGGGCCGTCCAGCACCTCCACCACCTGCTGGCGGGAGCTCGCCCGCCGGCCGCTCGACCAGATCGTGAGCCGGGCCCTGACCGGGCCGAGCCGCAGCGGCCCCGGGACCGCGTCGAGGGCGGCGGTCAGCCGCTCCGTGAGCACCTCGCGATCGCGGTCCACGCCGAGCGCGCCGGCGAGCCACTTCAACTCCGCGCCCAGCGGATCGGTCACCGACCGGTCCACCACCGTGCGGTACGAGCGGAAGACGCTGCGCAGGCGGCGGGTGGCGACCCGCATCTGGTGCACGGCGTCCGGGGCTTCGAGCCGTACGGCCGGGTCCAGCGCGACGATCGCCGCGATCTGCCGACGTACGGCGGTGAGCACCACGTCCCCGGCGGTGCGGGCGGCGTGCTCGGGCTTGCTGTTCTTCGGCTTGCTGTTCTTGGGCCCCTTGGCCTTCGGCTTGCTGGCCTTGCGCTTGTCGGGCTTGGCCTTGCTGGTCTTGCGCTCGGCGTCCGGGGGCGGTGCCGGTGTCGTCGGGTCGGCCGCCGTGGCGGGTGCCGTCTCGGTCAGGGCACGGGCCAGTTTGGAACCCGTACGGGCCGGCCGCAGGCCGTGCGCGGCCAGGTGGTGGGCGACGGCGTCGAGCAACGCGGCTTCGCCGGCGGCCAGCTCGACCTCCACCTCCCACCAGTGGACGGCCGCGCCGCCTGCCGCGCGGCGCGCGCTGACCTCGTCGGCGCTGACCTCCGCGAGCCGTGCGCCGGCCGCGTCGAGCAGGTGCCACACGGTGCGCCGGGTGCGGAGTTCGACCAGCGGCAGCAGGTCGGCGGCGCGGGTACGGGAGCGGGCCAGGGCGGCGAGTTCGGCGGGCAGCGCGTCGGCGAGCGGGGCCCGGACCTCGTCCCTGACCAGGTCGCCGGCGCCGCCCGAACGCCGGACGCCGCCCGGCAGCGCCGGGAGCTTGAGGTGCCAGCCGGCGTCGGAACCACCGGTGCGGCGGCGCAGCGTCACGCCGTCCGCGGCGAGCCGCTGGTCGGCCGTGTCGTAGTAGGTGGCGTCCAGTGCGCTGACGCCCTGCTCCGCGACGCGGGCGACGCCCGGCAGTTCGGCGAGGCCGGCCAGCGCCGCGCCGTCGATCGGCGCGGCGCCCGGTGCGGCCTCGTACTTCCGCTCGATCTCTCGCACGGTGTGGGCCATGGGGCGCAATGTACGCCGCAGGGCCTGGTCGGGCGAGCCCGTACGGGCGGCCCCTGTCACGGGGCCGGCGGCACCGCGCGGCCCTGTTCCGCCGCCCCGCTCCCCTCTTCTCCCGTTCTCCTCCCGTTCTCCTCCCGTCGCCGGTGGTGGCCGCGCGAGCGGTCGCCGGGCCCGCGTCGGTACGCGGACCGGGCCTGCGGCGGCGCCTGCCGCGGGGCGCCGCCGAGTGCGCGCCGGGGGTGCTGCCCAAAGCTGCCGCCCGGGGTCAGCGCGCCCCCAGGTGGCGGGCGAAGAAGCCCCGCACCAGATGGCGCAGCAACGGGATGGAGCGGGTCGGCGGGGCGGCGCCGACCAGGGCGTTCCGCTGCGCCTCGGTGATCAGCCCGGCCCGCTGCAACTGGGGCGCCAGCGCCGCGTGGTCGGTGAGCGTGGCGTGGTTGGCGGCGGAGAGTTGGCGCCAGGTGGTGCGGCCCCGCGGGTGGCCGAGCATCGCCGACCAGGAGCGCTCGTACTCGGCGTCGCGGAAGCCGTCGGTGCCCACCAGGAGCAGCGGCCGGTCCACCCCGTAGGCGGCCACCGGGAAGAGCGGCCCCGGGCGGCCCGCGGGGGTGCCCGGGTGGCTCAGATGTCCCTCCAGATTGACCGCTGCCCCGATACGCCGGTCGTCGTAGAGCGCCTGCGCCGCGGTGGTGCCGCCCGCCGAGTGGCCGTAGACGCCCACCCGGTGCGGGTCGATCGCCTGGGCCAGACCTCGGGGCAGGGCGCGCCGCCCCGCGCCCGGGGCGGCCCCGGTCGCCGCCGCCAGCAGCCGGTCCAGGACGAAGCGGACGTCGGCGATCCGTACCGCGATCACGGTCGCGAAGAGCTCCGGATCGGCGCGCGGGTCGCCCCGGAACTCCGTCTCGCGGAGCGTGCCGTCCGGGAACTCCACCTCGCTGGCGTCGCCCGGGTGGTCGATCGTGACCACGATCGACCCGTGGCTGGCCAACTCCTCGGCCAGGCAGGTGCCGAGGGTGCGCGGTTCGCCGCCGCCCGGCGTGTAGAGCAGTACGGGGCGCCGCCGGCCGGCCCTGACCGGCGCGTCCCGGCGGGCGTGGGTGAGGGTGGCGGCCCAGTCCACGCCCGTCGCGGGCAGCAGCCCCGGGTGCAGCCGCGGGGCCCAGTCGGCGAACGACGCCGCCGCCCGCGCCGTCATCTGCGGCACCAGCGGCCGGCCGGCGCCGCCGCGGGCCGGGTACCACACGGTCACCATCACCTCGCGGCGCGTGCCCGGCCGCCACGGGTCGGCACGCTCCGGATCGACCAGGTGCAGCACCCGGGCCCCGATCGGATACGGCCCACTCGGCGCCGGCAGCCGCAGCGTGACGTCGACGCTGCGGGGTGCGTTGTGGGGTGCGCTTCTGGAGGTGCTGCCGGGTGCGGCGCCTGGTGTCGTGCCGGATGCGGTGTTGGGTGCGCTGTCGGGCCTCGCGCCCGGCGCCGCGGTGGGCGCCCCGTACGGGGTCGACGTGCGCGCCGGGCCCGCCCCCGCGCGGTCCGTCGCCGGGCGGGCCGTCGCGGCGCCGGCGCAGGCCAGCACGGCGCCCCAGGCCGCTGCGCCGACCACCGCCCGCCGTGCGATGCGGCCCGGCCGCGGGCCGGCACCCGCACCGGGCGGCCCGACCACCGGCACCCCCTCCGCTCCCCCGGCCCGGGCAGCCCCCGCCCGTGGCCCGCCCCCCTGTCGGTGCACCCCGTTCTCGCCGTAGCCCATGCCCCACGCCCCTTCCACATCCGCGTTCGCGTCCGCACCCGCGTCGACTTCCGCGCCCGCACGGTCCGACCGTGCGACCCGGCGCCCCCGGGTGGGGGCACGCCCGGAATACTGGGCCGGGCGCCGGGGCCCGGACGAGCCTTGCGGTCCCCGTCGAAACGCTGGCGCCAGGGCACCGGGAGGCGTAGTGATCCGCATCCACCTCACCGCGGCCGACCTGGCCCGGGTCCGTTTCGCGCCGCGGCCGGCGCCGCTTCTGGAGCTCAACACGGCGCTGCTGACGCTCGGTCACCCGGGTGGGGCGCTGCGGTACGGGCCCTGGCGGGAGCGGCTGCTGCACCGGTTGCCGCGCGCCGTCGAGCCGCTGCGCGACCTGGTCCCGGCCGGCGTGGCACCGTCCTTCCTCGACGTGTTCAGCGACGACCTGCGCGCCGCGCTCGACGCACCGCGCGCCACCCCCGCGCCCCTGGTCCGCGCCGAACTCGCCCGGGTCTACGCCGCCGCACCGGGCCCGCCCCCGCCCTGGGTGCGCGACCTGCACCGCGGCGACGCAAGCGGCTGGCAGGTGCTGCACCGTGCGCAGCGCGCGGCCTTCGACGCGGTCATCGGGCCGGTGTGGCCGCTGGTGCAGGAGATGCACCGGGCGGAGTTCGCCCGCTACGCGCTGACCGCGGCCGAGGCGGGCGTCGGGGCGGCGCTCACCGCGGCCGTGCCCGGCTCCGTACTGCGCGCGGACACCTGGGAGTTGCCCGCCCCGCACCACCTGGAGCTACGGCCGGCGGGCCGGGGGCTCACGCTCCTGCCGACCTTCCACTGGCCCGGCCACCCGCTCGTCGCCGACCTGCCGGAGCAGGACCGGTCGGAGCAGAACCGGCCGCCGTACGTGACGTACCCGGCGGGCCCCGGCATCCCGCTCACGCCGGCGGCGGCCGACGGCTCCGACACGGCGCTCGCCGCGGTGCTCGGCCGCACCCGGCACCGGGCCCTGCTGTTGCTCGCCGACGACCACACCACCGGTGACCTCGCCCGCCGCCTCGGCGTCGGGGCCGCGACCGCGTCCGCGCACGCGGCGGCGCTCCGCGGCGCCGGCCTGATCAGCACGGTCCGCGCCGGCCGCGCCGTACTCCACCGGCGCACCCCGCTTGGCACCCTGCTGATCGGCCGCCACCAGGGCGGCGGGACGCCACCGCGACCGCTGTCGGCCCACCCCTCGTAGCGCACCCGGCCGCCGGCCGGCCCCACGTCACCGCCCCGGCCCACCGGTCACTGGCGCCCCGGGCCCGCCACCCCACACCCGGCCCGTGCCCCGCCACCGGCCCGCAGGCCCGTGCCCCGCAGCCCCACCGCAGGCCGGCGACCCGCTCGCCCGCCGCCGTCGCTCCGGCCGGCGCCCCGCAGTCCCCGCGCCCGTCAACCCGCCCGCTGGGCGATCAGTACGGCTAGCCCGTCCAGGATGCGGTGGAGGCCGAACTCCCACGCCTGGTCCTGGCCGTGTGAGCGGGCCGCCTCGTCGATGGCCGCGGTGACCGCGGGGAAGCGTTCGCCGTGCTCCTGCATCAACGCACCGAGGATCGCGCCGAGTTGGGCCTCGGGGTTGCCTTCGGGGCCGGCCGCCCGGGACTGCTGGGTGATGCCGCGTACGTGCCCGACCAACAGCACGGCCGCATCCATCCGCTCGGCGCCGCCGAGCCCCGTACCGTCCAGTGCGCTCACTGCGCGCTCCATCCAGGACAGTTCCCCGGGGCCCACCACCCGCGGCCCGACGGTGGCCTCAAGCACCCAGGGGTGCTGCCGGAAGCGGGCGAGCAACGCCTGCGCCCACCGCGCGAGTTGCTCCCGCCAGTCGCCGGCCGGCTCCGCCGGTGCCGGGCAGGGGCCGATGGCGGCGTCGACCATCAACGCGACCAGTTCGGCCCGGCCCGGCACGTACCGGTACAGCGCCATCTTCGTGACACCAAGCCGCCCGGCGACCCGCTGCATGGCGAGGTCTGCCAGCCCGTCCGCGTCGGCGATCTCGATGCCGGCGCGGGCGATGCGCTCCAGGTCGAGGGTGGGGCGCGGGCCCCGCGCGGGCCGCGGGCGCGCCCCCCACAGCAGCCGCACCGTCTCGGCGTACTCGTCCGCCACGCCCGTCTCCCCTTCGTCGCCCTCGCGCCTTGCGGCACCCGTTAACTGCGTCTACGGTACACAGTATTCAACAGCGTCCACCGGACACAGTTGCGCTGCACGGCCCACCGGGGCGGTGATCGCTGGCCTCCCCGCGCCCCGCGCCCGTGCGACCCATGCGGCCCGGCTGGTACCGCCCGTACGCCCCATGCGACCCGCAGCCCGTGCCGCCCCATCCCCGACCCCGCAGCACCCAAGGAGCACCCCGTGCCCACGAACGTCCTCATCTCCGGCGCCAGCATCGCCGGACCCGCGCTCGCCTACTGGCTGGGGCGGCACGGCTTCCGCCCCACCGTCGTCGAACTGGCCCCCGCGCTGCGCACCGGCGGGCAGGCCGTCGACTTCCGCGGCGAGACCCACCTCACCGTCCTGGAGCGCATGGGCCTGCTGCCCGAACTGCGCCGCATCCAGACCGGCGGCACCCCGATGCGCTTCGTGGACGAGGCCGGCCGGCCCCTGCTCGACCTGCCGGCCGAGTTCGCCGGCGGCGCCATCGAGGTACTGCGCGGCGACCTGTCCCGGGTGCTGTACGAGCGCAGCGCTCCGTACACCGAGTACGTCTTCGGCGACTCGATCGCCGCCATCGACGAGAGTGCGGACGGCGTACGGGTGACCTTCGCCAGCGGCGTCGTACGCGACTTCGACCTGGTCATCGGCGCCGACGGGCTGCACTCCCGGGTCCGCAGCCTGGCCTTCGGACCCGAGGAGCGCTACGTCAGCCACCTCGGCTACTACGCCGCCACCTGGCAGTTGCCGCGGCCCGCAGAGCCGGTGCTGACCCGGGGTTCGGTCGGCTACAACGTGCCGGGGCGGCTCGCGTCCGTCGGCCCGGACCACCGGGACCCGGGCCTGGCCGGCGCGTTCTTCGTCTTCGCCGCGCCCGAGTTGGCGTACCACCGGCACGACACGGAGCAGCAGAAGCGGCTGGTCGCCGACGCGTTCGCCGGGCTCGGCTGGGTGGTGCCCGAACTCCTTGACTCGCTGCGCCGGGCGCCCGACCTGTACTTCGACTCGATCAGCCGGGCCGACGTGGACACCTGGTCCGCCGGGCGCGTCTGCCTGGTCGGTGACGCCGCCTGCGGGGCCACGATCGGCGGCATGGGCACCGGCACCGCGCTGGTCGCCGCCTACGTGCTGGCCGGTGAGCTCGCCCGCGCGGCGGGCGACCACCGGACGGCCTTCGCGCGGTACGAGGGCCTGCTGCGGAAGTACGCCACCGGTTGCCAGGTCGGTGGTGACCGCACCGGCAAGTTCCTCGCCCCCGGCACCGCCACGGGGCTACGCCTGCGCAACGCGCTGCTGTCCCGCCCGCTGTTCCTGAACGGCATGCTGAAGCTCGGCGAGAAGGTCAGCAGCACCCTGGCGCTGCCCGACTATCCGGTGCCTGACCACCCGGCGGCCGAGCGCCCGGTGCCCGCGCACCCGGACCCCGACCTGCCGGCGGCCGGCCCCCCGCAGCCCACCCCGCACGCCCCCCGATGACCCGCCGCACGCCCCACAAACGACACGCCCCCACACGCCAACGCCCCGGCGCCCCCTCCCCGCCGAACGCGGGAGGGGCGCCGGGGCGCCGGACGGGTACGGCGGGCCCGCGCGGGCGGGGCGCCGTCAGGCCGATATCGGCCGCTGCACCTTGATCGACTGCAACAGGCCGATCGCTATCCAGGCGGCGAACATCGACGTGCCGCCGTACGAGACGAAGGGCAGTGGCAGCCCGGTGACCGGCATGATGCCGAGCGTCATGCCGATGTTCTCGAAGGACTGGAACGCGAACCAGGCGATGACGCCGGCCGCCACGATCGTGCCGTACAGCTCGGGTGCGTTCCTGGCGATCCGGCAGGCGCGCCACAGCACCACGCCCACCAGCAGGATGATGAGCCCGCCGCCGAGGAAGCCGAGTTCCTCGCCGGCCACCGTGAAGACGAAGTCGGTCTGCTGCTCGGGCACGAACTGACCCGTCGTCTGGCTGCCGTTGAACAGGCCGGCGCCGCGGAGCTGGCCCGAGCCGATCGCGATGCGGGCCTGGTTGGTGTTGTAGCCGACGCCGGCCGGGTCGAGCGCCGGGTTGGCGAACGCCGCGAACCGGTCGATCTGGTACTGGTCCAGGATCTTGAGCTGCCAGATCAGCACGATGCCCAGGATGCCGGTGCCGATGATGCCGGCGATCCAGCGGTTGGACGCGCCGGAGGCCAACAGCACCGCCAGCACGATGACGGCCATCACCATCACCGAACCGAGGTCCGGCATCAGCAGCACGATCGCGATCGGCACGGCCGCGATGCCCAGCGACTGGAGCACCGTGCGGTGGTCCGGGTAGGCGCGGTCCCCCGCGTCCACCTTGGCCGCCAGCA
Organism: Streptomyces sp. 796.1; assembly: GCF_047525675.1. NCBI lineage: Bacteria > Bacillati > Actinomycetota > Actinomycetes > Kitasatosporales > Streptomycetaceae > Streptomyces > Streptomyces sp. 796.1. The sequence continues at coordinate 86,159 of NZ_JBLIWA010000045.1, read as the reverse complement.
GCATCGCCATCCCCAAGATGATCGTCACCTTGGTGAACTCCGACGGCTGGAGCGAGAAGCCGCCGGGCAGTTGGATCCAGGAGTGCGCGCCGTTGACCGTCGAGCCCAGCGGCGACAGCACCGCGAGCACCAGCACCACCGACAGCACGTACAGCACCGGCACCGCGCCGCGCAGCGTGCGGTGGCCCAGCCAGATGGTGGCGATCATCAGCCCGAGGCCGATGCTGGTGTTCAGGGTGTGCCGGAAGAGGAAGGAGTACTGGTCGCCGCCGGTGAGCTCGGTGCGGTTGCGGGTGGCGGAGTAGACCAGCACGGCACCCATCGCGGACAGCGCGAGCGCCGAGAACATCAGCGTCCAGTCCAGCCGCCGCACGATCGAGTCGCGCGCCGTCAGCTTGCCCCAGGCGCCGGGCTCCGGCGAGAACCTGCGTACGAAGAATCCGTCCGATGCGGTCACTGGCCCCGCCTCCCAGCCGCGGCGAGCGGCAGCGTGCCTGCGGTGGGCGCGGTGACCGGCCGGTCACCGGCGTCCAGGGTGGTCACCGGCGTCCGACCGAGCTCACCCGCGGCGAGCACCGGCGCCTCCTCGGTCGGCTTGGCCTTCTTCGGCGGCTTGATGTGCGGCGCCTCGATCGTGCCGTCCTTCTCGATCTTGGGCAGGGTGCGCTGCGGCGTCGGCAGCAGCGCCTTCTTCTTGTCGATCTCGCCCTTGGCGTCCACGCCGTACAGGGCGCTGTAGATGTTGCGCACGGCAGGCCCGGAGGCGCCGGAGCCGGTGCCGCCCTGGGAGATCGTCATGACGATCGTGTAGTCCTTGGTGTACGAGGCGAACCACGAGGTGGTCTGCTTGCCGTAGACCTCGGCGGTGCCGGTCTTGGCGTGCATCGGGATCTTGTCCTGCGGCCAGCCGCCGAACCGCCAGGCCGCCGAGCCGCCCGTGACCACGCCGGCCAGCGCCGCGTCCACCTTGTCCCGGGTGTCGCCGCGCATCGGCAGCTTGCCGTGCGAGGTCGGCTTGACCTCCTTGACCTGCTTGCCGTCCGGGCTGATCACGGCCTTGCCGACGGTCGGGTCGTAGAGCGTGCCGCCGTTGCTGATGGCGCTGTAGATCGTCGCCATCTGTATCGGCGTCACCAGGGTGTCGCCCTGTCCGATGGAGTAGTTGACGCTGTCACCGGCGCGCATCTTCATGCCCTCGGCGCAGTTCTCGCGGGCGACCCGGGTGGCGTAGTCGTCCTTCTTCGACTTCGCCTGCTTGCACCAGACGTCCTTGTTGGCCTTGTAGTAGTCCTTCTTCCACTGCCGGTCAGGCACCCGCCCGGCGACCTCGCCCGGCAGGTCGATGCCGGTCTCCTCGCCGAGTCCGAACTGGTGGGCCGTCTTGTAGAAGTAGTCGCCCGGCTTCTTCTTCGGGTTGTTCCCGCCGTCCTTCTGCCACTGCTTGTACGCGAGGTCGTAGAAGACGGTGTCGCAGGAGACTTCGAGGGCCCGGCCGAGGTCGATCGGGCCGTACCCCTTGGACTCGAAGTTCTTGAAGACCTGGCCGCCGATGTTGAAGGCGCTACTACAGTCGTACTTGTTGTCGAAGGCGTAGCCGGCGTTGACCGCTGCGGTCGCCGAGATGACCTTGAAGATCGAGCCGGGCGCGGCCTGGCCCTGGATGGCCCGGTTGAGCAGCGGGTAGTTGGAGTCCTTGCCGGTCAGCCGCTGGTAGTCCTTGCCGGAGATGCCACCGACCCAGGCGTTGGGGTCGTACGTCGGGTTGGAGGCCATCGACACGATGCGGCCGGTCTTGGACTCCATCACCACCACGGCGCCCGCGTCCGCCTTGTAGTTCTGGTTGGTGTTGCGGTCGTGCTCCTTGCGCGCGGCCTTCATCGCCGCGTCGAGCTCCTTCTCCGCTATGGCCTGTACGCGGGCGTCGATGCTGGTGACGACGGTCGAGCCGGGCACCGCCGCATCGCTCTTGCCCTTGCCGATGACGCGCCCGAGGTTGTCCACCTCGTACCGGGTGACGCCGGCCTTGCCGCGGAGCTGGCTGTCATAGGTGCGCTCCAGGCCCGAGCGGCCGATCTGGTCGGCGCGCAGCAGCGGCGACTCGCTGTCCTCGGCCTTCTTGATCTCGTCGTCGGTGACCGGCGAGAGGTAGCCGAGCACCTGCGCGGTGTTGGCGTCGCCGGGCGCGGCGTAGCGGCGCACGGCGGTGGGCTCGGCGCTGATGCCGGGGAAGTCCTCGGCCCGCTCGCGGATCTGGAGGGCCTGCTGGGTGGTGGCCTCGTCGGTGATCGGGATGGGCTGGTACGGGGAGCCGTTCCAGCACGGCTGCGGCGTCTTGGCGTCGCACAGCCGCACCTTGTCGGTGACCTCCTTGGGCTCCAGGTCCAGCACCTCGGCCAGCCGGGTGAGCACCGCCTCGCCGTCGTCGGCCATCTTCATCAGCTCGGTGCGGCTGGCGGATACCACCAGCCGGGTCTGGTTGTCGGCCAGCGCCACGCCCCTGGCGTCCAGGATGGAGCCGCGCACGGCGGGCTCGATGACCTGCTGCACGTGGTTGTTGTTGGCCTGGTTGCTGTACTCGTCGCCGTTGCGGATCTGCAAGTACCACAGCCGGCCGCCGAGCGTCAGCAGCAGCGAGAAGACCAGGATCTGAATGGCCACCAGCCGGATCGTGACCCGGGTGGTCCGCCCGGTCTCCGGGATGTTGGTCACCGTCGCCCCCTCGGCGGTCGATGCGAGTGGTCCTGTGGGCCCGGGTACGCGGGGTCCTGTCGGCCCGGGTACGCGGCCCCCGTCGGCGCCTGCCGCCTCACAGCCGCTTGACCCCCTTGAGCTTGATGCGGCCCGGCTTGCTCTTGGCCGGCTTGGCCAGCAGGTCGCTGCGCGGGCTGGCGATCTTTGCCGACTTGCCGAGCCTGATGGACTTGCCGAGCCGGGCGGGCTTGCCGGTCCTGGCCGCCTTGCCCCAGCCGGCGCCGCTGCTGCCGGAGCCGGCCGACAGCCAGCCGAGCGCACCCTCGCCGGCACCGCCGGAGGAGCCGCCGCCGTCGCTGAGCGGGTGGCTCTCGGTGCGCCGGGCCAGCGCCATCACCAGCGGTACGACGAACGGCGCCAGCAGCAGGTCGTAGACGGCCGCGGTGAACAGCAACTTGCCGAGCCCGACCTGACGGGCCGCGTCGTCCCCGACCAGCGCGCCGACCGCCGCGTACAGCAGGGTGGCGCCGATCGCCGCGCCGACCACCACCAGCATCGGTCCGGTGGCCGAGCGCAGTTGGCCCTTCTCGGGCTTGGCGAGACCGGCCAGGTAGCCGATGACGCACAGCACCAGCGCGTACCGGCCGGCGGCGTGGTCCGCCGGTGGGGCGAAGTCGATGAGCAGGCCGGCGCCGAAGCCGATCAGCGCGCCGCCGGTGTGCCCGTAGACCAGCGCGAGACCGAGCACGACCAGCAGCAGCAGATCGGGCACCGCGCCCGGTAGCTGCAACCTGGCCAACACGGTGACCTGCACGATCAGCGCGAAGACCACCAGCAGGATGGAGAGCGAGATGCGTTTCACTGGGCTGCGCCTCCGGGCTTGGTGGTCGCGCTCGGGTTGACCGTGACGGTGACCGTGGGGTTGGGCTTCTTCGCCGGCTTGGGCGGCAGCACCTCGTCGCGCGGGTTGGTGCGCGGCGGCTTGACGACGACGCCGACGATGTCGAGCTTGCTGAAGCCCACGTACGGGCGGACCTGGACGCTGCGGGTCAGGTCGCCGCGCGCGGGGTCGACCCGGACCACCTCACCGACCGGCACGCCGGGCACGAACGGCCGGTCGGCGCGGGAGCCGAAGGTGACCATCCGGTCGCCCTTCTTCACCTTGGCCTTGCCGTTGAGGAGTTGGACGCGCAGCGAGCGGTCGCCCTGTCCGGTGGCGAAGCCGAGCTCGCCGGTCTTCTCCAGCCGGGTGCCGACGGTGAAGTCGGGGTCGTTGGCGAGCAGCACGGTGGAGGTCGAGGGGCCGACCGTGGTGACCCGGCCGACCAGTCCGTCACCGTTGATGACGGTCATGTCGCGGGCGAGGCCGTCGTTGCTGCCGGCGTCGATGGTGACCGTCCAGGAGAAGCCCTGGGCGGCTCCTATCGCGATCACCTCGGCGCCCTTGATGCCGTACTGGCCGCGGCCGGCGGTCTTGAGCAGCTTGTCGAGTTCGGCGACGCGCGCGCGGTTGCGGTCGTCGCTGCCCAGCTTGTGCTTGAGCTCGGCGTTCTCCCGTTCCAGGGTGCTGATGCGGTCGTGTCGCTCGTCGGAGTCCCGTACCGCGGCGATGGCGTTGCCGACCGGGTCGACGGCGGTGGCCACGGTGTCCTCGACCGGGCCGAAGACCGTCTGGGCCGCCGTGCGCGGCTTGTCGAGCGGGGAGTCCTCGCCACCGCGGATGTCCACAGTGATCAGAGCGAACGCGATGGCGACCAGCAGCACTAGTAGCAGCCGGCTCTCTCGGGTGTCCCTCACGTACGGCGGCCGTGCCTTCCTCGTTGGACCGGCCGGTCCAAGGCGGCGGCCGGTCGGGGCGTCCTACCTGGATACGAACGCTGTCCCGGGGGACCGCGTCCAGAGTTTTGGGGGGTCTCCACGCATCCCGTTGCGCGGGAGGCGTGCGCACGGCGCAGGGCGCACCCGGTGCCGGTGATGCGACGCGTGGCGTCCTTCGGGACCCGTGCGACTCATTATGCGGGGGTTCCACCGCGCCGGAACGCGGCTACCCGCGCGGCGGAACCCGTTCACCCGACCGTTGGTTCAGCGGCGCGGCTGGGAGTCGAGGACCTGCTGGAGCGCCTCGAACTCCTCCACGCACTTGCCCGAGCCGAGGGCCACCGAGTCCAGCGGGTCCTCGGCGATGTGGATGGGCATGCCGGTCTCGCGGCGCAGCCGCTCGTCGAGCCCGCGCAGCAGCGCGCCACCGCCGGTGAGCACGATGCCCCGGTCCATCACGTCGCCGGACAGCTCGGGCGGGCACTTGTCGAGCGTGGTCTTCACGGCGTCGACGATCGAGTTGACGGGCTCCTCGATGGCCTTGCGCACCTCGGCCGCGGAGATCACCACCGTCTTGGGCAACCCGCTGACCAGGTCACGGCCGCGGATCTCGGTGTGCTCCTCCTGCTCCGACTCGTACGCCGAACCGATGGTGATCTTGATGTTCTCGGCCGTGCGCTCACCGAGCAGGAGGCTGTACTCCTTCTTGATGTGCTGGATGATCGCGTTGTCGAGCTCGTCGCCGGCCACCCGGATGGACTGCGCCGTGACGATTCCGCCGAGCGAGATGACCGCGACCTCGGTGGTGCCGCCGCCGATGTCCACCACCATGTTGCCGGTGGCCTCGTGCACCGGCAGGCCGGAGCCGATCGCCGCGGCCATCGGCTCCTCGATGATGTGCACCTGGCGGGCACCCGCCTGGGTGGACGCCTCGATCACGGCGCGTCGCTCGACCCCGGTGATGCCGCTGGGCACGCAGACCACGACGCGCGGCCGGGCCAGATAGCGGCGCTTGTGGATCTTCAGAATGAAATAGCGGAGCATCCGCTCGGTGATCTCAAAGTCGGCGATAACGCCGTCCTTCAAGGGGCGTACGGCGACGATGTTCCCCGGCGTACGGCCGATCATCTTCTTCGCTTCGGCACCCACGGCGAGAATGCCGCCCGTGTTGGTGTTGATCGCGACAACAGACGGCTCGTTGAGGACGATCCCGCGGCCTCTGACGTAAACCAGCGTGTTGGCGGTCCCGAGGTCGACAGCCATGTCACGGCCGATGAACGACATGTTGTTCCCCATGAGGATGCGTCTGGCCTTCCCAACTGGAGCGAATGCTTAATTGAGGTCGGCGTGATGAGTGCGCTTACGTGGCGCGGAAGGTTCCATCGTAGTCTCGCCCGCCGCAGTGCGGCGCGAGGGTTCCTCCGCCATTGTCGGCGGAACACCGTCCGCCCCCTCCATAGGGGACGTCGTGTCGCGGCGATGCGTTCCCTCGAACGATGGGCATATTCCAGGGGACAACCGAAAAATACGGCAGCCCCCTGGTCAACCGGGTGCACCCGAGGCCATCAGGTCGTTCGGGTGGAGAAACCGATCAGATATCTGCCGTCTCGTCAGACGAGACCGGGAAAGAAAATCTTCATCTCCCGTTCGGCCGACTCCTCGGAGTCGGAGGCGTGAATGAGGTTCTCGCGGACGATGGTGCCGAAGTCGCCGCGGATGCTGCCGGGCGCGGCGGCGATCGGGTCGGTGGGGCCGGCCAGCGTACGGACGCCCTCGATGACGCGCTCGCCCTGCACGACCAGCGCCACGATCGGGCCGGAGGCCATGAACTCCATCAGCGGCTCGTAGAAGGGCTTGCCCACGTGCTCGGCGTAGTGCTGCTCCAGCACCTCGCGCTCCAGGGTGCGCAGCTCCAGCGCGACGAGCTGCCAGCCCGCCTTGCCCTCGATGCGGCCGAGGATCTCGCCCACCAGACCGCGCCTGACCGCGTCGGGCTTGAGAAGGACGAGGGTGCGCTGGCTCATGATCGCGGCTCCTTGCGGATGTGACGGGGGTTATCGCGCCTGAGGCTACAGGGGCTCCCACCATCGGCCGCACCGGGCCTGTCCATGATCGCTTGACGGTACGGGCCCCGGGGCCGGGGGGCCGTCGCGTGGGGGTCGCTCCGTCGGGGCGGTCCGGCCGGGCGCGTACTGACGGGGCGAGGCCTCCCCGCGTGCGGGCCCGGCCGGCCCCGCACGCGCGGAGGGGGCGCGGCCGTCAGCCGCGCCCCCTCCGTCAGAACCGTTGCCCGGCCCCCGGGCGAGTGCCGCGTGTGGGGCCGGATGCCCCGCCGGACTACGCCGGATCGCGCCGGACTACGCCGGATCGGCCGTCGCCCGACCGCCACCCGCGGCGGTGTCGGCCGCGGCCGGTTCCGCATCGACGGGGGCCGACCGCTGCTGCGGGGGCTCGGCCGCGGCCCCACCCGGGCGGGCGGCGGTCTCGGGCGCGCCGGCCCCGGCTCCCCCGTCCGCGGCACCGGCCGCACCTGCCGCCGCACCCTCCGCGGTCTCGCCCTGCCCACCGTCCGCGGTCTGGGCATCCGTCACGGGCTGGCCCGCCGCTTCCGCCTCCGCCAGTTCGCGGGCGCGCTCGTCCATCGCCGCGAACCGCGCCTTCGCCTCGTCGATGTGCCGGCCGTAGTGGATGGAGGCCCACCACAGACCGGTGAAGGCCAGGCCGAGGAAGAACATCACCGGGACGACGAAGCCGCTCAGCACCAGGCCGATCTGGAGCGCCCAGCCGACCTGGAGCGCCCACGGCCGACTCAGCAGGCCGGAGAGCAGGACGCACAGCACCATGGCGATGCCGCTGACCGTCCACACCGTGCCCATGGACAGGTCGGACAGCTTCATCGCGACCAGGCCGGCGAAGCCGATGACGAAGAACTCGCAGATCAGCGTGGACGCACACAGCGTCCGCAGAGTACGCACGGGTCAGTCCCTTCCCAGCAGCAGTCGGGCCTCGCCGACCGTGATCACCGAGCCGGTGACCAGCACGCCGGCGCCGGAGAACTCGCCCTCCTCCTCGGCGAGGGTCACCGCGACGGTCAGCGCCTCGTCGAGCCGCGGCTCGACCTGCACCCGGTCCGGCCCGAAGACCTCCACCGCGACGGCGGCGAGCGCGTCCACGTCCATCGCCCGCTCGTGCGCGTACCGCGTCACGACGACCTCGGCGAACAGCGGCTCGAACGCCTCAAGCACGCCCCGTACGTCCTTGCCGTCGCTGGTGGCGACCACGCCGATCAGCCGGCTGAAGCCGAACGCTTCGGTGACCGCCTCGGCCGTGGCCTGCGCGCCCGCCGGATTGTGCGCGGCGTCGAGGACCACCGTCGGGCTGCGCCGCATCACCTCAAGCCGGCCCGGCGACGAGACGCCCGCGAAGGCGGCCCGCACCGTGTCCAGGTCCAGCGTCCTGGCGTGCTGCGAGCCGATGCCGAAGAACGCCTCGACGGCGGCGAGCGCCACGGCCGCGTTGTGCGCCATGTGGGCGCCGTGCAGCGGGAGGAAGACGTCCGGGTACTCGCCGCCGAGGCCGCGCAGCGTCAGCAACTGCCCGCCGACCGCCACCTCCCGGCCGAGCACGCCGAACTCCATGCCCTCCCTGGCCACCGTGGCGTCCACCTCGACCGCCCGCTTGAGCAGCACCGACGCGGCCTCGACCGGCTGCTGCGCGAGCACCACGGTGGCGCCGGCGGCACCGTCCGTCGTGTCCAGCGCCTTGATGATGCCGGCCTTCTCGACGGCGATCTCCGCGGGCGTGTTGCCGAGCCGGTCGGTGTGGTCCAGCGAGATCGGGGTGACCACGGCGACCGTCGCGTCGATCACGTTGGTCGCGTCCCAGGTGCCGCCCATGCCGACCTCGACCACCGCGACGTCCACCGGCGCGTCGGCGAACGCCGCGTACGCCATCGCCGTCAGCACCTCGAAGAAGGAGAGCCGGAACTCCTGCTGCGCGTCGGTCATCTCCACGTACGGCTTGATGTCGTGGTAGGTCTCGACGAACCGCTCGGCGGAGATCGGCGCGCCGTCCAGGCTGATCCGCTCGGTGATCGACTGGACGTGCGGGCTGGTGTACCGCCCGGTGCGCAGCTCGAAGGCGCCGAGCAGCGCCTCGATCATGCGGGCGGTGCTGGTCTTGCCGTTGGTGCCGGTGATGTGGATCGCGGGGTAGCTGCGCTGGGGCTCGCCCAGGACGTCGAGCACGGCCCTGATCCGCTCGACCGACGGGTCGAGCTTGGTCTCGCCCCACCGGCTGGCCAGCTCCGTCTCGACCTCGCGCAGCGCGCGGTCGACCTCCGGGTCCTGCGGCCTGGTGGGGACGCCGTCGCCCTGGGGCGGTCCGGCCTGCGTCCGCAGCGTGCGGCTGCCCGCCTCGATCACCGCGAGGTCGGGGTCGCGCTCGGTCTCGGCGTCGATGATCTCGTCGAAGGCGTCGAGCCCGTCAGGCTCGGATTCGTCGTTCGGGGGGCGCTCGCTCACGCCGCCAGTCTACGAGGCGGGTCCGACACCGAGCGCGCGCCCGGCCGCCCGTCGTTTGCACCATTAGCAGCCGTATCATCCCTTTTGAAGGGTTCGGCCATACGGCCCCGTCGGCCGCACGGAACGTCCGCCCGTACGAAGCCGCTGGCCGTACGGAGCCGCTGGCCGTACGCCCCCTCCGGCCGTACGACGCCGCTGGTCCCGTGCCGCCGCCAGTCGTACGAAACCTCCGGGCGTACGGAGTCTCCGTCGGCGGTGCGGGCGCCGGGCAGCAGGGACAGCAGCGGAGCGGGGCCGGCCGGCGGCGCGCGGGCCGCCGGTGGAAGGACCAGGTGAAGGACCAGGTGAGGGCTGGATGACAGGCACCCCGTGCGACGACCGGGCCCGGCTCGTTGCCCTGTTGCACACGCTGCCGCTGGCGGCGGTCCTCGCGGACGTCGACGACCGGGTGGTCGGGGCCAACGAGCGGTTCGTCCGGCTGTTCCACCTGGCGGACCGGGTGGACCTGGCGCCCGGCGCCCCGCTCGGCCCGGTCCACGACGCCGTGGCCGAGCTCTACGCGCCGCCGTACCGCGAGCGGTACGCGCGCCCGCACGCGGAGCCCGAGGCGCCGGCCGGCCCGGCCGGGAGCGAGCCGTCCGCCGACGGGTCCCCGGCCGCCGGCGCGCCCCCCGCGGCCGACCCGCCCCGACCCCTGCACCGGGCCGCCGACATACCGCTCGCCGACGGTAGGACCATCCGCCGCCGGCTGGAGCCGGTCCGACAGCACGGCAGGGTGCTCGGCACGCTGTGGACCGTGCAGGACATCACCGCCAACAAGCGCGCCGAACGCGACCTCGAACGCGACAACCGGGCACTCTCCGAGCTGATCCGGCACCGCAGCGCCTTCGCCGCCTCCGCCTCGCACGAGCTGCGCACCCCGCTCGCGGCCATCCTCAGCTTCTGCGAACTCCTCGCCGACCCGGCGTCCGGCGAGCTGACGGGCGAGCAACAGGAGTTCCTCGCCGCCGTCCGGCGCAACGCCGAGCGGATGCACGCCCAGATAAACGACCTGCTCGCGGCCACCACGAGCAGTTCGGCGCAGCTCCAGATGGAGTACGGCTGGGTGCGGGTGCCGCAGTTGCTCGAACGCGCCGTGCTCGACCGCTCGGCCGCCCTCGCGGAAGCGGCCGTCTTCACCTCGCTGACCTGCACCGACGGCCCCGAGCTATGGGCGGACGAGCACCGGTTGCACGCCGTGCTCGCCAATCTGCTGGAGAACGCCGCCAAGTTCACGCCGCCGGGCGGCAGCGTCAGCCTGACCGCCGCGCCAGGCCCCGCCGGTTGGCGGATCGAGGTGGCCGACACCGGCATCGGCGTGCCCGCTGCGTACCGCGAGGAGGTCTTCACCGGCTTCGTCCGCGCGCCCAACGCCCTGCACGGCGGCTACCCGGGCACCGGGATCGGGCTCGCCGTCAGCCGGGACGTCGTACGGCTGCACGGCGGCACCCTCGCGGTCAGCGGGCAGGAGGGCACGGGCGCCGTCTTCGCGATCCACCTGCCGTACGCCGGCCCACTCGGCATCGGCCATCCCACCGGCGGACCGCCCGGGACCGTGGCGGCGGAGACCGCACGAGGGGGTGCGGCATGACCCGGGTGCTCGTCGTCGAGGACGACGCGGACCTGGCGCTCGCGCTGCGCGTCGTCCTCACCCGGGCCGGCTACACCGTGCTCCAGGCCGCGGACGGCCGCTCCGCGCTGCGGCGGCTCTTCGCCGACCGGCCCGCCCTGCTGATCCTGGACATCGGGCTGCCCGAACTCGACGGCTGGCAGGTGCTCGAACGCACCCGGGACCTCACCGACCTGCCCGTCATCCTGCTCTCCGCGTACGGCAGCGAGGCCGCCCGGGTGCGCGGTCTGCGGGCCGGCGCCGACGACTTCCTGCCCAAGCCGTTCGGCAACGACGAACTGCTGGCCCGCGTCGAGGCGCTGCTGCGCCGCACCACCGCCTCCCGCTGGGCCGGCAGCGGCAGCTACGGCGACCAGCGGCTGCGGCTGGTGCCCGAGCGCAGGTCGGCGGTGTGGCACGGGGTCGAGGTGCGGCTGAGCGACATCGAGTTCCGGCTGCTCCAGACCCTGGTCCGCAGCCGCGGCCGGGTCGTCACCACGGAACAGCTCCTGGACCAGGTGTGGGGCGAACCGGAGGGGCGGGGCCGGGAGCGGGTGAAGTTCGCGGTGATGCGGCTGCGGCGCAAGCTCCAACAGGCCACGCGCCCGGAACCCGGTGCGCCGCGCGGGGCCGCCCGGGACCACGGCGGCCTCCCCCACCCGGGCGGCCCGCCCCCGGCCGCCCCGGACCCCACCGGAATCCCCCACCCCGGCGACCCGGCCCCGGACGCCTCGAACCCCACCCGACTCCCCCACCTCACCGGCGCCAACCACCCCACGGACGCGGACCACTCCAGGGGCGCTAACCACCCCACCGGCGCCGACCACTCCACGGGCGCGAACCGCACCGCCTCCCCCGCCGACCCACTGGAGGCGGTGCGCGGCCTCGGCTACCGCTACCGCGAGCCGGGCGACACGGAGCGCGACCCCACGGGGCCCGGGCGCGGCGCCTGAGCGCGCGGCGGGCACCGGCGGGGCCGCGCCGGAACGGGCGGGGGCAGCACGGGCGCAGCACAGCAGGACCTTCGGATGGGCCGAACGCCCCACCCGCGCCCGGGACCTTCGTCCCGAATCGCGCCCGCCCGGCAACCCGCAACCGAGCAGCAACCGAGTGCCATCCGCCGCGACAACCGGCCCCGCCCACACTCCACGGCTGAACCCGTCCCCGGCCCCCATCTGGAGCAGCCGTGCACTCCCTGCCCGCGCGTGGCGTCGCGATCGTCCTCGGCACCCGCCCCGAGCTCGTCAAGCTCACCGACCTCGTGCGCCTCCTGGGCCCCGCGGCCCACCTGATCCACACCGGCCAGCACTACGACGAGGAGCTCTCGGGCCGCTTCCTGTCCGAACTCGGCCTGCCCGAGCCCACCTTCCTGACCGGCGTCGGCGGGCAGAGCCGCGCCGGCCAGATCTCCGCGGCGCTCGCCCAGCTCGACACGCTCTTCACGGCCGAACCGCCGCACGCGGTCGTCGTCCAGGGCGACACCAACGCGGCACTCGCCGGCGCCCTCGCCGCCAACGCCCACGGCATCCCGCTGCTGCACGTGGAGGCCGGGCTGCGCAGCCACGACCGGAACATGCCGGAGGAGCACAACCGGGTGCTGATCGACCGCATCGCCGACGTGCTGTGCGCGGCGACCCCCGAGAACCGGGCCAACCTGCTGGCCGAGGGCGTGCGCGAGGAGCGGATCGCGGTGACGGGCAACACCGTCGTCGAGGCCGTGCACGCCCAACTCCCGCCCGCCGGCGCCCGTTCCGACCTGCTAACCGCGTACGGGCTGCGCGCGGACGGCTACGTGCTGGCCACCGTGCACCGGCCGGAGAACACCGACGACCCGCACGCGCTGCGCGCCGTCCTCGACCAACTGGGCGCCATCGCCGCCGCCGGCACGCCGGTCCTGCTCCCGCTGCACCCGCGCACCCGGGCCCGCATCGCGGCGGCCGGCCTTGCGGGGCTGCTGACGGGCCTGCGGGTGACCCGCCCGCTCGGGTACGGCGACTTCCTGGCGCTGGCCCGGCACGCCGCACTGATCGTCTCCGACTCCGGCGGCATCCAGGAGGAGGTCACCGTCCTCGGCCGGCCACTGATCGTCGTACGCCGCTCCACCGAACGCCCGGAGGCGATGGTGGACTTCGCCGACCTGGTCGAGCCGGGCCCGGCCATCGGCGAGCTGGCCGCACGGCACCTCGCCGAGTCCGCGCGCGGGCTGCGCCGGCTGGCCACCCTGCCGAGCCCGTTCGGCGACGGCCGCGCCTCCGAGCGCATCGTGCACCTGCTGACGGAGCTCACCGCCCGCACGGAGTTCACCGCAGCGGCCTGACCCGCCCCGCGCAGGGCTCCGCGTACGAGCCGTCACGTACGGGCCACGGCGTACGAACCCGCACGCGCATCCGCCGCCGCGTACGAGCCGTCACGCACGAACCACCGCCCACGGGGCTCCCCGTACGGACCGGCACGTACAGCCGGCACGTACGAACCGACACGCGCGCCCCCACCGCCGCCCACCCACGCGCCCGCGCGCCCGGCCGCCGCTCCGTCCCCGTCGCCGACTGACCAGATAAGGGCCCCATGCACCTCGTGCTCCTCCTCTTCCCCTTCGCGCTGCTGCTCTGTTTCCTCCTCTACTGGGCCGGCGCCCGCCACGCCTACCTGCGGCGGCCGGAGCTGGTGCCCGGCGATCCGGGCGAGTTCGACTGGCACTTCTTCGTGCCCTGCCGCGACGAGGAGGCCGTGGTCGGCACCACCGTCGCGCGACTGCGCGCCGACTTCCCCGAGGCCCACGTCTGGGTGATCGACGACGACAGCGACGACCGCACCGCGGAGATCGTCGCCGGCCTCGCCGACGGCGACGTACGCGTGCACCTGGTGCGCCGCGAGCGCCCCGACGCCAGGCTCGGCAAGGGCGCCGCGCTCAACGCCGCGTACGCCCAGCTCGACGAGTTCCTGCCGGCGGGGGCCGACCGGGCGCGGGTCGTCGTCTGCGTCATCGACGCCGACGGCCATCTCGCGCCGCACGCCCTGGAGCGGGTCTCGGGGCCCGCCGCCTTCGGCGACCCGGAGATCGGCGGCGTGCAGGTCAGCGTGCGGATGCGGAACGTGGACGACCGCCGGCCGCTGCCCGACCACGGCAGGCTGCGCAACGCGCTGGCCAGGCTCCTGGTCCGGGTGCAGGACATGGAGTTCTCGGTGTCCAACGCCGGCATGCAACTGCTGCGGACCCGCACCGGTTCGGTCGGCCTCGGCGGCAACGGCCAGTTCACGCGCCTGACCGCGCTCGACCGGATCGCCGCCGCCGAACGGCGCCCCTGGCAGCGCGGCGCCCTCCTGGAGGACTACGAACTGGGCCTGCACATGATCCTCGGCGGCTACCAGATCACCCACGTCGCCGACACCTGGGTCTCCCAGGAGGGCCTGCCGCACGCCCGCCGGCTGCTCACCCAGCGCACCCGGTGGGCCCAGGGCAACCTCCAGTGCCTGCGGTACGCACCCCGCGTGATCGCCTCCCGGCACTACGGCGCCCGGGGCGTCCTGGAGACGCTGTACACCTTCTTCCAGCCGGTCGCGCACCTGCTCACGCTCGCCCTGTGCCTGCTGCTCGGCGTGTCCGTCGGCCTCGACGTCGCGGGCGGCGCGGGAGCCGGGGCCCTCGCCGGCCTGGTCGCGCTGTGGCCGCTGGCCGCCGGCCTCGCCGCGGTCTCCATCGCCCCGTTCCTGCTGTGGGGCCCGGTCTACCGGCGCGACCGCGCCCCCGACCGCTCCCTGGCGGTGTCGCTGGGCTGGGGACTGGCGCTGTGGCTGTACGCGTACCACCTCTTCCCCGCCTCGGCCCGGGCCCTTGGCCGCATGGTCCGCGGGCGCAGCGGCTGGGCGAAGACCCGCAGGAACGCCGAGGCGGTCACGGCAGGTCCGGTCGCCATCGAGAGCTGAACGGAGCGCGTCCGCGGCCCGCGCAGGCGCGCCCCGGCAACGCGAGGGGCCCCGCACCGTGCTCGGTGCGGGGCCCCTCGGCCATCAGTCCAGATCAGCCCGCCACGGCCGCCCGGTCAACGACCCGGCCGGCCGCGCGCGTGTCACGCTTCCGGCAGCCCCGCGAGTTGGGCGGAGATGCGCTCGATGTCCGCCTCGGCCGTCGCCAGCCGGGTACGGATCTTGTCGACCACCGGCTCCGGCGCCTTGGCGAGGAACGCCTCGTTGCCGAGCTTGGCGGTGGCCGCCGCCTTCTCCTTCTCCGCCGCCGCCAGGTCCTTCGTCAGCCGCTTGCGCTCGGCCGCCACGTCGATGGTGCCCGACAGGTCGAGCGCCACGGTCGCGCCCACGACCGGCAGCGAGGCCGTCGCGGTGAAGCCCTCGCCCTCCGGCTGGAGCCGCAGCAGCGCACGGATGGCGTCCTCGTGCGGGGCGAGCCCGGTGCCCGTCAGGTCCAGCCTGGCCGGCACCTTCTGGCCCGGCTGCAACCCCTGGTCGGCGCGGAACCTGCGGACCTCGGTCACGAGCTCCTGGACCACCGTGATCTCCCGCTCGGCCGCCGCGTCGCGGAAGCCGCTGTCGGTCGGCCACTCGGCGACCACCAGCGACTCACGGCCGGTCAGCGCCGTCCACAGGGTCTCGGTGACGAACGGGACCACCGGGTGCAGCAGCCGCAGCGTCACGTCCAGGACCTCGCCGAGCACCCGCCGGGCGGCGTCCGCGGCCGGGCCGCCGGCCTGGAAGGTGGTCTTGGTCAGCTCCACGTACCAGTCGAAGACCTCGTCCCACGCGAAGTGGAACAGCGCGTCGGAGAGCTTCGCGAACTGGTAGTCCTCGTAGAGCGCGTCCACCTCGGCCACGACCGTGTTCAGCCGGGACAGGATCCACCGGTCGGCGGCCGACAGCTCGTCGGGCGCCGGCAGCGGGCCCTGCACCGTCGCACCGTTCATCAGCGCGAAGCGGGTGGCGTTCCAGATCTTGTTGGCGAAGTTGCGGGAGCCCTGCACCCAGTCCTCGCCGATCGGCACGTCGGTGCCCGGGTTGGCGCCCCTGGCCAGCGTGAAGCGGACCGCGTCGGAGCCGTACCGGTCCATCCAGTCGAGCGGGTTGACCGCGTTCCCGAAGGACTTGGACATCTTCTTGCCGAACTGGTCGCGGACCATGCCGTGCAGCACCACGGTCTGGAACGGCGGGGTGCCGTCCATCGCGTACATGCCGAACATCATCATCCGGACGACCCAGAAGAAGAGGATGTCGTAGCCGGTGACCAGGATCGAGTTGGGATAGAACTTCTCGACGCTCTCGGTCTGCTCCGGCCAGCCCAGGGTGGAGAAGGGCCACAGACCGGAGGAGAACCAGGTGTCCAGGACGTCGGTCTCCTGGTGCCAGCCCGGGCCGGTGGGCGGCTCCTCGTCCGGGCCGACGCAGACCATCTCGCCGCTCGGCCCGTACCAGACCGGGATGCGGTGGCCCCACCAGAGCTGGCGCGAGATGCACCAGTCGTGCAGGTTGTCCACCCAGTCGAAGTATCGCTTGGTCATCTCCTGCGGGTGGATGGTGACCCGGCCGTCACGGACCGCGTCACCCGCCGGCTGCGCCAGCGGGCCGACCTTGACCCACCACTGCATGGACAGCCGCGGCTCGATGGTGGTCTTGCAGCGCGAGCAGTGCCCGACCGAGTGCTTGTACGGGCGCTTCTCGGCGACGATGCGGCCCTCGGCGCGCAGCGCGGCCACGATGGCGCTGCGCGCCTCGAAGCGGTCCAGGCCCTCGAAGGGGCCGTGCGCGGTGATCACGCCGCGCTCGTCCAGGACGGCGAGGGTCGGCAGGTCGTGCCGCTGGCCGATCTCGAAGTCGTTGGGGTCGTGGGCCGGGGTGACCTTGACCGCGCCGGTGCCGAACTCCGGGTCGACGTGCGCGTCGGCGACGATCGGGATGCGGCGGCCGGTGAGCGGCAGCTCGATCTCGGTGCCGACCAGGTGGCGGTAGCGCTCGTCGTCCGGGTGGACGGCGACGGCCGTGTCACCGAGCATCGTCTCGGCCCGGGTGGTGGCCACGACCAGGGACGCCTCGCCCTCGCCGTACCGGATGGAGACCAGCTCGCCGTCGTCCTCCTGGTACTCCACCTCGATGTCCGAGATGGCCGTCAGACAGCGCGGACACCAGTTGATGATCCGCTCGGCGCGGTAGACCAGCTCGTCGTCGTAGAGCTTCTTGAAGATCGTCTGGACGGCGCGGGAGAGCCCCTCGTCCATGGTGAAGCGCTCGCGGGACCAGGCGACGCCGTCGCCGAGCCGGCGCATCTGGCCGGAGATCTGCCCGCCGGACTCGCCCTTCCACTGCCAGACCCGCTCCACGAACGCCTCGCGCCCCAGGTCGTGCCGGGACTTGCCGTCCTTGGCGAGCTCCCGCTCGACGACGTTCTGGGTGGCGATGCCGGCGTGGTCCATGCCCGGCTGCCACAGCGTCTCGAAGCCCTGCATCCGCTTGCGGCGGGTGACGGCGTCGATCAGCGTGTGCTCGAAGGCGTGACCCAGGTGCAGGCTGCCGGTGACGTTGGGCGGCGGGATGACGACCGTGAACGGCGGCTTCTCGCTCGCCGCGTCCGCCTCGAAGTAACCACGCTCTACCCAGCGCTCGTACAGCTCCCCCTCTACCTCGGCCGGCGCGTACTGGGTCGGCAGTTCGGGGGCGGCGCTGTTGTGCCCGTCGTGCGGGCGCTGAGTGTTGTCGGTCACGGGCCGATTCTACGGTCCTGGGGTGCGCCGTTACGAACCCGTTGTTCGCCCCGGCGTGAGGGCACCCCGCGGCGTCCGGGAGGATGCTGGCTGAGGCGCGACTGTCGCGCGTGGCCTTCAACACACCGGGGAGTCGCCCTATGAGCCACCACCAGCCGCAGCCCGGGCCCTACGGCGAGCAGCCAGGACCGCACGGCGCCGGCGGTGGCGGTCCCCACACGCCCAACCCCTATGCGGGCCAACCCGGTTACGGCTACCCGGCCGCCCCCACCCAGCCGGGCCAGCAGACCCCACAGCCCCAGCCCGGCGGCTACGGGACCCCGCCGCCCCAGGCCCAGGCCCAGTCACCGGTCCAGCCCCAGCCGCCGGCCGGCGGCTACGGCACCCCCGCACCACAGCCCCAGCCGGGCGGCTACGGCCAGCCGGCGAACCCGTACGCACAGCCCGCCGCCCAGCCCGGCTACGGCCAGCCCACACC
Organism: Streptomyces sp. 796.1; assembly: GCF_047525675.1. Classification (NCBI taxonomy): domain Bacteria; kingdom Bacillati; phylum Actinomycetota; class Actinomycetes; order Kitasatosporales; family Streptomycetaceae; genus Streptomyces; species Streptomyces sp. 796.1. The sequence continues at coordinate 68,300 of NZ_JBLIWA010000045.1, read as the reverse complement.
GGCCCAACCCGCCCCGCCCCAGGTCGGCGGCTACGGCACCCCCGCGGCCCCGCAGCCCGGCGGTTACGGGCAGCCAGCCCCGAACCCGTACGCGGCGAGCCAGCAGCCCACCGCGTCCTTCCCGCAGGTGAGCGGCGGCTACGCGCAGCCACAGCCCCAGCCGCACCAGCCGCAGACCGGCTACGGGCAGCAGCCGCAGCCCGCCGGCTACGGGCCCGCCACCACCGGCGGGAGCCCGGGCGGCGGCGGGCGGCGGCTCGGGAAGAAGGGGCTGGTCATCGGTGGGGCGATCGCGGTCGTGGTGGCCGCGGTCGGCGGCTTTCTGCTGTTCGCCGGCGACGACGCGCAGAGGTACGAGCTGACCACGCCGCAGACGGTGGCCAGCGACTACCAGCGCGTCGGCGAGGGCAAGGACGAGAGCAACCTCACCCCGGCCGGCAAGGCGCAGTTGCGCGAGATGCCGGTGGTGGAGGACGCCCATCCGATCTCGGCCAACTACCAGACGCCGGGCCAGAAGAAACTCCAGTTCAGCGGCGTGTGGGGGAAGGTGACCGACCCGGAGCGGGCCGCCGACATCGCCCTTGCCGTGATCACCAAGGCGCTCAGCGAGGACGGCACGGCCGAGACCCTGGGCAGCCCGCAGTCCTTCACGCCCGAGGGCTTCGACGGCGACGTGCTCAAGTGCCAGGAGCTGAAATTCACCTCGCCGAAGGGAGCCATCACGGCCCCCGCCTGCGTCTGGGGTGACGACAGCACGGTCGGCGTGACCGTCATGGCCGACCCGGCCGCCCTGGTCACTGGCACGGGCATGACACTGGACGAGGCGGCGGGCCTGGCCGCCGAGGTACGCAACGACGCCCGGGTGGAACGGGGCTGACCCGCCACCCCACCGCAGGGCGGTCACGGGGCGGCGGCGCGTCGGACCCCGGGGCTGACCCGCCGCCCCGTACCGACCACGAAACGACGCAGTACGAACGAGGGAACCCATGAGCCACCAGCAGCCCGGCCCCTACGGCCACCAGCCACCGCAACCTCCGCCGCCCGGGCCCTACGGCCAGGGCGGCGTGGCTGGCGACCCCGGCTACGGCTACCCGCAGCAGCCGCAGCCCGGCCCGTACGGGCAGCCCCAGCCCGGCTACGGCTATCCACCGCAGCCGGGGCCGTACGGGCAGCCGGGCCCGTACGGACAGCCGGGCCCGCCGGTGCCGCCGCCGGGCGGTGGCAACCGGAACAAGGCGATCGGCCTCGCCGTGGGCGCGGTCGTGGTGGTGGCGGCCGTCGTCGGCGGGATCATCGCCTTCGGCGGCGGGGACAGCGACGACTCGGCCAAGAAGGACCAGAAGAAGGAGTCGGTCGTCGAGAGCGGCGACACCGACAGCGGTGACACCGGCGGCAAGGAGGGCACCACCGACCCCGGCGCGACCGGCGGCACCGACGGCCCGGAGCCCGGCCCCACCCAGCCCGCCACCACCCGCTACCAGCTCACCACGCCGAAGATCCTCGCCAGCACCTACACCCGCAAGGGCGCCGGCGACACGGACGACGGCCTCGGCGAGGGCGAGCAGGAGCCGACCGGCTTCACCACCGAGAAGTCGGTGTCGGCCGACTACGTGGGGACGGGCAAGCAGCAGCTCTCCTTCGGCGGGGCCTACGGCACCTCGACCGACCCCGAGGGCAGCGTCGACTGGGTGCTGCGCCAGATGATCGGTGGGGGTGCCAAGCCGAAGACCGCGGCACAGACCTTCACCCCGGTCGGCTTCGACGGCACCATCCTCAAGTGCCAGTTGCTGGAGTCGACGATCCCGATGCAGGTGTGCTCCTGGGGCGACCCCAGCACCGTCGGCGTGGTGCTGGTGGTGGACCCGCTGACCGTCACCAACCCCGGCGCGATCGACCTGAGCCGCACGGCCGACCTCACGGCCCAGGCGTACAAGGACGCCCGCATCCCACGGTGATCCCGCGGCCCGCCCCGGCGCCGGCGAGCCGCGCGGGGCGGGCCGCGGGCGCACCGGGCGACGCGCCTGACACGACGTCAAACGCGCGGGGCGCCCTGCCTGTTGGCCGGGCGCCCCGCGGTTGCGTGCGATGTCCTGAGGTGCGCTACGCGCTCTTCTCGTGCCGCTCGTCCTTGCCGACGATGCGCGGCTCGCGCGGCACCAGGGTCGGGTTGACGTGCGAGTGGACGACCTCTTCGGTGATGACCACGCGGGCCACGTCCTTGCGCGAGGGCACCTCGTACATCACCGACTGGAGGACCTCCTCCATGATGGCCCGCAGGCCACGGGCGCCGGTGCCGCGCAGGATGGCCTGATCGGCGATGGCCTCCAGGGCCGGGCGGTCGAACTCCAGCTCCACGCCGTCGAGTTCGAACAGCCGCTGGTACTGCTTGACGAGCGCGTTGCGCGGCTCGACCAGGATCTGGAGCAGCGCCTCGCGGTCCAGGTTGTGCACCGAGGTGATGACCGGGAGCCGGCCGATGAACTCGGGGATCATCCCGAACTTCACCAGGTCCTCCGGCATGACCTCCTGGAACTGGTCGCTGGCCTCGATCTCCCGCTTGGAGCGGATGGTGGCGCCGAAGCCGATGCCCTTGGCGCCCGCCCGGGACTCGATGATCTTCTCCAGGCCGGCGAACGCGCCACCCACGATGAACAGCACGTTCGTCGTGTCGATCTGGATGAACTCCTGGTGCGGGTGCTTGCGACCGCCCTGCGGCGGCACGGAGGCGGTGGTGCCCTCCAGGATCTTCAGCAGCGCCTGCTGCACGCCCTCGCCGCTGACGTCGCGGGTGATCGAGGGGTTCTCGCTCTTACGGGCCACCTTGTCGATCTCGTCGATGTAGATGATCCCGGTCTCGGCCTTCTTGACATCGTAGTCAGCGGCCTGGATGAGCTTGAGCAGGATGTTCTCGACGTCCTCGCCCACGTAACCGGCCTCGGTGAGCGCGGTGGCGTCGGCGATGGCGAAGGGCACGTTGAGCATCCGAGCCAGCGTCTGCGCGAGCAGCGTCTTGCCGGAGCCGGTCGGCCCGAGGAGCAGGATGTTGGACTTCGACAGCTCGATGCCGTCGTCCCGACTGCTGGCGGCCTCGCCGGCCTGAACGCGCTTGTAGTGGTTGTAGACCGCCACCGAGAGCGCCTTCTTCGCGGCCTCCTGCCCGACCACGTAGCCCTCAAGGAACTCGTAGATCTCACGGGGCTTGGGAAGCTCCTCCCAACGCACCTCGGAGGTCTCCGCGAGCTCCTCCTCGATGATCTCGTTGCAGAGGTCGATGCACTCGTCGCAGATGTACACACCGGGGCCTGCGATGAGCTTCTTCACCTGCTTCTGGCTCTTCCCGCAGAACGAGCACTTGAGCAGGTCGCCGCCGTCACCGATGCGTGCCACGAGGTGCTTCCCCTTCGCCTGGGATCTGCAACGCTTGCGCAGACCCGGGTGCTTGCCTATCGACGGTACCTTGCCGGGGCCCCCGTTCGGGCCCCCCTTGGCCTGACTCGATCCACGTGGGCGTCGAGTGCCCGCCAAGAGGGGCCGAACCCGGCGCGGCGGATCAAACCGAAACGGAACTCTTGCGGGTCGACACGATCTGGTCCACCAGACCGTACGCCAGCGACTCCTCAGCGGTGAGGATCTTGTCGCGCTCGATGTCGTCGCGGATCTTCTCGATCGGCGTCGTGGAGTGCTTGGCCAGCATCTCTTCGAGCTGCGAACGCATCCGCAGGATCTCGTTGGCCGCGATCTCCAGGTCGGAGACCTGCCCGCGCCCGGTCTCGCTGTACGGCTGGTGGATCAGCACCCGCGCGTTGGGCAGCGCCATCCGCTTGCCGGGCGTGCCGGCCGCGAGCAGCACGGCCGCGGCCGAGGCCGCCTGCCCCATGCAGACCGTCTGGATGTCGGGCTTGACGAACTGCATCGTGTCGTAGATCGCGGTCAGCGCGGTGAACGAGCCGCCGGGCGAGTTGATGTAGATCGAGATGTCGCGGTCGGGGTCCATCGACTCCAGGCACAGGAGCTGCGCCATGACGTCGTTGGCGGAGGCGTCGTCGATCTGGACGCCGAGGAAGATCACCCGCTCCTCGAAGAGCTTGGCGTACGGGTCGTACTCGCGCACGCCCTGCGAGGTGCGCTCCACGAAGCGCGGGACCACGTACCGCGACTCGGCGGTCGGGCCCTGGTACAGACCGCTACCGGCGTTGATGTTCATCTGCGTGTTCACCATCCTGATGGCGTTCGGTGGGCTGCTGGGTGTGGAAGCTCGGGCGCCGCTCAGGCCCCGGTGCCGCCGCCGCCCGGAACGCTCGCGGCGGAGGCCATGACGTCGTCGATCAGGCCGTACTCCTTGGCCTCCTCGGCGGAGAACCAGCGGTCGCGGTCGGAGTCACGGGTGATCTGCTCGACGGTCTGGCCGGTGTGGAAGGCGGTCAGCTCGGCCATCCGCTTCTTGGTGTGCAGCAGCCGCTCGGCGTGGATCTTGATGTCCGAGGCCGAGCCCGCCAGGCCGGCGGAGGGCTGGTGGATCAGGATCTCGGCGTTCGGCAGCGCGAAACGCTTGCCCGGGGTGCCCGCGCTGAGCAGGAACTGCCCCATCGACGCGGCGAGGCCCATGGCGATGGTGACCACGTCGTTCGGGATGAACTGCATGGTGTCGTAGATCGCCATGCCGGCCGAGATGGAACCGCCCGGGCTGTTGATGTAGAGGTTGATGTCCTTTTCCGGGTCCGCGGCGAGCAGGAGTAGCTGCGCGGTGATCTTGTTGGCGATGTCGTCGTCGACCGGCTGGCCGAGGAAGATGATCCGCTCCCCGAGCAACCGGTTGTAGACCTGGTCACCGAGGCCGCCACCGACGGTCGGCTCGCCGGCGGCGGAAGGCATCAGATTCGTCACGTATCCACCTGCTCGTTGATTCGACGGCCGCGAGCCGTCTCAGCGTCTTCGTGCGGGCGCGGGGTGCACGGCGCCGTGGAGCGCCCACCCTGCACGCTCCGGGGCTTCCCGCAGCGCCACCCCTGCCCTCGTACTACCGGACCCTAACGCGCAGGTCGGACAACGCCATCCCGCATCAGGAACTGTTCGCTGTGAGCGCAGGCTAGGGAGCGCTGAGCGGCTCGTGGAGCGCCGATCTGCCGGCGCTGCGGCTGCACGTTCGTCAGGGCGCCGACCGTCCGGCGAACGGGCGCACAGCCGCGCCCGGCGGGCAGCCGCGACCTGACCGTGGCCCCGCACCCCCGGGGGTCGTACGCGCGTACGCCGCGGGCGTACGGGTTCGATGCGGGCGCCTGGCGCCGCGCACCGGGCCGGGACGGGCACGGGCCCGGACGCTGGTGCGTCCGGACCCGTGCCATGCCGTCCCGTGCCGGGATCAGGCCGGGGCTCAGCCCTCGGACTTCTCCTCGGCCTTGGCGTCGTCCTTCGCCTCGGCGGCGTCGGCGGAGTCAGCGGCCTCGGTCGACTCGGCGGCCTCGACCGTCTCGCCGGCCTCGTCCTCCTCCTCGTCCTCCAGGTCCACGACCTCGCCGTTGCTGTCGGTGACCTTGGCGGCCTCGACGACGACCGCGAGCGCCTTGCCGCGGGCGACCTCACCGACGAGCATCGGCACCTGGCCGCCCTCGACGACGGCCTGCGCGAACTGGTCCGGGCTCATGCCGGAGGACTGGGCACGGCGCATCAGGTGCTCGGTCAGCTCTTCCTGGCCGACCTGGAGCTTCTCCTTGTTGACCAGCTCATCAAGGATGAACTGGGTCTTGATGCCCTTCTCCGCCTGCTCCTTGGTCTCGGCGTCGAACTCTTCCTCGGTCTTGCCCTGGATCTCCAGGTACTTCTTGAGGTCGAGGCCCATCTGGCCGAGCTGGTGGCTGACCAGGTTGTGCTTGCGGGTCTCGATCTCGTCCTGGAGGAGCTTCTCCGGGATCGGGATCTCGGCCAGCTCCAGGAGGGCGTCGAGCACCTTCTCCTGGGCCTGGGTGGCCTGGTCGTACTTCTTCATCTGCTCAAGCCGCTTGCGGCTGTCGGCGCGCAGCTCGTCCAGGGTGTCGAACTCGCTCGCGAGCTGGGCGAACTCGTCGTCCAGGGCGGGCAGTTCGCGCGACTTGACCTCGGTGACGTCCACCTTGACCTCGGCCTCCTTGCCCTCGGCGGAGCCGCCCTTGAGCTCGGAGGTGAAGGTGGCGGTCCCGCCGGCGGCCAGGCCGGTCACGGCCTCGTCGATGCCGTCGAGGAGCTGGCCGGAGCCGATGGTGTACGCGACGCCCTGCGCGACGCCGTCCTCCAGCACCTCGCCGTCGACCTTGGCCTCCAGGTCGATGGTGACCGTGTCGCCCTCGGCGGCGGCGCGCTCGACCACGGAGGTGGTGGCGAAGCGGTCGCGGAGCTGCTCGACCGACTTGTCGATGTCCTCTTCGGAGACCTCGACCGCGTCGACGGTGACCTCGATGCCGGAGTAGTCCGGGATCTCGATCTCGGGGCGGACGTCCACCTCGGCGGTGAAGGCCAGCAGCTCGCCGTCCTTCAGCTCGGTGATGTCCACCTCGGGCTGGCCGAGGACGTTGAGCTCACCCTCGTTGACCGCGTCGGTGTAGAACTTCGGGAGCGCGTCGTTGACGGCCTCCTCCAGCACCGCACCGCGGCCGAAGCGCTGGTCGATGACCCGGGCCGGGATCTTGCCCTTGCGGAAGCCCGCCACCGTGACCTGCTGGTTGATCTTCTTGTACGCCGCGTCGAGGCTGGGCTTGAGCTCCTCGAAGGGCACCTCGACAGTGAGCCGAACCCGGGTCGGGTTCAGGGTCTCCACGGCGCTCTTCACGGTTCGGTCTCCTTGGGGCTGACTTCTGGGGGTTTCTGCATCGGGTGCCGCAACTGTTGCTGCACCTGGTGTGCGTGCCTGCGCGCGACCACAGCTTGTGGGGACTGCGGCGACGCTGCGGATCACGCCCCTTGGCGAAGCGGCCCGCCGGGTGACCGGGGGCCGTCCTACCAGGGGATACCAGGGGCGGGCCCATTCCCGTCATCACAGACACAGGCGCGCAGCTTGCATAGTAACCGCAAGCGCGAGCATCCCCCCAACGGGATCATGCCCGTTCACGGCCGCCCCTCCGGCCCCGGGTCGGGCCGCTGGTGGCAGGCGCCCGGTGGGCGGGCCGGGGCCGCGCGGGCCGCCCGCAGGGGCCGGGCGCCGGGCCGCGGGTCACCGCGGCACCTGAACGGTGCCGGTCGATGACGCTGGTGGCTGGTGTTGATGGATGCTGCTGGTCGGGGTGGCCGGATTCGAACCGACGACCTTCCGCTCCCAAAGCGGACGCGCTACCAAGCTGCGCCACACCCCGTCGGTGCGACACGTAGGGTACATGCCGATCGGACTCCTGGCTGCCACTTATTCGCGGACCCGAGAAGAGTGTGCGAAAGCCGGGGCTGACCCGCTACGATGCACCTCGTGCCACGGCCGGACCCGCCGAGGTCCACACAGAGCGGCCCTTACGGCGGCTGGTGTGGGGCGAGGGGGACACGGTCACCCGGCACAGGACGTTCACCTCTCGCAGGTGGCGCGCGGGCGTAGCTCAATGGTAGAGCCCCAGTCTTCCAAACTGGCTACGCGGGTTCGATTCCCGTCGCCCGCTCCACTTCTTCGCCTACGGCCCGGCACGCGGAATCTTCCGCCGCCGGGCCGTCGGCGTTCCTGCCGGCGTTCGCGGGGGTCCGTCGGCGTTCGCACGGGGCGCCGGGACCGGGTCCAGCGGGGTTACGGGCGCACGCGGCCACGGGACGCTGACGCCGCGGCGACACCTTGCCCGTACGCATCGGTACGCGCCCCGCCGCGGCCGGATACGGGCACGGGCGCAGCCACGGGCTCGGACACAGGTGTGGGTGCGGCAACGGGCGGCGACGCGGAGTCCGTTGCCGTGTCCGTTGCTGCGTGCGCTTCCCCTTGTGCGAGCGGCCCCGGGTGTGGAGACTCCAGAGACCTCGCGCCCGGCCCGCGCCAGCCGCCCGGCACGGTTCGCCCACGGACGCCGATCGGTGCTGCCGAGCTGCCCGGCGCCACACCGTGCCGCGACCGGCGCCCACCGGCCACGACCGGCAGCAGCGAACGCCTGCCCAGCACTGGTCAGCGCCGGGCAGGGTCGATCGGAGGGGGCGTCATCGCACGCGTCAGGGCAAGGCGACGCCGTCCAGCGCCGTCACCGCCCCGGCCGTCCGCGCCGCTGCCCCACGGGGCGCCCTGCTGGGCGCGCGGCGGGGCACGGGCGTGCGCCGGTTAGAACTCGATGTCGCTGATGCTGTCGGCGACGTTGTCCAAGAACTCTTGGATGTCCGGGGAGGCATCGGTGGATGCCAGCAGGAATCCGAAGAGGATGGAGACGAGCATGGGGACAGCCTTGATCTTTCCCGCCCTGAAGATAAACACCAAAATTATGCCAACTAGCAGCACAACAGACAGGGAAATAACCACGACTGATCCCTCGCCCTCGGTCGCAACACGTCTCCGGCCCGGGGAGGAGCGCGGCCCCGCACACCCCCACCTGAACCATCGTGCCACCAAGTGAGTGATGGTTGGGGCCAGGTGACGAATCATTGGCCAACCGCGTATGCCGCGCGGAGGGCCCGTCCGGGCGTCGTCACGGTGGCGCGAATCGCTTCCTGGAGTGAGGCGGGGCCCAGTTTTCGGGCGTACCGGGCGGTCCGGCGGGCGTCGACCGGCGGCTCAACGCCGCATAAATTCGGCCGAATCCCCTACGTTGGTGGCCCTTACAAACACATTGCTTCCGGGAACTCTGCATATTTTCGACAGCAGATGCGCCGCCCTCCATGCGGAACATTCACCAAGGAATTCCACGAAAGACGGCACAGCTCTAGATATCCCAGCAAAGACAACAAAATGCCGCGAAAGCCCCTGGGTTGAGGGCGCGGGGAGTGCCGCCCGGGGCGGCCCGCCGGGGCCGGCGGATCCGGCCTGTCCGCTGTTGAACCATGCGCAACGGAAACGAACAGCAAAGTTTTGAACCGTGGGCCGTGGCCACTATGGCGCCTCATCGATCTCGGACTCCCTGCTGAACGGCGCACGGCCGGGGCGCAGGGGCGGGCCGCGTCGCCGGGGGTGCGGCCGGCCGCGCGGTGGCCGCTCCCCGGTGCGCGTTTCCACGACCGTCGTCCAACCACCGGACGCCGAGGCGCGCGACGGCGGCGCGACGAGGGCCGGGAGCCGGCCGCGGAGAACGCGGACGGGATACGCGGGCCCGCGCGGACAGGTGCGGTGACCGCACGGGCCCCTCAGGTGGTCGGATCGGGGAAGCCCAGGAGTTCGCGGGTGCGGGCGTACTTCGCGGTCAGCCGCTCGCGGGTGGCGGGGTCGAGCCTGGCCAGCCGCTCCGGGTCCGCGTTGTGGGCCACGTCGGCCTCCTTGATGAGCAGGGCGCCCGGGGTGGCGCGCAGCCGGGTCGCGTACGCCTCAAGGATCTCCCCCGGGCGCCGGGTCATCGCGTCGACCAGCGCCTTGGTGTGCGGCGTCAGCGGTGCCGTGGCCAGCCAGCCGTCGGGGACGACCCCGTCCTCGACCGCGTCGTGCAGCCAGGCCGCCGCGATCTGTTCGGCGCTGCCGCCGCGGCTGCGCACCCCCTCCGCAACCGCCGCCAGGTGCTCCGCGTACGGGCGGCCCGCCTTGTCGCACTGCCCGGCGTGTGCCTCACGGGCCAGCGCCTCGACCTCCGCCAGCGTCAACACCGACATCGTCAACTCCTCGTTCCTTCGCCCGCTGGGCCCGTACCCGCCTCGCCGCGCCGCGGGCCGTGGACGGCGCGTACCCGGGCGGTGCACGAGGGGTGCACCGCCCGGGTACCCAGTTTCACCGGTGGGCCCCGGGGGGGGCGGCCGGTGGGGCGCTACTGGCGCTGGCCCGCGCCGCTCAGGGCCGTCTGGCGCAGGGCCAGGCGGGCCGGCAGGGCGGTGGAGGCCAGGCCGAGCAGGACGGCGGCGCCGGCGATGGAGGCGTACAGGCCGGCCGGGATGTGCGGGGCCTGGCCGGTGATGCCGTGGGTCATCGGGTTGAGCGTGATCAGCGCGATGGCGGTGCCGATGGCCACGCCGGCGCCGCCGACCAACAGGGCCTCCCAGCGGACCATGCCGAGGATCTGCCGCCGGGTCGAGCCGACCAGGCGCAACATGCCCAACTCCCGGCGCCGGTCCAAGACCGTCATGACGAGGGTGTTGGCGGCGGCGACGGCGGCGAATCCGCCCAGGACGACGGCCATGGTGGTGTTGGCCCAGGCGTTGAGTTCGCTGTCCTTGTCCTGGGCCGCCGCGTACCCGTCGGGGTCGGTGACCTCGCCGAGCGGGGCGAGGGCCGCGGCCACCTTCGCCGGGTCGCCGCCCGGGGCCCGCTTGACCAGGACGTCGCTGTCGAACCCGGAGGTCACGTGCGGGGCGAGCGTCGAGCGCGCCAGGGTGAGCTGGGCCAGCCCGAGGCCCCGCCCGTAGGTGGCGACCACCTCGGGGCGGCTGACCGTGCCGTCGGGCAGCACGATCCGCAGCCGCTCGCCGACCTCGACGCCGGTCGCGTCGGCCAGCAGGTGGTCGACGGCGACGGTGCCGGGGCGGCCGATGGCGGCCTGGTCGCCGCTGCGCAGGTCCAGGTCCTGGACGGCGCGCAGTTGGCTGCCGGTGCCGGAGATCCCCTGGGTGGGGACGTTGATCAACATGCGGCTCTCGCCGGAGCCGGTCTGTACGAGGGCGCCGGTGCGCAGCAGGCCGACGGCGGTGGCCACGCCCGGGGTGCGGGCGGCGCGGGCCGCGGTGCCGGCGGGCAGCCCGTCGGGCGAGCTGATGACGTGGTCGGCGACGACTCCGGCGCGGCGCTGGTCGGATGCCGCGTGCGCCTGGCTGGTGTGCAGGAACACCAGGGTCGAGGAGAAGGCCATGGCCAGCACGATGGGGGTGAGGGCGGAGGCGAGTCGGCGGGAGTTGGCGCGGGTGTTGGCCGCCGCGAGGTGGGCGGCGGGGCCGCCGAGGCGCAGCGGCAACCCGATGAGCCAGGCGCAGAGCCGGGCGATGATCGGCCCGAGCAGGCTGACCGCGAGCATGAAGAGCATGACGACGCCGAGTGCGAGGTTGGCCGCGTCGTCGCCGCTCTCCTCGGCCGCGACGCCGGCCAGCGTGATGGCGCCGACCAGCGCGCCGGCGCCCATGACGGTACGGATGACGCCGGGCTTGAAGCGTTCCACCGCGGCCTCGCTGAGCGCCTGGCCCGGCTTGATCTTCGCGGGGCGGCGGGCCGCGAGCAGCCCGGCGCACACCGCGGCGAGCAGCCCGGCGCCGACCGCGCACAGCAGCGGCAGCCAGGTGACGTGGAGTTGGACGCCGTCGGGGATGGCGCCCTTGTCGCGGAGTTGGTCGAACCACCAGTGCGCCAGGGCGATGCCGGGCAGGCAGCCGAGCGCGCCGGCCAGCGGGGCGACCAGCAGGGCCTCGGTCGCCACCGAGCGGCGCAGTTGCCGCGGGGTGGCGCCGATGGCGCGCAGCAGGGCGAACTCGCGGGAGCGCTGGCTGACGCAGAGCGCCACGGTGCCGGCGGTGGTGAAGATCGCGACGAGCGTGGCGACGCCGCCGAAGCTGCCGCCGACGCCGACGAGGACGTCCTTGGCCCCGGCGACGCCGGGCTCTTCCACACCGCCGCGGTCGTCGCCGGTGTGCACCTTGGCCTTGCCGGCCACGGCCCGCTCGACCTGGTCGGCCAGGTCGCCGGTGCTGGTGCCCGGCTTCGGGAGGACGGCGATCGCGTCGATCTTGCCGGGGTGGCCGGAGAGCGCGTCGGCGCGCTGGTCGGTGAGCCAGGCGGTGGGCGCGTTGACGGCGGCCCTGGCGTGCGGCGCGGCGATGCCGGTAACGCGGACCCGGTGGGCGCCGTCGGCGCTGGTCACGGTGGTGTGGGAGCCGACGGTCAGGCGCGCCGCGCGGGCGGTGGCCGCGTCGAGCACGACCTCGTCCGCGGCGCGCGGGGCGGCGCCGCTGGCGAGCTTGGTGCCGGTGAAGGCGGTGGAGCCCCAGCCGTGCGCGGTGACGGTGCCGGCGGTGGTGCGCAGCGGGTAGCTGAGGTCGGGGATGGCGGCGGCGACGCCGGGGGCCCGGGAGACCTTCGTGACCAGGCGGGCGTCGAGCCGCGCGGTGTCGGGCAGCAGCGTGCCCTCCTGGTCGCCGGCGCCGGTCTCGTAGTGGGCCTTCTGCTCCGCCGCTGCGACCACGGGGGCGTCCGCGTACCGCTGGGGCGGCGCGGCTGCCCGTACGCCGCTCTCCAGCAGGATGCCGCAGGCCGAGACGATCAGGGCGGCCATCATCAGGGCGACGAAGGTGCCGGCGAAGGAGGCGGGCTTGAAGCGGATGGCCGCCCGGGCCAGGCCGTTGGTGAGGGAGCGCGCCATCATGCCACCGCCCCTGCCGTCGCGTGGTGCGGGGCCTTGCGGGTGCGTGCGGTGAGGGAGGTCATCCGGGCGGCGATCTGCTCGGCGCTGGGCCGGGTGAGCTGGTCGGCGATGGCGCCGTCGGCGAGGAAGAGCACGCGGTCGGCGTAGCTGGCGGCGGTCGGGTCGTGGGTGACCATGACGACGGTGGCGGCGAGCGCGTCCACGGCGTGCCGCAGCAGGGCCAGCACCTCGGCCGCGGTGCCGGTGTCCAGGGCGCCGGTCGGCTCGTCGGCGAAGACCACGTCGGGCCGGGTGACCAGGGCGCGGGCGATGGCCACGCGCTGTTGCTGGCCGCCGGAGAGCTGGCCGGGGCGGCGGCCGGCGTGGGCGTCGAGGCCGACCTGGGCGAGCACCTGGGCGGCGGCCGTGCGGTCGGGGCGGCGGCCGGCGAGCCGCATCGGGAGCAGCACGTTCTGTTCGACGGTGAGCGAGGGCAGCAGGTTGAACGCCTGGAAGACGAAGCCGAGGCGGCTCCGGCGCAGCGCGGTGAGCTCGTTCTCCTTCATGCCGGTGATCTCGGTGCCGCCGAGCCGCACCGAGCCTTCGGTGGGCCGGTCGAGTCCGGCGGCGCACTGGAGGAAGGTCGACTTGCCCGATCCGGAGGGGCCCATGACGGCGGTGAAGCTGCCGCGGGGCAGGGCGAGGTCGATGCCGCGCAGGGCGTGCACGGTGCCGGAGCCGCGCCCGTACTGGCGGCGCACGCCGCGCAGTTCGACGGCCCAGTCACCGGTGGGCGCGCCGGGCGCGGCCGGCGGCGGGCCGGCGGGGGCCGGGTGGGTGTGGGGCCGGGGCGGTGCGCCGTACGGGGCGTTGGGTGCGGTGCCGTACGCCGGGCCGGGGCCCGTTCCGTGCGGAGCGGCGTGGGCGGCGCCAGATGCAGCGCCGTACGGGGCGCCGTAGGCCGGCGCAGTGCCGGGGGCGGGTGGGACGGGGCCGGGGGTGGGTCGGCCGGGCGTCGGGTGCCCCGCATCCGGCTTGGTGCGACGCCTGTTCCGCAGCCCCATCGTCTGTCCCGTCCTTCGCTGTTGCGGCGCGTGCACCCGGCGGTGCGCAGCGCCTGTGTCCCGGGTGTGGTCGGCACCCGGCTGACGTGGTCTTTCAACACCTCGAACCTACGGATGGCGGGCACCTCGCGGCCATGGCGGTCACCGGCGGATCGGGGGTGGGGAAAACCCGACGGCCGATGCGGGGGATCGGTCCCGGAGCCGGTTCGGGCGAGGGCGCGTACGTTTGTGGAGTGGGACATTCCGGTCTGACGGCAGGGTCGAATAATCGTTTGGTAAACTAATTACATACGACTTCTTGACTCCCCCTTGACCTCACCGTCGGGCCAACCTCTGGAGGAGCCATCGGACACGCGGACACCCTCATCGCCATGGGCGGGGCGTTCCTCGCCGCCGCGGTGCTCGCCCGCCTGGGCGCGCGCATCGGGCTGCCCACCATTCCCCTGTTCATCCTGGCCGGCATCCTGCTGGGCCCCAACACGCCGGGCATCGTCCTGGTGGAAGACCCGCACGAGTTCGAGATGCTCTCGGCGCTCGGCCTGGTCCTGCTGCTCTTCTACCTCGGTCTTGAGTTCCACATGGACGACCTCAAGACCGGTGGCCGCAAGATGGCCATCGCGGGCGGCGCCTATCTCACGCTGAACGTGGGCGCCGGTCTCGTCTTCGGCTTCGCGCTCGGCTGGGGCACCTCCGAGGCGCTGGTGCTCGCCGGTGTGCTCGGCATCTCCTCGTCGGCGATCGTGACGAAGGTCCTGGTGGACCTCGGGCGGATCGGCAATCCGGAGACCAAGCCGATCCTCGGCATCATCGTGGTCGAGGACATCTTCCTCGCGCTCTACCTGGCGGCGCTCCAGCCCGTGATCTCCGGCGCCGACAGCCTGTCGTCGGCCGCGCTCGACGCGGGCAAGGCGTTCGGCTTCCTGCTGGTGCTCGCCGCGCTGGCGCGCTGGGGCATCGACCTGATCGGCCGGCTCTTCGCCACCCGTGACAACGAGCTGCTGGTGATCTCCTTCCTGGGGGCCGCGGTCTTCGTGGCGGGCGTCTCCGAGTGGTTCGGCGTGGCCGATGCGATCGGCGCGTTCATGGTCGGTCTGATGCTCGGCAGCACCGCGTCCGGCAACCGCATCCGCAAGCTCGTGCACCCGCTGCGCGACGCCTTCGGCGCGATCTTCTTCTTCGCCTTCGGCCTCTCCATCGACCCCGGTGACCTGCCGAAGGTGCTCGGCCCGGTGGCCATCGCGGTGGCCGTGACGATCGTGATGAACGTGGCGGCGGGCCAGGTGGCCGCGCGGCTGTACGGGTTCGGCGCCCAGCCCGCGGCGAACATCTCCACCGCGCTGCTGGCCCGGGGCGAGTTCGCGCTGATCCTCGCGACCATGGCGGCGGGCGCGGGCCTGGACGACCGGCTCTCCCCGTTCATCGCCGGCTACGTGCTGATCCTCGCCGTCCTCAGCCCACTGGCGGCGGCCAACGCGCACCTGCTGGCCCGCTTCCTCCCCGGCGGCGACCGGCCCGAGCCGCCCAAGGCCGGCGCGCTCCAAGGCAAGGGCAAAGGCGCGGGGACCGACCCCGAGTAGGCGGCGACGGATGACCGACGCGAGGAGGCCGGGCGCAGCGAGAACGCGCCCGGCCTTTCGCGTACGTGGATGCGTGGCGTACGTGGATGCGTGTGGCGTACGTGGGCGCTGCGCGCAGGTGAGCTTGGCGTACGTGGGCGCCCGCGACGGCGTCTAGTCGCGGCAGATCAGCAGCAGGGCCCGGTCGTCGTTGACGTCCTTGGCCACCGATTCGATCAGGTGCCAGGCCGCGCCCTGGAAGCCGCTGCCCACGTACCGGTCGGCCGCTCCGGTCAGCCGGTCGATGCCGTCGGCGATGTCCCGCTCGGCGGTCTCCACCAGCCCGTCCGTGAAGAGCATCAGCACGTCGCCGGGGCGCAGGCTGCCCTTGACCGGGTCGAACTGCGCCCCGTCGTAGACCCCGAGCAGCGGCCCCTCGGCCGCCACCTCCTCCCACCGCCCGGAGCCGGCGCTCAGGTGCAGCGCGGGCGGGTGGCCGGCTGAGTACAGCTCGTAGTCGCCGCTGTCCA
Source organism: Streptomyces sp. 796.1 (assembly GCF_047525675.1). Taxonomy (NCBI): domain Bacteria; kingdom Bacillati; phylum Actinomycetota; class Actinomycetes; order Kitasatosporales; family Streptomycetaceae; genus Streptomyces; species Streptomyces sp. 796.1. Next base: position 52,767 of record NZ_JBLIWA010000045.1, on the reverse strand, counting down.
GGTCGAGCACCAGGTGGATGGAGGTCGCGAAGCCCTCGTCCCAGTCCTGGCGCAGCAGGTAGCCGTTAGCCGCGGGCAGGAAGCCGTGCGGCGGCAGCGAGCCGAGCAGCCCGCCGAACGCCCCGGAGAGCAGCAGCGCACGCGACGCGGCGTCCATGCCCTTGCCCGACACGTCGGTGAGCACCACTTCCAGGGTGCGGTCGCCGCCGGTGCGGGCCGCGACCACGAAGTCGCCGGAGAAGGACTGGCCACCGGCCGGGCGCAAGGACATCTCGCGGTGCCAGCCGCGCGGCAGCGAGGGCAGCTTGCTCTGCACCCGGATGCGTTCGCGCAGGTCGAAGAGCATGGTGCCGCCGCCGCGCCAGGGCACCCCGACCCGGCTGCGGAACTGGGCGATCAGCAGTCCGAGGAAGCCGACCGCGGCCACCACCAGGATGGTGCCGGCCGTCACCCGGTCCTCGCCGCCGATGTACGACTGGACCAGCGCCGCCTCGATGATCAGGGCCGCGGCCGAGGTCGCGTACAGCGCGAGCAGGCTGGCCGGGCGCAGCAGCAGGCCGCCGGCGACGATCGGCAGCACCAGGGCGGCCGGGTCGCACCAGTCGGGCCAGGCGATGGTGCCGGCGGCGATCGCGGGGACCGAGACGAGCAGGACGGCGAGGGCCAGCCAGTCGGAGCCGTCCCCGCGGAAGTAGTCCACCCCCGCCTTGCGCACGCTGGTGCGGGCCCGGTGGAGCGCCTTGCGCATCCGGGCCGTCGGGGTCTCCACACTTCCGGTCATCGCATCGGGACCTTATCCACCCGCCACCATGCTCCGCACATTTCTCCGTCTCCGACGCTTCGCATGGTCGCCCCGACGTCAGGTTGTCGGCTACGCCCCCATTCACCGGCCAAGAAGGGAATCTTAAGCGAAATGCGTTCGCCTGTGCGGGTACGAGGCGGATGGGCCGATGCGTAGCGAGGGGATCACCCCATGCTGCGGACGATCGCGTACGGCGTGTGGTAGGGGCCCGGGCGGTCGGCGAGCGTACGGCGGGCCGGCTGCGCGGGCGGCACAAACGGCCCGAAATCGGCGGGTGGGCGCCGGGGCCGAGGCTCAGGGGCGGCGTTGGCAGCCCGGGCACCAGAAGAGGTTGCGGGCGGCGAGTTCGGCGGTGCGGATCTCGGCGCCGCAGAGGTGGCAGGGCTGGCCGGCCCGGCGGTAGACGTACACCTCTCCCCCGTGGTCGTCCACCCGGGGCGGGCGGCCCATGGCCTCGGGCAGGTGCTCGGGCCGCACCGTGTCGATGCGGTTGTTCCGGACGCCCTCGCGCATCAGCACGATCAGGTCGGCCCAGATCGCGTCCCACTGGGCGCGGGTGAGGTCACGGCCGGCCAGGTACGGGTCGATGCCGTGCCGGAACAGCACCTCGGCGCGGTACACGTTGCCCACGCCGGCGATCACCTTCTGGTCCATCAGGAGCGCGGCGACGGTGGAGCGGCTGCGGGCGATGCGCCGCCAGGCGGCGTCCCCGTCCGCGCTCGGGTCGACGTCCGCCGCGCGGCGGGCCCCGGCCGGCGGGCCGACCACCCGCAGCGGGTCGGGGCCGAGCCGGTCGTGTATCGCCTGCTTCTCGCCGTCGGTGATCAGGGCGCAGGTCGTCGGGCCGCGCAGGTCGGCGTGGGCGGTGGGGCCCACCAGCCGCAGCCGCACGGTGTCGGTGGCCGGCGGCGCCGGGACCGGGCCGAAGCCGAGCTTGCCGAAGAGGCCGAGGTGGATGTGGACCCAGCCGGCGGCGGCGAAGCCGAGGAAGAGGTGCTTGCCGTGGGCGTCGGCCGCGGTCAGCGGCTGGCCGTCGATCAGTGCCGCGGCGTCGGCGAACTTCCCCTGGGGGCTGCTCGCCGCGAGCGGCCGGTCGGCGAAGCGCTCCCGGTAGTCCGCGGCGAGACGGTGGATCGTATGCCCCTCAGGCACGCTGGGTTCCTCCGGCGCACGCGGCGGCGAACGGCGGCCGTCCGCCGCCGCCCACCGGGCGTACGCGCTGGTCAGGGGCCGGACGGGACGCCGGCCCCGGGGGTTGGGGCTGGGTAATCGGAGCGGGCTCCCCGGGCGCGCGGAGCAGGGCCCTGCGCCCGGGGAGCCGGTCGCTCAGGGCTGCTGCGGGTGGTGGTCCGGGATGGCCGGCAGGGTGCCGGTCAGCTCGTACGCCGAGAGCATGTCGATGCGGCGGGTGTGCCGCTCCTCGCCCGAGTACGGGGTCGTCAGGAACGCCTCGACGAAGCCGGTGGCCTCCTGCTCGGTGTGCATCCGGGCGCCGATGCTGAGCACGTTGGCGTTGTTGTGCTCGCGGCCGAGGCGGGCGGTCTCCTCGCTCCAGGCCAGCGCCGCACGCACGCCCTTCACCTTGTTCGCGGCGATTTGCTCGCCGTTGCCCGAGCCGCCGATGACGATGCCGAGGCTGCCCTCGTCCGCGACGGTGCGCTCGGCGGCGCGGAGGCAGAACGGCGGGTAGTCGTCCTGGGCGTCGAAGATGTGCGGGCCGCAGTCGACGGGCTCGTGGCCGGCTGCGGTGAGCCACTCCACGAGGTGGTTCTTCAGTTCATAGCCGGCATGGTCGGAGCCGAGGTACACGCGCATGAGCAGAGTGTGGCACGGGCGGCCCCGGGTAGGAGCGCACGGGTCTGGAAGATCGCGATCCGACGCACAACGATTTGGAATCGCGTCTTCCACTCGACTTCACCCTGAGTTTGAATGCCGAAGCCGCACATCGCACCAGCAAAGCGAAGGAACGCGCAATGAGCACGCAGTCGCCCCCCGTCAAAGAGGACGGGGACCAGGGCGCTTCCAGAGCCCAGGACGCAGCATCCGGTGACGGCCTGAAGGCCGGCCTGAAGAACAGACACCTGTCGATGATCGCGATCGGCGGCGTCATCGGCGCCGGCCTGTTCGTCGGCTCGGGCGCCGGCATCGCCAAGGCCGGCCCCGGCATCCTCATCTCGTACGCGATCGCCGGTCTGCTGGTGGTCCTGGTGATGCGGATGCTCGGCGAGATGGCGGCGGCCGACCCCTCGTCGGGCTCGTTCTCGGCGTACGCGGACCGCTCGCTCGGGCGCTGGGCGGGCTTCACCATCGGCTGGCTGTACTGGTTCTTCTGGGTCGTGGTGCTCGCCGTGGAGGCGACCGCGGCGGCCGGCATCCTCACCGACTGGGTGCCCGCGGTGCCGCAGTGGGCCTGGGCGCTGCTGGTGATGGTGGTGCTGACGGCGACCAATTTGGCCTCGGTCGGCTCGTACGGCGAGTTCGAGTTCTGGTTCGCCGGCATCAAGGTGGTGGCGATCGCCGCGTTCATCGTGATCGCCGGGCTCGCCGTGTTCGGCGTGCTGCCGGGCACCGACGCGGTCGGCACCGAGAACCTGACCGGCAACGGCGGCTTCCTGCCCAACGGTCCCGGCACCATCCTCTCCGGCATGTTGCTGGTCGTCTTCTCCTTCATGGGGAGCGAGATCGTCACGCTGGCCGCCGGCGAGTCGGCCGAGCCGGCGAAGATGGTCAGCCGGGCGACCAACAGCGTCATCTGGCGGATCGGCATCTTCTACCTGGGCTCGATCCTGCTGGTGGTCACGCTGCTGCCGTGGGACTCCAAGGCCCTGGTGGACGAGGGCCCTTACGTCGCCGCGCTGAACAAGATCGGCATCGATCACGCCGGGACGATCATGGACGTGATCGTGGTGACCGCGGTGCTCTCCTGTCTGAACTCCGGCCTGTACACCGCGTCCCGGATGGCGTTCTCGCTCGGCCAGCGCGGGGACGCGCCGGCGTCCTTCGCCCGGGTGGACAAGCGGGGCGTGCCGGCGGTGGCGATCTGGTCGTCGGTGGCCTTCGGCTTCGTCGCGGTGATCTTCAACTACACCTCGCCCGACACCGTCTTCGAGTTCCTGCTGAACTCCTCCGGCGCGGTCGCCCTCTTCGTGTGGCTGGTGATCTGCTTCTCGCAGTTGCGGATGCGACCGGTCATCGAGCGCGAGATGCCCGAGCGGCACACGGTGCGGATGTGGCTCTACCCGTACCTCACGTACGCCACGATCGCGCTCATCGTCTTCATCCTCGGCTACATGCTGTACGACGACGACGGCCGCGAAATGATGGTGCTCTCGCTGGTGGTCGGCGCATTGGTACTGGTCACCAGCCTGGTGCTGGACCGCAGGCGGCGGCGCGCGGCGACGGTGCCGAGCCAGCGCTCCTGAGCCGGGCGGCGGCCCCCGACCCGCGCCGCGCCGGGGCCGCCCGCTCCCGGACATGCCGACGCCCCTGTGACCGATGAGGTCGCAGGGGCGTCGGCGTGTTCGCGGGCTACGCGTGCGGCGCGGGCTGATGCCGGGCCGTACGGGCCGACCGGCGCGGGCCCGCGGCCTGCTCGGCGGACCCGGGTGAGGGCCCGGGCGGCGGTCCCGCGGCGCGGCGCCGGTTCGGTCAGCCGCGCCGGTCGAGCAGTCGCCAGGCGGTCGGCAGCAGCCCCATCGCGAGCGCCACCTTGAGCGCGTCGCCGAGCAGGAACGGGGTGAGGCCGGCCGCGACCGCGTCCGAGAGCGAGATGTCCAGGGACAGGGCCAGGTACGGCACGCCGACGGCGTAGATGATCGCGGAGCCGACGGCCATCGTGCCGACCGTGCGGACCATGCCGCGGTCGCCGCCGCGGCGGGCCAGCGCGCCGACCGCGGTGGCGGCGAGCATCATGCCGATGACGTAGCCGAAGGACGGCGCGGTGGCGCCCGATGCGCCCTCCGCGAACCAGGGCATGCCCGCCATGCCGACCAGCGCGTACACCAGGAGCGAGAGCAGCCCGCGGCCGGCGCCGAGCGAGGCGCCCACCAGCAGGGCGGCGAAGGTCTGGCCGGTGACCGGCACCGGCGAGCCCGGCACCGGGACGGCGATCTGGGCGGCGATGCCGGTCAGCGCGGCGCCGCCGACGACCAGCGCCGCGTCGCGGACCCGGGCCCGCCCGGCGGTGGGCGTGTGCAGCAGGTCGGCCAGGACCGCGCCGGGCCTGGTGGTGGCAGTGGTGAGCGTGCTCAACGTTTCTCCCCGATTGGATGGGCGGTACAGCGGAACAGGGCGACGTTAACCCAGCCCTTATCGCCCGCTCACCGTGAAATGACCACAAGGCGGTCGGCGTGGCCTTGGCGGGTCCGGTACCTGCCAAGGCGCCCCCGCAACACGCTGCGACATCGCCGTTTTCGCTGGTCGCGTGATGCTCATCACGAAGCGGGCGGGAGCGCCCCGATCGTTTTGCGGTGGGCCGCACGGGCCGGTGACACTGTGGGCTCCCGCCCCCACGAGAGTACGAGCACCATGCACGACAGTCCCCCCTCCGGCCCGAGTGGCACCGCAGAGCCGCTGGTCGGCGGGCTCAAACCGCGGCACATGACCATGCTCGGGCTCGGCGGGGTGATCGGGGCGGGGCTGTTCGTCGGCTCCGGCGCCGGGATCGCGGTGGCCGGGCCCGGCATCGTCCTCTCGTACCTGATCGCCGGCGCGCTCGCGATGCTGGTGATGCGGATGCTGGGCGAGATGTCGGCGGCGCTGCCCGCCTCCGGCGCGTTCTCGGTGCACGCGGAGCGGGCGCTCGGGCGCTGGGCCGGCTTCTCGGTGGGCTGGCTCTACTGGTTCCTGCTGGTGGTGGTGTTGGCGGTGGAGGCCACGGGCGCGGCGGGGATCGCGCACGGCTGGGTGCCCGCGGTGCCGCAGTGGACGTGGGTGCTGCTGTTCATGGTGGTGTTCACGGCGGCGAACCTGGTGGCGGTCAAGAACTTCGGCGAGTTCGAGTTCTGGTTCGCCACCTTGAAGGTCGGCGCGATCATGCTCTTCCTCGTGCTGGGGCTGCTGGCGATCTGCGGGCTGCTGCCGGAGACCGAAGCGGTGGGCCTGGCCAACCTGACCGGGCACGGCGGCTTCCTGCCCGAGGGGTGGGGCGGGGTGGTCTCCGGGGTGCTGGCGGTGGTCTTCGCCTTCGGCGGCCTTGAGGTGGTCACCATCGCGGCGGCCGAGTCGGACGACCCGGCGCACGCGGTGGGCCGTGCGGTGCGCAGCGCGGTGTGGCGGATCGTCTTCTTCTACATCGGCTCGATGCTGGTGATCGTGACCGTGCTGCCGTGGACCGCGATGGAGCCCGGCAAGAGCCCGTACGTGGCGGTGCTCGACCACATCGGGGTGCCGGCGGCCGGGCAGATCATGAACGTGGTGGTCTTCGTGGCGCTGCTGTCGGCGCTCAACGCCAACCTCTACGGCTCCTCGCGGATGGTCTTCTCGCTCGCCGAGCGGGGCGAGGCGCCGCGCGCCCTGTTGCGGGTCACCGCGGGCGGGGTGCCGCGGCGCGCGGTGTTCGCCTCGGTCGCCTTCGGATTCGTCTCCGTGCTGCTCAATCTGAAGTGGCCGGATTCCATCTTTCACTACCTGCTGAACGCGGTCGGTGCGGTGCTGCTCTTCGTCTGGGCGCTGATTGCCCTTTCGCAACTGCGGCTGCGGGCTCGGATGACACCGGACGAGGTGGCTGCGCTGCCCCTGCGGATGTGGGGTTTTCCCTGGTTGACGCGGGTGGCGCTGGGCGCGATGGCGGTGGTCCTGGTACTGATGCTGACCGACCGCGATGCGCGCCCGCAACTGCTGTGGTCGACTGGAGCGACGGCTCTCGTGCTGGTGGTGGCAGGGGTACGGGAGTGGTCCAGTCGGCGCGAAAAGGATGAACGCCTACCAACCTGACGACCGGTCGGGTACGGAGCGTCACCACCCGGTCTGGATATCGGACAGGGCTGTCCGAACTGTTGTCCTGAGCGAACACCGACCCCACACTGGGGCCTTCATGTGCACCTCAGGGCTCTCACGGACTGGATCGATATCAGCATGAACTCGACACCCGCGCCCTCTGCGCCGGAGGGCGAGCCGCCCGGCTCGGTGACGGACGGCAACGGAACCAGCGGCTCCAAAGGCGTTGTTCTAGGCCACGGCCTCAAGCAGCGACATCTGTCGATGATCGCGCTGGGCGGTGTGATCGGCGCCGGCCTGTTCGTCGGCTCCGGTGCGGGGATCGCGGCGGCGGGGCCCGCCATCGTGTGCGCGTACGCGGTCTCCGGCCTGTTGGTCATGCTGGTCATGCGGATGCTGGGCGAGATGGCCGCGGCCAATCCGGCCTCCGGCTCCTTCTCGGTGCACGCCGAGCGCTCGCTCGGGCCGTGGGCCGGGTTCACCGCCGGCTGGATGTTCTGGCTGCTGCTGTGCGTCGCGGTGGCGGTCGAGGGCATCGGCGCCGCCAACATCATGGTCGACTGGTTTCCGGACACCGAGTCCTGGATGTGGGTCGCCCTGTTCATGGTGATGTTCACCGTCACCAACCTGGCGGCGGTGAGCAACTTCGGCGAGTTCGAGTTCTGGTTCGCCACCCTGAAGGTGCTGGCCATCGCGGCCTTCCTGGTGCTGGGCGTGCTGGCCATCATCGGCGCGCTGCCCGGCACCGACGCGCCGGGCACCGACAACCTCACCGGTGACGGCGGCTTCCTGCCCAACGGTGTGGACGGCCTGGTGGTGGGCCTGTTGGCCTCCGTGTTCGCCTTCGGTGGCCTGGAGACGGTGACCATCGCAGCCGCCGAGTCCGAGCACCCGCGGCAGGGCGTGGCGAAGGCGGTGCGCACCGCGATGTGGCGCATCGGCCTCTTCTACGTCGGCTCGATGGTGATCATCGTGACGCTCATCCCGTGGGACAAGGCGGCGATCGTCAACGAGGGCCCGTACGTCGCGGTCCTCGACCACCTCGACATCCCGGCGGCCGGCGAGACGATGAACGTGATCGTGCTGATCGCGCTGCTCTCGGCGATGAACGCCAACATCTACGGCGCCTCCCGGATGGCGTACTCGCTGGTCGCCCGCGGGCAGGGCCCGACGATCCTGAGCCGGGTCACCGGCGGCGTGCCGCGGCACGCGGTGGTCGCGTCTGCCGCCTTCGGCTTCCTCGCGGTGCTGTTCAACTACTGGTGGCCGGACACCATCTTCAAGTGGCTGCTGAACATGGTGGGCGCCGCGGTGCTCGTGGTCTGGGGCTTCATCGCCGCGGCCCAGCTCAAGATGCGGCAGCAGTTGGAGCGCGAGGCGCCCGACAAGCTCATCGTGCGGATGTGGCTCTTCCCGTACCTGACCTGGGTCGCGCTGGCCGGTACGGCGGGCGTGCTGCTGCTGATGCTGCGCGAGGACGACACCCGTACGCAGCTCTTCTTCACCGCCTCGCTCGCGGTGATCTTCGCCATCGTCGGCTACGTGCGGCAGCGCGCCGCGGCGGCCGGCGGCCCGGGCAGTGGTTCGGGCAGCGGCACGGGCGGCGGCGCCGGGCCGCTGGCCAAGGACGCGTCCGGCAGCTAACCGGACCGCACATCGACCGGCGCCCGCCGACGGGTCGCCAGCACTCCCGCGAGGCGGGGTGGTTCCTCAGACCGGGGAACCACCCCGCCTCAGCCTTTTGGACCAGGTCAGCGCCGCTCCATGGCGCGAAATGGTCTTGCTGGTAGCGTGCACTTGCAAGTTAATTGCAATAAGCAGTCGGAGGGCTCGGCATGGCCATCTACACACTTCCTGAACTTCCGTACGACTACGCGGCGCTGGCCCCGGTGATCAGCCCCGAGATCATCGAGCTGCACCACGACAAGCACCACGCCGCCTACGTCAAGGGCGCCAACGACACTGTGGAGCAGCTCGCGGAGGCCCGGGACAAGGACCAGTGGGGCGCGATCAACGGCCTGGAGAAGAACCTGGCCTTCCACCTGTCCGGGCACATCCTGCACAGCATCTACTGGCACAACATGACCGGTGACGGCGGCGGCGAGCCGCTGGAGGCGGACGGCGTGGGCGACCTGGCGGGCGCCATCACCGAGTCGTTCGGTTCCTTCGCCAAGTTCAAGGCGCATCTGACCAAGGCCGCCGCCACCACCCAGGGTTCGGGCTGGGGCGTGCTGGCGTACGAGCCGGTCAGCGGCCGACTCGTGGTCGAGCAGGTCTACGACCACCAGGGCAACGTCGGTCAGGGCTCGGTGCCGATCCTGGTCTTCGACGCCTGGGAGCACGCCTTCTACCTCCAGTACAAGAACCAGAAGGTGGACTTCATCGAGGCGATGTGGCAGGTCGTCAACTGGCAGGACGTCGCCAAGCGCTACCGCTCGGCCACCGAGCGGGCGCAGAGCCTGCTGCTCGCCCCCTGACCCCGCGCGGCGCCGGGCACCGGCTCGATCCGGCCCGCCCCGGCGTGATCGGTCTGCTCCGGTCCGGACCGACCCGTCCCGCCTGGGCCCACCTGGCCGGTGAGGCCGGTGCCCGCGCCGCCGCACCCCGCCGAGCCGGCGCCCCAGACCTCCTGCTCACGTGATCGTCTTCTCACCCTTCACGTAGGCGGGCGGAAATGAAGAGAGCAAGGCCCCCACGCGGTCGACTCGCGTGGGGGCCTTGTGCGTGCCCGACCCTGCCACGTACCACCGGCCCCCGTCACCGCTCGGGCCCCACGCCGGCGCGTTCCCCGGCATGGCCGGCCACCATTCCCTCCCTTTATGAGCTCCGTGCAGCACGCATGAAATGATTCCTACTGACCTACACATGAGACGAAGACGAGGGAGTCCCGTCGTGCCCGGTGAGAACCTGACCCGTGAAGAGGCCCGCACCCGGGCCCAGCTACTCACCGTGGACGCGTATGACATCGCGCTCGACGTGCGCAGCGCCCTCGGCCCCGACGAGAGCGCCGGGGCGGTGCGCACCTTCCGCTCCACCACGACCATCAGGTTCCGCTCGGCGACGGTGGGCGCCGCCTCCTTCGCCGACCTGCTGGCGCCCTCGATCACGGCGATCACGCTGAACGGGCGGGCGCTCGACCCGGCCGAGGTCTACGACGGTGCCCGGATCGCGCTGGCCGACCTGGCGGCGGAGAACGTGCTGACGGTGGACGCGCAGTGCGCGTTCAGCAAGACCGGCCAGGGCCTGCACCGCTTCGTGGACCCCGAGGACGGCGAGGTCTACCTCTACACGCACTTCGAGCCGGCCGACGCCCGCCGGGTCTTCACCAACTTCGAGCAGCCCGACCTGAAGGCGCCCTTCACCTTCGCGGTGACCGCGCCCGAGGGCTGGACCGTGCTCAGCAACGGCGACCTGGACGGCGAGCCGACCCCGACCGACGGCGGCGGCACCCACACCCGCTTCGTGCCGACCAAGCCGATCTCCACGTACATCACGGCCGTCGTCGCCGGCCCGTACCACTACGAGCACGCCCACTACAGCCGCACCTTCGCCGACGGCAGCACCCTGGAGATCCCGCTCGGCGCGCTCTGCCGCAAGGGGCTGGCCAAGCACTTCGACGCGGACGACATCTTCACCGTCACCAAGCAGGGCTTCGACTTCTTCCACGACCGGTTCGACTTCCCGTACCCGTTCGGCAAGTACGACCAGGCGTTCGTGCCCGAGTACAACATCGGTGCGATGGAGAACCCGGGCTGCGTCACCTTCCGCGAGGAGTACGTCTTCCGCGGCAAGGTCACCCAGACGTCCTACGAGGCCCGCAGCAACACCCTGCTGCACGAGATGGCCCACATGTGGTTCGGCGACCTGGTCACCATGGAGTGGTGGGACGACCTGTGGCTGAAGGAGTCCTTCGCCGACTTCATGGGCGCGTACGCACTGGTGGGCGCCACCCGCTTCACGGACGGCTGGATCACCTTCGCCAACCGCCGCAAGAGCTGGGCCTACCGCGCCGACCAGCTCTCCTCCACGCACCCGATCACCGCCGACATCCGGGACCTGGAGGACGCCAAGCTCAACTTCGACGGCATCACGTACGCCAAGGGCGCCTCCGCGCTCAAGCAGCTCGTCGCCTACGTCGGCGAGGAGGCGTTCCTTGAGGGCGCCCGCCGCTACTTCAAGCAGCACGCGTACGGCAACACCACCCTCGGCGACCTGCTCACGGTGTTGCAGGAGACCTCGGGCCGCGACATGGCCGCCTGGTCCGCGGCCTGGCTCCAGACCGCCGGCGTCAACGTGCTGACCCCGCAGGTCACCTATGACGCGGCCGGCAAGATCACCGAGCTGTCGGTGCGGCAGGAGGCGGCGACCGACTACCCGACGCTGCGCCCGCACCGGATCGCGGTCGGCCTCTACCGGCGCGCCGGCGGCGAGCTCAAGCGGTACGCGCAGGCCGAGGTGGACGTGGCCGGCCCCGGCACCGCCGTGCCCGACCTGGTGGGCGTGGAGCGGCCGGACCTGATCCTGCTCAACGACGAGGACCTGACGTACTGCAAGGTCCGCTTCGACGAGGGCTCGCTGGCCACCCTGCGCGGGCACCTGGGCGAGTTGTCGGACCCGATGGCGCGCGCCCTGTGCTGGTCGGCACTGTGGAACCTGACCCGCGACGGGCTGATGCCGGCCCGCGACTTCCTCTCCCTGGTCGAGACGTTCGCCGGCACGGAGAGCGACATCGGCGTGTTGCAGATGGTGCAGTCCTGGGCGGGGTACGCACTGGCGCACTACGCGACGCCGGCCTCGCGCGAGGCGGCCGGGCAGGCGCTGGCCCAGGCGGCGCTGCGGGAGCTGCGGCAGGCGGTGCCCGGCAGCGGGCACCAGTTGGCGTGGGCCCGCTTCTTCGCCGGCCTGGCCAGCGGCGAAGGCGACCTCCAGTTGCTGAGCGGGCTGCTGGCCGGCGGGGCCAAGATCGACGGCCTCGACGTGGACCAGGAGCTGCGCTGGGCGTTCTTGGCCACGCTGGCCGCGCACGGCGCCGCCGACGCCGCGCAGATCGACGCCGAACTGGCCCGCGACGACACCGCGTCCGGCAAGCGGCACCAGGTGCGCTGCCTGGCCGCGCGCCCGCTGGCCGAGGTCAAGGCGGCGGCGTGGGAGTCGGTGGTGGACCGCGACGAGCTGTCCAACGCGCTGGTGGAGGCGACCATCGCCGGCTTCACCCAGTCGCACCAGCGCGAACTGCTCGCCCCGTTCGCGCCGCGCTATCTGGCGGCCCTGGAGCGGGTGTGGCAGGAGCGTTCCATCGAGATCGGGATGTCCGTGGTCACGGGGCTGTTCCCGCTGGTCCAGGGCGACCAGGCGACGCTGGACGCCGTCGAGGGCTGGCTCACCGCGCACCCGGACGCGGCACCGGCGCTGCGCCGCCTGGTCGCCGAGGGCCGCGACGACCTGGCCCGCGCGGTGCGGGCACAGGCTTGCGACGCGGTGTGAGGACGGCTCGCGGGACGGCGCGGGGGCGGCTTGCGGCGCGGCTTGGGTGCGTACGGCCGGCTGCGGTACGCGACTTGTCGCTGATGGCGCGTTGCTGACGCGCTGACGGCGCCGCGCGATGACCGTCCGGTGGCGGCAGGAGGACTCCTC